>CANJXY010000043.1 GCA_947478925.1 Hyphomonadaceae bacterium | reverse complement strand
CTTCTTTTTTGCGGCGGGATACTTCACGAGAAAAAGGTTCTCGGTTCAAGCCCGAGAACGACCCCAAAGCATTCCTACGGCGGCGCCGGCGCAGGCATCGGTTGCACGAGTGGCGCGTCGCCTGGCTGGCGCGGATCGGGTGGCAGGCGCGGCGGAATTGGCTGCGGCTGGTAGGGCGGCGGCGGTTTGCCACCAATGCTCAACGCCTTGCGCACGGAATAGGCGCCACCAAGCTGCCCCGCTGCATAGCCGGTTGCTTCATCCAGCGGATATTCCTGACCCAGCAGTAGTTTCACACGCGACTCGATCGCCTCGCCGTGGCAGGCAAGGCATGCCTCCCTCATCAGCACGGGACGCATCCATCGGAAGACCTTGGCGTCGCCCTCCGTGACGATTTCGGCAATCTCCAGCGTCTCGGGATCGATGCCGGCATCCAGCATGAAGCTCATCTGCTCCATCTGCTGCCGTTCCCAGGCGTCGGGCGCATCGGCTGGATTGCGCGCGCCCAGAGCGGTACGGCTGAAGTCCATCTTCGCCGCGTCGCTCAGTTCCTTGCCCCAGCCTGGTACGTTGTCGGCATAAGCGAGATAGACCGCGACGGGATCCTCGTCACGATCGAGCCGCCCGACGATCTCGCTCGTCATGCGATGGTCGAATGTCAGCGCGGCTTGACGTGCAGCGCGGATATCGGCGGCATCCGGCGTCTCCCGTTTCGGCGCGCACGCAGCGATGAGCGCGACGAGACCAAGAGCCGCAAGACGTGATGCCATTCCGCGGCTGGCGATCAGCTGGCCTTCAGCGTGAACTTGAAGGTTGCAGCGTCGGCTTCGGCTGCCGGTTCCCACGGACGGCGCTGGGCCAGTGTGATCCCGCCTTCGCCCGCGGCGATGGCCTCGAAGATCACGACCTCCCAGTGATTGCCTCCGGTGAAGCCGGGCAGGAACTGGGCCGACGATGTTGCGCCGCCCGGACCGTCGGTGGCCTTCACCCAGGCCGGCGGCGAGGACGCGGCCCACACATAGCCCGCCGTCGGCACGCCGGAGAGCGCCACCGCGATCTTCTCGCCCACCTTCATCTCGACCGGCTTGCCCGCGTCTTCCGCGCCGAGCGTCTTTACCACGCCGTCCACTCTCGGCGGCGGGAGCGAGCGCGACTCGAATATGCAGGGCTTGGCCGGGCCGCCCATCGCCCAGGTCGCGCCGGGTCCGTCGAGCACCAGCGTCGCCGTCTCGTTCTTCCACGTCGGGCCTGTCGTGCCGCCCGGATCCATTGGCAGCGTCATCGTTGCCCCGCCATCAACGCGCGCCAGAACGCCATCATTGCCGCTGAACACGATGTCGAGCTTCGCGCCGCCTTCGCAGGTGAAGTTGGCCGCATAGTCAAAACGAGCATCCGCCACGGGTTTTGCCTCTTCGGTCTTCTGCGCGACACAAGCCGCAAGGCCGAGCCCGGCCAAAGCCGCGATCGTCGAGAATCTCATGAACGTCCCCTGAAAATCTTTTTGGCCCGTGGCAAGAATATGCCCCACAGTCGGGCTCTCCCGCCTCGCTGGCAATAGCTGGTGCTGCGGGGGCGGGGAAGGCGGCGCCACTGCCGCCGCGCCCGAATCTCTCTAGACCCGTCCAGTCCTAACCTCCGGAGAACCCGCCATGGCGGATTTCGCATCAATCCTGCTATCCACGGCCGCCTTGTCGGCCGGGGCGGCTGCTGCGTGCGGGTGGACGGCGGCGGTGATCGTGCCGAACACCGCGTTCGACGGGCTCGACCATGGCCGGGCCGACCGGATGATCCGGCGCGTGATTTCGGCGACGGCCGGTTTTCAGGCGATGCTGCTCGGCATTGCGACGGGCGCGGCTCTGCTGGGCGGCGCGCGTGCGGCCGCGATCGTGGCGGCCGTCTCGGCGTTCGGCTTCCTGTCGAACGTGTGGACGCTGGCGCCGCGCAAGGAAAAGGTGGCGCCGGGCGCAAGGAAGCGCACCTCGACACAACGCATCGTGGCTGTCGCGCTGACACTGATCATGACGATCGCAGCCCTTACCGCAGGCGTGCTTGCCGCTCTCGGCGTCTAGTCAGCCCCCAGCCTGCTGCTTCGTCATGCACTTGCGCTGCTAGGCGGCGCAGCTGGTCTCCGCCTGCATGATGCCGGCGCCGATGCTTGCATCATCAACCAGGGTCGTCGGAATAAATCCGGTAAAGCGCCGGTTTTCCTCGATTGCCTTGGCGACCTTCGCGAACTGCTCAGGCGGCAGGCTGGTCTGCAGCGCATCCGTGAAACAGGAGCAGTTCAGCGATGATCCGGCTTTCTCACCACAGATCGTCGCGAGTTGCTCCTTGCCGACGGGCGCCTCACTGCAGGCAGATACGGAAAATGTCCCGAGTATCCATACAAGGGACGCTACAAGTGAAACTGGACGTTTCATCAATACTCCCTCTTGCTCTTGCTTGCGGCTCTAAATTCTCCGCTGAGCAAAGGGGCTGCCCATCCGATGCCGTTGTCAAACAGTGTTTGAGGTATTTGGCCGCGGCGTTTACCTGCCGTAGACGGAATGCCGCAACGTTTTCGAGATTGCTCCGAGGTCGTTCGCGATACGCGCCAAACCGTGTAAGCCAAAACAGGGACCCGGCGGACGGAGGCGCGGCGCGTGAACATAGCAATCGACTCATTCGTGAAGGGCTTTCCGCAATTCCTGCAGCATGGCGGCGTGACACTCGGCCTGCTGATCACAGGCTGTATCGTTCATGTGCTCCTGACGCCTATGAAAGAGATGAAGCTCATCAGGGAGGGGAATACTTCCGCCGGCATCAGCGTCGCAGCTGTGATCGTTGGGTTGGCGATACCGATGGCCGCCTGCCTCGAGACAGCGACCTCTGTGTACGACCTCCTGATCTGGGGCGTCGTCGCCATCCTCCTGCAATTGCTGGCCTTTCGGGCGGCTGACATGGTGCTGCGCGACCTCCCCAAACGCATCGAGCGGGACGAAATGGGCGCGGCTCTGGTGCTGGCAGGGGTGAAGATTGCTGCTGCGATGGTGATGGCGGCGGCCTTGTGAGTGGCGCGTGTGTCGCAATATTAAGTCGATGCGGAGACGTGCATGAGAATCCCCGATTGGGTGGTCTATGCGGTCGTGTTGGCCGTCATTGTCGGGACGCTGTTTTCCAGCGGCTCCGGGAATCGCGATGACCCGTTCCGTCCGGCTATCGAAACCGTCGATACCCGCAGTGCCGTTCGGCCGCCTGTCCGCCGTCCCGATACCGACAAGCCTGCCCCAAAAACAGAGGGCGACGCCCTCCCCGAATCGCACCCGTTCGATGAGCGCGTGCTGGTGCAGGTCGGCGACGCCGAGGACGGTATCGGCACGGCCTTCGCCATCAACGAGGCCGGCGCCTGGCTGACCGCGCGCCATGTGGTCGATGGATGCAGCCGCGTTGGGCTCGCCGTCGGCAATGGTCGTATGGTGCGCGTCAATGAAGTGCGCACATCGGACAATACGGACCTTGCCCTCCTGATCACCGACCGCGCGCCGGTGGCCCTGAAGCTTGATCTCGATCGCGAGCTGCATCAGGGCGAGGCGGGCTTCCATGTCGGCTTCCCACAGGGGCTGTCAGGCGAAGCCTATTCGGCTCTGGAATCGCGTTCCAACCTCGTTACGCGGGGCCGCTATGCGATGGAAGAACCGGTGCTCGCCTGGGCCGAACAGGGCCGTTCCGAAGGTCTCGAGGGCACGTTATCGGGCATGAGCGGTGGCCCGGTGTTCGATCGCGACGGTGCGGTCGTTGGCGTCACCGTGGCGGAGAGCCCGCGCCGAGGCCGGATCTATTCCGCCTCGCCCGACTCGATCCGCCGCTTTCTCGACAGCCAGGGGCTGATCGCGCCTGGCATCGATGCGCGTCCGATCTCATCCGCCTCCTATGCAGCCGAGGCGGACCGGCTTAGGGATTCGCGTGCTGTCGTCAAAGTCCTTTGCCGTGTGAACCATCCCTGATGTCTCCCTTTGCAGATCGCCTGATGGATCGTGTGCGCGCCCACGGGCCGCTGTGCGTGGGTATCGATCCGCATCCGGCGCTGTTGCCCGCCCTGTTCGGAGCGGGTCCGGAGGCGGCGGCAAAATGGGGTGTGGCGCTGGTCGAACGCTGCGCAGGTCGCGCCGCCGTGGTGAAGCCGCAGGCCGGCCTTTTCGAGCGTTGGGGATCAAGAGGGCTCGCGGCGCTGGAGCAGGTCTGCGAGGCGGCGCATCAGGCGGAACTCATGGTGATCCTCGACGCCAAGCGCGGCGATATAGGATCGACGGCGGAAGGCTATGCCGAGGGTTATCTGGGCGAGGCATCGTCCTGCCCTTGCGACGCGATAACGGTGAACCCTTACATGGGCATCGACACGATTGAGCCTTTCGTCTCCGTCGCCGAGCGGCAGGGAAAAGGCGTTGTCGTTCTTGCACGGACGTCCAATCCAGGCTCGAAGGATTTCCAGGCGAAGCTGGTCGATGGCGAGCCGCTCTACCTGCATGTCGCTCGCGCCCTGCAGCCACTGATCGCACGCCTGCGCGGAGAGGGCGGCTGGTCGGGCCTGATGCTGGTCGCTGGCGCCACCGGACCCGAAGACGCCCGCCGCCTTCGCGAAGCGGCCGGCGATGCGCTGTTCCTTGTCCCCGGCTATGGCGCGCAAGGCGCCGGCGCGCAGGATGCGGTCGCCGGTTTTGTTCGCAGGGGCGCGATCCGCGAGGGCGGGGTGGTTAACGCCTCGCGCTCAGTCGCCTCGCCAGCGGGATCACTGGAAGCGAGCAGCGTCGCCGAATGGAATGGGGCAATCGACCGCGCTCTCGCAACCGCGCAAACCGAGTTGTTGGAAGCCGTGCGGGGCTGACGCTGCCGCCTGACGCAACGTGAACAGACGTCCGCGAAGCCTTTACCTATTTCTGCCAAAACTAGCCCCATCCCGGGGGCGATACCGAATGCTTGCCGCACAGATACGCAAGGCAGCGATTTTCACGCTGCTGATCCTGACGGTTGTCCTTGCCGTCGACTATCTCCTGAACGGCGTGCTCTTCGGCCCGCCGGGCGTGACCTATTCGCCTGTGATGACGATCGTCATCACGCTGCTCGTGTCCCCCGCCGCAACATTCTACCTGATCCGGCAGGCCGCGCGCGTCGAGGCGTACCAGGCCTCGCTGGCGACGGAGCGCGCCGCTCGCCTCGCGGAAGTCGAAGCCTCACGCGATGCGGCCGAAGCGGCAACCCGCGCCAAGAGCGAATTCCTCGCCAACATGAGCCACGAAATTCGTACGCCCCTCAACGGTGTGCTCGGCATGGCGCAGGCGCTGGACGCGCGCGATCTCGACCCCGAAGTCCGCCAAATGGTTGGCATCATCCGCGACTCGGGCGCCAACCTCATGGCGATCCTCAACGACGTGCTGGATCTCTCGAAGATCGAGGCCGGAAAGCTTGAGATCACGCCGATCGACGCCAGTCTTCTGCACACTGTCGGACAGGTGCAGGCGCTGTTCATGCCGGCGGCCGCCGAGAAGAACCTGAACCTCGTGCTCACCAGCAGGCTGCCTACCTCGCTCCGGTTACGTCACGATCCTGTGCGCGTGCGACAGTGCGTTTCGAATCTTGTCTCCAATGCCGTGAAGTTCACGCATACGGGCAGGGTCGAGATCATCATCTCGCTCACCAATGAGGGTGAAGGGCGTAGCCGCGTCAGCATCGAGATCGCCGACACCGGTATCGGCATGGATACGTCCGCGTCGCTCCGCCTGTTCGAAGCCTTCAGTCAGGCCGATGCCTCCACCACGCGCAGCTTTGGCGGCACAGGCCTTGGCCTTGCCATTTCGCGACGGCTCGCGCGCATGATGGGCGGCGACATCGTGGTTCGTTCGACGCCAGGGCGCGGCTCGGTCTTCACGTTGACCTTCCTCGCCGATACAGCGTCCGAAATGCCGGCGATCCCGGCGGTGGGCAATCGTCTGACATCTCCCGTTCGCCTGCGCGGCGCGCGCGTGTTGCTGACCGACGACAATGCCATCAACCGGCAGGTCGTTCGCCTGTTCCTGCAACCGCACGGAGCTCTCATCACGGAAGCCGCCAATGGCCGCGAAGCCCTCGACGCGCTGGCGCGACAGCCGTTCGATCTGGTCCTGCTGGATATCCATATGCCGGTGATGGATGGCGTCGAAGCCATCGGTCACATCCGCGCGTCGTCCGAGGATTGGTGCGACGTGCCAGTGATCGCCCTGACCGCAGACGCCATGTCCGGCGATCGCGAGCGCCTGTTGAGCCTTGGCCTCAATGGCTACGTGTCCAAGCCCATTGAACAGAGCGAGCTCCACACTGTCATCGGCCGCGTGCTGGGCGCGCCCGTCTCGACCGCTGTTGCAGCCCCGGTGACCGCCGCCCCCTCCCTCGATCTCGACGGTATTCTCGCCGATCTTGATCGTCTGACCGGCTGACCAAATCTGACCGGCCAAATCTGACCGGCCAAATCTGACCGGGCAGGGCAGTTTGGCCTCGAGCATCAGACCTTACTGGAACGCAGTGTCGTCTTCACGCACGCGCCGCACGTGATCCACCGTCATGATGACGGAGCGGAAGCGTGGATGGCTTTCGCCAGCGACAATGAAAGCCGTCCACTGGCGTTCCTGGCGCAGGTGAAGGGCGCCGAGTTGGCTCTCATTTCTCCCATATCGGCCAGCTGAAGCATCCGGGAAGCAATTATCTCACATCGCAGGTGCGGCATCGGCAGTCTGACCGCGCGGAGGGCTTTGCAAAGCATCCCAAGAGTGCTGAAAAGTCAGCATGTCCGATGACAGGACGCCCCAATGACAGGGCATGAGGGAGATTTGCATGAAACGGTTTGGCGCTTGGCTTGGCGGCGTTGCGCTGCTGGCTCTGGCCGCGTGCGGCGAGTCAAACGCACCGCTGCCGGCGATCACGGCTGCAGATGTGGATGGCGCGGCGATCATCGCGGCTGACCGCAGGCCCGATATCTGGATCAGCCACGGCCGCACCTATTCGGAGCAGCGCTACTCGCCGCTGAAACTTGTCAACGACACCAACGTGAAGGACCTCGGCCTCGCCTGGACGTCCGAGCTCGATACCAATCGCGGCATGGAATCGACGCCGATCGTCATTGATGGCGTGATGTATGTCACCTCGGCCTGGTCGGTGGTCTACGCCTACAACGCCAAGACCGGCGAGCGCCTGTGGAAGTTCGATCCCGAAGTCGATAAGTCGCGCGGCGTCTCCGCCTGCTGCGACGTCGTCAACCGCGGTGTTGCGATCTGGCAGGGCAATGTCTTCGTCGGCACGATCGACGGCCGTCTCATCGCCCTCGATACCAAGACGGGCGCGAAGAAATGGGATGTGGTCACTGTCGATCAGTCCAAGCCCTACACCATCACCGGCGCCCCGCGGGTCATCAAGGGCAATGTGATCATTGGCAATGGCGGCGCCGAATTCGGCGTGCGCGGCTATATCACCGCCTACAGCGCCGCCGATGGCAAGCAGGTCTGGCGCTTCTTCACCACGCCGAATCCGACGAAGACGGCTGATGGCGCTGCCTCCGACAAGGTGTTCGCTGAGAAGGCCAACGAGACCTGGGGCGACACCGGCGAGTGGACCGAGAGCGGCGGCGGCGGCACCGCGTGGGACGGCATGGCGTACGATCCGGATCTCGACATCATGTATGTCGGCATCGGCAACGGCTCGCCATGGAACCAGCGCCTGCGTGATCCCGCTGCCAAGGATAACCTGTTCCTATCGTCGATCCTTGCGATCAAGCCCGAGACCGGCGAATACGTCTGGCACTACCAGACGACGCCCGGCGAGACGTGGGATTACACGGCGACACAGCCGCTGATGCTCGCCGAGCTGAAAATCGACGGCAAGGACCGCAAGGTCGTCATGCAGGCACCCAAGAACGGCTTTTTTTACGTCATTGACCGCAAGACGGGCGAGCTGATCTCCGCCGATAAATACCAGGACAACGTCAACTGGGCGACGCATGTCGACCTCAAGACCGGCCGGCCGGTCGAGGCTGCGAACGCGCGTTACGAGAGCCCGCAGTCGGCGTTGCAGATTCCAGGTCCGCTCGGCTCGCACAACTGGCACCCGATGGCGTTCAGCCCGGACACGGGCCTTGTCTACATACCGGCGCACACCCTGCCGACGATCTACGCAAACATGGAGAACTTCCGTTACCGCCCGGGCGCGTGGAACACTGGCACCGACTTTGCCGCTGCCGCGCTCCCGACCGCCATGGCGGAGCGTATCGCTGCGGGTGCCGCATCCAAGGGCCAGCTCGTTGCGTGGGATCCCATCGCCAAGAAACCCCGCTGGGTCGTCGACTATCCCAATGCCTGGAATGGCGGCGTGCTCGCTACCGGCGGCAACCTCGTCTTCCAGGGCGCCCTCGACGGCCGCTTCCGCGCCTACGACGCCGCCAAGGGCGGTGAGCCGCTCTGGCAGTTCGACACGCAATACCCGGCGCTCTCCGGCCCGATCTCCTACGAGATCGACGGCGAGCAATACATCGCCGTAACCGCAGGCTGGGGCACCGCGCTCCCGCTCGCCGGCGGCACGGGCAATCGCGATGGCGCAGCCCGCATGGGTGCGTCCGTCATGGGCCGCGTGCTCGTCTACAAGATTGGTGGCGCTGCCAAGCTTGAACCGAACTACCCGTTCGTGCCTGATCCCGTCCCGACCGCCGAAGATTTCGGCAGCGCGGCCGTCGTCGAGCACGGCAAAGAACTTTACTTCAACAACTGCATGGTCTGCCATGGCGACAGCGTGCAGTCCGGCGGTATCGTTACTGACCTCCGCTGGTCAGGCGTCCCCGCTACGAAGGACGGCTTCGCCGAAGTCGTCATCGACGGCAAATACGCCTCCAGCGGCATGGCCAGCTTCAAGCAGAAACTGGCGCCGGAAGACGTCGAGGCGATCCGCGCCTACATTGTGAACCGTTCCAACGAGGATGCAGCCGCGATCAAGGCCGCCGCCCAGCCGCCGAAGTAAGGCGGCGCAAATCCAACATGCAAAAGGCCCGGAGCATCGCTCCGGGCCTTCTTGTTGGCGTCCCGAGCATGATCGATAGCTTGGAGGTGCAAGTCCTCTACCCGGCCTGATGACGACGCTATTTCGGATTGCAATAGTTCAGGAAGTCGTGCGCTGCCGTCGAGAAATTCTTCAGCGAACCGACATATTTGGCCTGTGGCGTCGCCGTCGGCGATTTGACGAAAGCCCACTGCACTTCACCCTGGTCGCTTACCAGCGAGATCATGTCGAGCTGGCCCATCGCCAGCAGGTCGGCCGAGGTGATCGGGAACACGAAGTCCGCATCCGGCGAGCGGCGGTTCACTTCGAACTTGCCCTCGATGTCGCGTGCCCCCGGCCCGGCGCGAAGCTTGAACGTCGCCGACTGACCAACGCGCGTCGCCGACTGCTTCCCTATGTGAAAGAATATGTTGCCGTTCGCCGCCTTGCAGATCACGGCCACACCCGCCGTCGTGTCGGTATTGCGGGCGCCGTTATTAACCAGCGCGAGCACCGGATCGTCCGGGATGAGATTTTCCTCGGCCAGCCAGAATGTAGTCGCTGCCATGTTGGCGACTGTAGCCGTGCCAGCCGGCGTCGCAGCGCCCGGCGTCACAGTAGCGCCCGGGGTCGCGGGTGTTGATGGCCCCGCGGCCGGGTCGGTGGCGCAGGCTGCGGCCAAAAAACCGGTGGCTGCGAGCAGGGCGATACGGTTGAACATCGAACTTCCCCTTGTTTCAGGTGCGTGGCGCTTGATGAGTGAGGGCGTCCCGGCCCTGGCTTGAGCTCGTTCTAGATTGTCACGACGACTTTGCCCATTGCGCGGCGTTCCGACAGCTCTTTGATGGCATCGGCGGCGCGTTCCAGCGGATAACGGTTGGAAATGTGCGGTTTGATCTTGCCCGCCTGATAAAGGCGGAACAGGTCGGCGAGGTTGTCGGCATGGCCCTTCGGATCACGCGCCACGAACGCGCCCCAGAATACGCCTACGATCTGGCAGGACTTCAGAAGCGTCAGGTTCAGCGGCAATTTGGGAATGCCGGCCGGGAAGCCGATCACAAGGAAGCGACCATCCCAGTTCAGCGCGCGAACGGCTGGCTCGGCATAATCGCCACCGACGCCGTCATAGACCACGTCTACGCCGCCGCCCGAGACCTCCTTGATCGTCTCCGACAGCGTGCGTTGCTGATCCTTCGACAGCGGGTTCTGCGGATAGACGAAGCCTTTCGACGCGCCCTTCGAGATTGCGAAATCCACCTTCTCCTGGCTCGATGCCGCCGCGATCACTTCGGCGCCCATCGCCACGCCCAACTCGACAGCGGCAAGACCAACGCCGCCCGCAGCGCCCAGCACGAGCAGCTTCTCACCTTTCTGGATCTTGCCGCGATCCTTCAGCGCGTAGTGCGACGTGCCATAGGTCATCAGGAGCGCGGCTGCCTCTTCGAACGGCATGAAGTCGGGCAGGGCGTTCATGCGGCTTGCGTGCACGACGATCTCTTCGGCCATGCCGCCCGCGCCGGTCGACCCGAACACCTTGTCACCCACCTTGAATTCGGTGACGCCATCACCGATCGCCTTCACCACGCCCGAGATTTCTCCACCCGGCGAGAACGGACGCTGCGGCTTGTACTGGTACATATCCTGGATGATCAGGAAGTCGGGAAAGTTCACCCCGACAGCCTTCACCGAGATCAGGATCTCGCCCGCTTTCGGCGTCGGCGAGGGCACATCCTCCAGCACCAGCGTGTCGGGCAGTCCCGGGGTCTTGGAAAGGATGGCGCGCATGTCTCTGTCTCCGGCAGTCTTGTCTGAGCGCTGGATTAGCGGACCCTTCCGGCGCTGTCATCCCACTGCTGGAACCGGGCCGGGCCGCCGCTCCATGAAGCGCCAGTTGTGTCGCAGTTCCGAAGGCACCTCCGCGCCCGCGTAGACGGCACAGTCCCGAAATCCTTCCGCTTCATACAGCCTGTGCGCAGACGCCATGAACGGTCCGGTCTCCAGTCGCATCGTCGCGTATCCGAACGCATCAGAATCGCCGATCAGCCGCTTCACGATGACGCCGCCCAATCCCGCGCCCCGCTGATCCGGCAGCACGAAGACTCGCTTCATTTCAGAGGCGCCGTCGGCTAGGCGCCGCACGCCGCCCATGCCAGCCACCTGCCCATCGCGGCGGGCGATATAGAAAACGCCCTCGGGCGGATGTGCGGCACAAAGCTTCTCGAGCGCCGATGCAACATAATCCGGTATTGAGCCGCCAAGCAGGTCTGTAAGCTCAAGATCGAAGTCGCGGCGAACGCACTGCTCCAGCCATTGCACGTACTGAATGTTGAGACCGAGCAGCAGGTCGCGATCACGAACGGGATCGGCAGACTCGAAAGTGACGGTCATCTCGGCAGTGTCCCCCACGCAAGCATCAGCCAAGCTACTCCGCTTCCTTAACGATCGCCATCCCGCACAGGTTCGTGTCCACTCTTGCGCCGCATCGCAGCCTCTGAAACCTTGTGCTGATGCAGCCGCCAGTGATTGCAGCCGAGGGAGACGCGTTTGTCTAAATCAATGATCCGCCGGGTGATCGCCGCCGCCATTGTTGGTGTTGGTATCGCGCTCTCCGCTTGCGTCTTGCAGCCCGCGACACAACCGAGTCCCATCGACGGCATCCATTTCCGCATGGTGGAGACCAACGGAATAAAACTGCGCGTGGCCGAGGCCGGGCAAGGTCCGCTCGTGATCCTCATCCATGGTTGGCCGGAAAGCTGGTATTCGTGGCGCCATCAGATTCCGGTCATCGCCGCAGCCGGCTATCACGTCATCGCGCCAGACATGCGCGGGTATGGCGGGTCCGACAAACCCGCGGCGGTCGAAGACTATGACATCACTCATCTCAGCGCCGACATTGTCGGCCTCGTCGACTCGATGGGCGAACGCCAGGCCATCCTCATCGGTCACGACTGGGGCTCTATCGTTACGTGGAACAGTGTGCTGCTCCACCCCGATCGCTTCTCAGCGATGATCGCGATGAGTGTTCCCAATGGTGGTCGTGGCGCCAGCTCACCGCTCGCTGCAATGAAGTCAGCCTACGGCGAAAACTTCTACTATATCCTGTACCATCAGGAGCCGGGCGTGGCCGAGACGGAATACGATGCCGATCCGCGCGGACTTCTTTCGCGCCTCTATGCTTCGACCGATACCCCGCGCGATCCACCGACCGTGACCGATCCCAAGCGTTCGGCTGGTGGCTGGATCCCGCGCCTCGGCAAGCCGAAGCAGTTGCCGCCCTGGCTCGCGGGGAAGGATCTCGACTATTTCGTCTCCCAGTTTCAGCAAGCTGGCTTCCGTGGCGGTGTGAATTATTACCGCAATTTCGATCGCAACTGGGCGATCACGCCCCAGCTGACCGGCGCGCGCACCAAGGTCCCCGTGGCTTTCATCGCGGGCGTCGATGACATCGTCATACGCGGCGCGAAGGAAGATGCCCTGCGCACACAGATGACCCGCGTCGCCGATGACCTCCGCGCCGTCAAACTTGTGCCCGGCGCCGGCCACTGGATCCAGCAGGAAAAGCCGGATGAAGTGAACGCATTCGTGCTCGATTTCCTGAAGGGACTGAAGAAGTAGTGGGTCGGGTTGACACGGACGCGCTGGCATCCTTCACCGTCGCTCCATGAAACAGCTCCGCGGATATTTCGGGATCGGGGTGGAGTCGCTCTCCAAGCCCATGAATCTCGGCGCGCTCCAGCGAACGTCACACGCCTTTGGCGCGGCCTTCACGTTCACCGTGTCGGCCGCTCCCAAGATCCGTGTCATGCACAATGCGGATACGTCCAAGTCAGACCTGCATGTGCCGTGGTATCTCTGGAATTCGATTGAGGAGATGCAGCTGCCACGCGGCTGTACGCTGGTCGGCATCGAACTCACGGAGGACGCCATTGACCTGCCGGCCTTCCGCCATCCCCTGCGCGCGGCCTATGTGATGGGCGGGGAGGCGAGGGACCTTTCGCCCGCGCTGCAGGCCAAATGCGCCTTCATCGTGAAAATCCCGACGCGCTTCTGCATCAATGTTGGTCTGGCTGGCGCGCTGGTGATGTATGATCGCGTGCTGTCGATGGGCGGCTGGCCGGCGCGCCCCGTGGCTACGGGTGGTCCGCCCGAAGAGGCCTAGTCGAGATAGCCGCGCCCGCGCAGGCTGCCGCCGAACTGCGCCACCCAGACGCCGAACGCGACGCCGACGGCGAGGCCAGCCGCTGCAGGCATGTCCTCGTGGTTGAAACCCGTTGCCAGCAGGAAGACCAGCATCGCGCCCAGCAGGATCGCCGATACAAGCCCGACCGTACGTGCAATCTCGCCGGTGATGTTCACCATCGGTGCGGCCGTGCGCCAGTGGCCATAGACGAAGCGGCCGCCGATCATCACCGCAATGCCTCCCAAGAGGGGCCACGTGCCTTCCGCCCACGCTGCGGCCAGAAAATCGAGCGGCCCGCCATGCACGCGCATTTCGCCCGCGACCACGATCGTGATCCACGCGATTGTCGCTACCACCATCGCCACGCCTGCAAGCATGATCCCGGCGCCTGTTGCTCGCCGCAAAGTCACGGTGAATTCTCCGCGAGTCCCCCTCGGACTCACAACAAACCAAGCAGGTGCGGCGCCGCCGCGTGCGTTTACTGACGACAGGCCGATTGCGCTCCGGACGCGCGATTTTCGCTCCGAATTGGGCCAGAAACAGCGGAAATCGGCGAGTTGGATGAAATTGCGCGGACCCGCTTAAACCGGTTTTCAACCCCACGTGCCAGATTGGGTCGTAACAGGAAGACCGTCGAACGAGTCTTCCGTCTACTGATGGTGTGGCACATGGCGAAGACCGTTCTGATCGTTGACGACGATCCTACCCAGCGTCGTTTGATGCAGGCTGCGGCCGAAAAGCAGGGCTTCCGCGCCCGCGTCGTCGAGAACGGCGATCGCGCGCTGGAAGAGGCGTCCGATCCGCGCCAGGGCGTCGATGTCGTCTTGCTCGACCTCGTGATGCCCGGCCTCTCCGGCATGGACACGCTGCAGCGCCTCATCGAGCGTCGCCCCGATCTGCCGGTCATCGTCGTCACCGCCACCGGTGGTATCGACACGGTCGTGCAGGCCATGCGCGCGGGCGCCGTCGACTTCTTCGTGAAGCCGGCCAGCCCCGAACGCATCTCGATCTCGATCCGCAACGCCCTCAAGATTTCGGACCTGCGCGGCGAAGTGAAACGCCTCGTCAAGAAAACCGAAGGCCGCATGGGCTTCGAGGACATGATCGCCGGTGCGCCCACAATGCGCGGCGTTGTTCGCCTCGGCCAGCGCGCAGCCGCTTCAAACATTCCGATCCTCATCCTCGGTGAGTCGGGCGTCGGCAAGGAAGTCATCGCCCGCTGCATCCAGGGCGCCTCCGAGCGCGCCGGCAAGCCGTTTATCTCGGTCAACTGCGGCGCCATTCCGGAGAACCTGGTCGAGTCGATCCTATTCGGTCACGAGAAGGGCTCGTTCACCGGCGCTACCGACAAGAAACTCGGCAAGTTCGCCGAAGCTGACGGCGGCACGCTGTTCCTAGACGAAGTCGGCGAACTGCCGCTTGATATGCAGGTGAAGCTGCTGCGCGTCCTGCAGGAAGGCGAGGTCGACGCTGTCGGTTCGCGCCGCCCGACCAAGATTGACGTCCGCATCATCTCGGCCACGAACCGCGACCTCGCACAACAGGTCAAGGAAGGTCGCTTCCGCGAAGACCTCTATTACCGCCTCAACGTGTTCCCCATCGAGATCCCCTCGCTGAAGGAACGTCGGGAAGACCTGCCGGCCCTGGTCGATCACTTCGTCGCCCGCTTCAACGCGGAAGAGAACAAGTCGGTCCCGGGACTTACGCCCGAGACGCTGTCGATGCTCACCAGCTTCGACTGGCCCGGCAACGTTCGCCAGCTCGAGAACGCTGTCTTCCGCGCCATCGTGCTGTCAGACGGCGGCGCGCTGAAACCGGAAGACTTCCCGCAGATCAGCGGCGTGGCTCCTTCCACCGCGATGAGCGGACACATTCCCCCGCCGGTGGCCAATGATGTGGCCGACCAACCGGTCTCGATTACCGATCCGACCGGCGAACTGCGCACGCTGGAGGCCATCGAGCGCGATCTGATCCAGTTCGCTATCGACCACTATTCCGGTCACATGTCCGAAGTCGCCCGCCGCCTCGGTATCGGCCGCTCCACGCTCTACCGGAAAGTGCGCGAGTACGATCTCAAAGTGCGCGAAGGCGAAGATCTGGACGAGGTGGGTTGATCATGGAACGCGACATCTCCTGGTCTGCGGTTCTTCCGGGTCATGGCGCCGACGTGGCGCTCACCATCAGTCGCGCCGAAGCCTGGCTCAGCCTCGCGCTGATGGTCTGCGCGACGTGCCTCGCCACCGCCACGTTCGGCGGCGCCATCTGGTTCGCAGCAATCACGATCTGATCTGACTACCGTTTTTTCTCACCTGTTCCTGTGATCCTCGGGCCTCGCCCGGGGATCTTTTCTTTTCGGCGACCACAGCCGTGTGTCTCAGAGATGAAGCCAGACCAGCGCACCGCCAACAGCCGCTAGCGCGAAACCGACCAGCCGCAGGCGCAGCACCAGCCGTCCGACGCCATTGCGCGCCGCATGTCCAAACGTCACGGGATGCACAGCCGTCAGTTCGCGAATGACAAAGCGCGCTCCGAACAGGAACAGCGCGCCCTTCGCGATCAGGATCCAGCCCACGACACCCATGTCTTGCCCTCGCGCCCGAACCTGCCTTTCCCTTCGGCTCGCTTCAACCGCGCAACGCAGTGTTCAAACGCAAAAAGCCGGAGACGCGTGAAGCGTCTCCGGCCTGCGATCATCTTTGCCGGATGTCGAGCGTCTATACTTTAGGCAGGAGGCCTTCGCGCTGGGCGCGCTTGCGAGCCAGTTTCCGCGCACGGCGGACGGCTTCGGCCTTTTCGCGAGCTTTACGCTCGGACGGCTTCTCAAAGTGATCGCGACGCTTCATTTCGCGAAAGAGGCCTTCACGCTGCATCTTCTTCTTGAGCGCTTTCAACGCCTGATCGACGTTGTTATCGCGGACCACGATCTGAACTATCTGAAACTCTCCATCGGTTTCCCGGCCGGCCCCGGGACAAGTCTTTGAACAAATAAAACGCCGAAAGGGCCATGACCGCTCCTTTTTGGGGATGCGAGTGGCCCGAACAGCGGGTGATTTATCACTTACCCACACGGGATCCGTGACGGGCAGGCGCGGGTCCGATACCATATGAATCTGGCCGTGCCTACTGCCCGAAAAGCCCCGGAAAACGCCCCATGGACGCCAAATCCACCGCCAATCCCGACGCCCCCAGCGACCGTTTCCTCGGCGCATTATTGGAGGCCATGCTGGTACTCGCCCCGGAGTCAGGATGGACCCGCGCCACCCTCGACCGGGCGGCCGAAAAAGCCGGCCTCTCCGTTGGCCAGGCTCTCATGGCCGCTCCCAACGGCGTATCCGATCTGCTGGAGGCTTTCGGCCAGCATGCGGCCAGTGTTGCGGGCGCAGCGCTCTCCCAGCCCGACGTCGCCGCCCTGAAAGTCCGCGAAAAGGTCAGGGCAGGTGTCAAGGCGTGGCTCGGCGCCATGGGCGCCCACAAGGCCGCCGTCAAACGCGCCGCCATCACGCCCGCCAACCTCCTCACAGGCCCCAAGGGTCTCTGGGCCGCCGCCGACGCCATCTGGGCGGCGTTGGGCGACACATCGACGGACTACAACTGGTACACCAAGCGTATGACCCTCTCCGGCGTCCTCGGCTCCACGCTTGCGGCATGGCTGGGTTCCGACGACGAAGCCGTGATCGACGCCTTCCTCGACCGCCGCATCGAAAACGTCATGCAGTTCGAAAAATTCAAGGCGCAGGCCAAGGATGCTTTCGCGAAGATGCCCGACCCGATGGATCTGTTTGGATCGCGGAAGGCACTGTGAGCGAAGCGCAGCCTGGCCGCCTGAAACCGTCGACGCGGATCAACGCCGGACTGCTCATGCTGATTGTTGGCTTTGCATGCGCCGCGTTTTAGATGCTGATCCCGGGCATCATAGGGTTTGGCGTTATGCTTGCATTTCCGGTTGGGCTGATGCTCTCCCTGACCGGGGTCTTTCAGTTGCTCCGCGGTCTCCGGGAGCGTCACGGTCAGCCCCAGTGAGAACGAAACCATGGAACCGCTCTCCGAAGAAATCTTCCGCCAAGAAGGCGAGAGCTTCCGCTCGATCAGGATCAACCTCGAAGCCGACGGCACGCTGATGCTCGACGCTCAGGATATGGGTCCGCTGGTGCAGCAGGTCTGGGGCGACAGCGATTATGAGTTCTGGTGCCGCGTGCCGCCCGAAGCGATTGGCAAGCTCGCCTTCGCGCTCATCAAGAAGCTCTATGCCGGACGCGAACAGGCCGTCGACGAATTGCGGGCGCTCTGCGCCGCAGAGGGGGTTCTCCACGAGAACGGTAGCTACGCCTGAGCAAGCGCGTACAGATTCGGCGGAAAGGCGGAAGACCTTGGACGTGTGATTTGCAAGGATAAAAACCCGGGCCTCGCTGTCCTACGCCCACTCGCGCGATCGTAGGTTTGTCCGCATGACACGAAGGCAAACGCACACACACGGAGTGATCGCCGATCAAGTCGCCAGCCTTTGCCGGACGCCATGCTGCGCGCGTCCGGAGCGAGGATATGTGTGCCCGAAGGCTGCCTTACCTAGCTCAGATGCGCATCTCACAACGAGCACCAGTCACCAGCCGCAGGGATCGTGTCGGCACGCCTAGCGTCCCAATTCCTTTGTAGCCTCTTCAACGCCGTTCACCGTCAGCGGGAACATACGATGTCCGCCGACGATCTGGCGGATGAGGTCGGTCGAACCGGAGTACTCCCAGCCCGAAGGATGCGTCGGATTTAGCCACACCAGATGCGGATAGACGTCGACGAAACGCTGCAGCCAGACTGCGCCCGGCTCTTCATTCCAGTGCTCCACCGAACCACCTGGATAGGTGATCTCGTAGGGGCTCATCGCAGCGTCGCCCACGATTATCACCTTGTAGTCGGCCGGAAATTTGTGAAGCACATCCCAGGTCGCCATTTTGCTTACGCCACGACGCCGGTTGTCCTTCCAAACGCCCTCGTAAATGCAATTGTGGAAATAAAAGAACTCGAGGTTCTTGAACTCGGACCGCGCTGCAGAAAACAGTTCCTCGCAGACTTTCACATGTGGATCCATCGATCCGCCAATGTCGAGGAACATCACCACCTTCACGGCGTTGCGCCGCTCAGGCCGCATGACGATGTCAATATAGCCCTGCTTGGCCGTCTTGTTGATCGTGCCGTCGAGATCGAGTTCTTCCTGTGCGCCATCGCGCGCCCACTTCCGCAGACGTCGCATCGCGACTTTCAGGTTGCGCGTGCCGAGTTCCACCTGATCGTCGAGGTTCTTGAACTCGCGCTTGTCCCAGACTTTCACTGCGCGCTGGTGGCGGCTCTTGTCCTGACCGATCCGCACGCCTTCGGGATTATAGCCATTAGCCCCGTAGGGCGACGTACCGGCCGTGCCGATCATCTTGTTGCCACCCTCGTGGCGTTTCTTCTGTTCGGCCATTCGTTCCTTGAGCGTCTCCATGAGCTTTTCCCAGCCGCCCATGGCTTCGATCTGCTTCTTCTCTTCTTCGGATAGAAATTTCTCGGACAGCTTCTTCAGCCACTCGTCCGGAAACTGGTGGACGTCGACGCCTTCGGAGAAGCTGTCGAGCCCCTTGAAGACGTGACCGAACACCTTGTCGAAGCGATCGAGATGCTTCTCGTCCTTCACGAGGGCCGCCCGGGACAAGTAGTAAAAATCCATCACCTCGTTGCCGCCGTCGCCACCGACAACGCCCTTGTCCATGGCTTCGAGCAGGGTGAGGTATTCCTTAAGCGTGACCGGCACCTTGGCGGAGCGCAGCTCGTGGAAAAAGTGCTGGAACATAAGGGCCTCTTGGGCGGTTTCCGGCGTGCAGGGGGTCAGCCTAACCGGAAGCCGCCCTCAGGGCAAAGGGGCTAATTTTCAAGCGGAGAACGCTCAGCCTGCGTCGGAGGCGCCGGGCACGACTTTCTTCTGATCGTACTGCAGCGACTGTTCCAGCGGACGGATCACTTTCGTCGGCGAAGCCTCGAACTTGGTGATATCGACCTCGAAGAACGGCGCGCCGTTCTGGGTAATCGCAATGTGCTGAGGCCACGTCACGCCATTGCTGACGACTTCTCCCGAGAATGTCGCAACCTGAGCGATGTCGGGTCCGCCCTTGGGGTCGGCCACCGATCCGCCCGCGCGAACCAGCTTGCCGCTGGCGTTGAACTCCAACTCGACCGCCTGACCGTGCAGCGTTACCTGGATCGCACGTGTGCCATCCTTGGCGGCAGGCTGTTCCTTGACAGTGGCGTCGGCCGACTTGAGCGGCGTCAGCAGCATGAAGCTGTAGAGCCCCATCTGTTCATTCTCGTTTTTCGCTTGCGGCTCCGGCATTGGCGTCCACGTGGTCTTGTTCACGTCCCACGCCTTGCCTTGCTCGACCTGGATCGTCCGCGCTTTCTTCGGCCCATCGACCACGGGCCAGCTCGAGAAGCGCGCATTCAGGAAGGGACGAACAATCGTCGCAACCCCAAGCTCGGTGACCTTGTCAGCATTGGTGACCCTGGCCGTACCGGTCCAGTAGAGCTCCTGCACTTTTGACAAGGCGGCTTCCCCTCCGGCAGCCGCGATCGCCGCGTCGAGCACGCTTTTGCCAGCATACACGCCACTTGCCGCCTGCGCTGTCGCGCCGGGGCCGCTGGCCTCCATCGTCGTGCAGGCGCCAAGCGCTGCAAGCGCGGAAGCAGACATCAGAATGGTTCTGCAAAAGGCCATGTGGTCCCTCCCGAAAGGTTCGATCCGCCGGCGTGTCTCGCCGATCGCCCCCAGCCCTTAGCGCAATCCCCCGTTCTCTGCGAAGCGGGCGGACGTCGCAGGCCGCACAAAGAGCCGTGATCGAGGTGGAATTGTTTTTAGACGACTTTGAGCTCGATCAAGGACTGCGCCGATGCCGCCAGCGCTTCCTCGGCCGTTCTGAACTTCACGCCCAGAACCCGCGATGCCTTGGCATTGCTCGCTTTCCGCGTCCGGCCCAGCTCGGTCACGGTCTGCCGGTAGATCGGCTGGAACACTGCCATCAGCTTGAGGGCAAAGTCCGGGACCTTGCGCTTCGGTATCTTGCTGTCATAGGCGGGGAATTTCCGGCGCAGGACTTCGGCGGCCTCCGCGAACCAGAGAAAATCGTGGGTGGCGAGGAAACGCTCCCCTGCGGCTTCCGGCAGTTCCATTGCCTTCACATGACATTCGGCGACGTCGCGCACATCGACGAAAGAGAATCCGATGCGCGGTAGGCCCGGCGTCTTGCCATTCAGCAGGCGGATCGGAATCTCGAGCGACGTCGACACGTCCGCTGACAGCGCGGGCCCTAGAATGCCGGTCGGATTGATCACCGCCAGTTCGAGGCCCTTGCCCTCGCCATTTACATAGTCCCAAGCCGCTCGCTCCGCGATCGTCTTGGATTTTGTGTAAGGCGTGTTGTCCGGCCCGCTCGGATCCGACCACATCGTCTCGTCGGAAATCTCCGCGCGTTTTTTGCCATGACCGTAGGCAATCGACGCCAGTGACGAGGTCATCACAACGCGCTTAACGCCCGCGGCCTTGGCAGCTTTCAGCACACGCAGCGCACCGTCGCGTGCGGGGCGGATCAACTCCATCTCGTCCTTTGGGTGCACGGCGGGGAAGGGTGACGCGATATGCTGCACATAGGTGCAGTCTTGCGCCGCGTCGGCCCAGCCCTTGTCGGAAGACAGGTCCGCTTCCACAAACTCGATTTCATGTGCGCGGGGATCGAATTTCGCCAGGACACTTCTTACCTCTTCAGCGCGCTTCAGCGATCGCATCGTCCCGCGCACCTTGTAGCCCTTCGCAAGCAACTGGATGACGATGTGTTGCGCCACGAAGCCGGTAATGCCTGTGACCAGTACGCGTGTTGACATGAAGTCCTCCCTCGCAAGTTGCGGGGAAAGTGCGCCACCGACTTGACAGCGTCAAGGCGCTCGAAGGCCTAGCTGATCTTGCCCTTGAGGGAAGCAAGCGTCTGCTTTGCGTCATACTGCTTAGGGCCACCGGCCAGTGTTTCGCCTTTGCCCATCTGGATGGTCAACGTCTGCGTCCGCTTCCCCTCCGTCTTGCCATCGACCTTGCTGGCGATCTCGAACCATTCATTGCCCTTATCGAGCGTGACTTGCGCAGCGCGGGCCAGCGTACGGTCCGCGACCGTCTTCGCCGTTACATCGTCAGATGGTGCGGTGTAGGCGATGCGATATGTCCCACCCTTCATGGTCTCTTCGGCAAATCCTGAAGGCTGGCCCAACGGCAGCATCGGGATGGACGAGCACGCGGACAGAGCCAGCACGGCAACTGCAATGACGAGTTTCTTCAAGCAAGATCTCCCACGTCCGCCCATCTTGTCTAACCGATCACAACGGCAGGTCACAGCGTTTGTTCCGCGAGCATTCTGCGCGCATCAAAAAGGACGCCGGAGCATCGCCCCGGCGTCTCTGCCTTGCAATCAGCAAGTTCAGCCCGTCACGGCCGCAGACCCGGCATAGGCGCGATAGCCCGCGTCCATGTTCTGCTGGATAGCCGACGTCAGCTCGTCGGTGTTGAGCTTGCCATTCTTGTCAGTATCGATCGTACTCAGAGTGCTCGCGACTTCGGTAGGATCGAGACCTGCGGCCGAGAAGGCGGCGATGATACCTTCCGTGCTTACCTCTCATCACCATTCGAGTCGGGCTAACTCACCAGGTCCGAAGCGGTGTTGGAGGCGCCCTTGGGCTTCACCTGCATCGACATCATGGCGTCCATCGTTTTGCCCGACATCGACGCCGAGGCCGACCGGCCCGTGTTACAACTCTGGCTAGCGGCGCCTGCGCAGCTTCTGCCGCCGGGCGTTTGCCGCCGTACGGGTCGCCGTCTTGTCTCCAGAGCCCTGGAAGAGGCGCTGGAGCATCCAGGCAGCTGAACTGCCTGACGCTTGTGAGACATTCATCAATGTCACTCCGAAGGCGCGGCGGACTAAGGATCGCCGCAGGAATCTCCCCGGGAGATGGTGCTGCAGAATG
>CANJXY010000042.1 GCA_947478925.1 Hyphomonadaceae bacterium | reverse complement strand
CAGCGGACCGTCCGTCGAAGCACGTGCGCGGGCTCTCCGCCCTACCCGCCACTCAAAGGCGGCAACAGCGCAATCTCGTCCGCCCCCGAAATCCGCGCCGCCGCTTCATCGGTAACCAGCTCCTGGTTCACCGCAATCCGCACCGTCTTTGCGCGCAGCACATCCGCCAGATCCGGATTCAAAGCCACCAGCAGCGCCCGCAACTCTGCTGCAGTTCCGGCCCCATCAGGCAACGCAATCGAAGCCGCGCCAAACGCGTCCTTCAGTCGTCCGAAAAGGAGAACAACGCCAGCCATCAGCCCCCGGTGGTCGACATGTTGCGCGGGCTCGCCGGCGTCGCCAGCCGCGCCGCATCGAAGTCATGCCCCTTGGGCTTGCGCTCGATGGCGCCGAGAATGGCCTCGCGCAGCTTGATCCCAGAGGGATCGGACCGCAGTGCCTCACGCAGGTCCGCGCCGTCCTCGCGACCAAGGCACGTATACAGCCGCCCCGTACACGTCAGGCGCACACGATTGCAGCTCTCGCAGAAATTGTGCGTCAGCGGGGTGATGAACCCAAGCCGCCCGCCCGTCTCCGCCACCTTTACATAGCGCGCCGGACCGCCTGTCTTGAAATCCAGATCCGTCAGCGTGAATTGCTGCTCAAGCTCCTTGCGAACAGTGTTGAGCGACAGGAAGTCTTCCACCCGATCGGTCTCGGCCTCGCCCATCGGCATGGTCTCGATCAGCGTAATGTCCGCCCCACGTTCATGCGCAAACCTGATCAGATCCGGAATTTCCTGCTCGTTGGTGTTGTGCAGTGCGACCGCGTTGATCTTGACCTTGATGCCGACAGCAATCGCCGCATCGATCCCGCGCAACACATCGTCCAGCATGTCGCGCCGCGCAATCTTCTCGAACAGGTCGCGTTTCAGGGTATCGAGCGACACATTGATCCGCCGCACCCCAATTGCCGACAGGTCGCCTGCGTACTTCGACAGCAGCGTACCGTTGGTCGTCATCGTCAGTTCGTTGAGCCCATTGCCCAGATGCCGCGAGAACCGCGCCATCAGCTCCATGATGTCCTTCCGCACCAGCGGCTCGCCGCCCGTGATACGCAGCTTGTCGACACCGAACGAAGCGAACGCCGTCACCAGCTCGTCCAGCTCCTCGAACGACAACACGTCCTTGCGCGGCAGGAAGGTCATCCGCTCCGGCATGCAGTAGGTGCAGCGCAGATCGCACCGGTCCGTCACTGACAGGCGCAGATAGCTCACCCGCCGGTTATGCGAATCCACGAGCACGCGCTGCGCCGCCGCCAGGGCCGTCGGCGAAGTGTCCGAAGCAACCCGGCTCGCCGGTCGCGTGTTTATGAGCGTGTAGGCCATGCGCCCTAGCTTATCGTTATAGTCGCCCAAGTCGAGCGGTCAGGCGCGGGCTAATCAGCCCATCGGATACTTGATTTCCTTCGTAACCGCGTCGATTGCCTTCATCACATCGGCATTGAGGGTGACCTCGGCCGCCGCGAAGATATCCGGCAGCTGGTCCTCGTGGGTCACGCCGACAATGGTCGACGCGACGAAGTCGTGCTGCTTGCTCCAGGCCGTAGCCAGCGTCGTCACCGACATCCCGGCTTCCTGCGCGATTCCCATGAACCGTTCGGTCGAGGCCAGCGTCTTCTCGTTGACGAAACGCCGCGCCATCGGCGCCTGACGCGCGCCCATGTCCTTGTACTTCGAGAAGCGCGCACCTTCAGGCCATTGGCCATTCTGATACTTGCCGGTCAGAACGCCGCCGCCCAGCGGTGAATACGGGATCAGGCTCACGCTCTCCTGCCGGCACACCTGCGCGAGCTCATCCTCGAAGCGCCGATTGTTCAGGCTGAAATTGTTCTGGATCGACTCGTGCCGCGCGATCCCCAGCTTCTCCGACGTCGCGATCGACTTCATCAGCCCCCAGCTGGTCTCGTTCGAGCAGCCAATCACGCGCACCTTGCCCGCCTGCACGAGATCGTCGAGCGCCAGCATGTGTTCGTCATACGCCACGCCATGATCCGGCCAGTGCGTCTGGTAGAGGTCGACATAGTCCGTCTGCAGCCGCTTCAGGCTCGCTTCCACGGCCCGGATGACGTTGTGACGATCCAGCGCCGTCATGCCTTCGCGTTGCGCTGACTTGATCCAGCCATGGCTCGGTCCCGACACCTTTGTCGCCATCAGGATCGCATCGCGCGGCTTGGTCTTCATCCACCGCCCCACGATCTCTTCCGTGCGGCCGGCATACTTGGCGTCCGGCGGCACCGGATAATTCTCGGCGGTGTCGTAGAAAGTGATCCCGGCCTCAAAGCTCTTGTCGAGAATGCGGAACGACATCGCCTCATCGGCCTGGTTCCCGAATGTCATCGTCCCCATGCAGATGTCGGACACAAAGATCGGGCTCTTGCCCAGACGACGCGCTTTCATGGAATCTCCCCGAATGACGGCCTACAGATAGCGACGTGAGCGAACGCTCACAAGCCGCCGCCATTGTCCGATGAGCCCTGTTTTCCATGTCTCTTGCCAATCGCCAATTGACGCTTTAGTTATTGACTGACTGGTCATTTACTAAACGAACCGACATGCCCTCTCCCTCACCCAGATGGCGTCGTCAGAAGGAAACCCGGCCGGCGGACATCGTCCGCGCCGCGCTCGATGTGTTTTCTGAAAAGGGCTTCGCCGGCGCTAGGATGGAGGAGATCGCCGCTCGGGCGGGCGTCTCCAAGGGCGCGCCCTACCTCTACTTTCCCACCAAGGAAGACCTGTTCGCCGCCGTCGTTCGCGACGTCGTCCAGCCCAATATCGACCCGATGCTGCAGATGGCCGCTGCCCATAATGGCGCGCTTGAGCCGCTGTTTCGTGCCATCACTGAACACCTCGGCCATACGGTCGAGACGACGCCGCTCGGCCGCGTCGTCAAACTCGTCATCAGCGAGTCGCAGACCTTCCCCGAGATCGCCCGCATCTGGCACGACAACGTGCTCGACAAGGCGCTCGGCACGGTCGCCGCCCTGATCGAGCGGGCCCAGCAGCGTGGCGAGGTCCGCCCGGGCGATCCGCGCAACCATGCCCTCACCATCGTCTCGCCGCTCCTCGTGGGCGTCATCTTTCAAGAGACCTTTGTCCCCGTCGGGGCGAAGCCGTTCGACCTCTCCGCCCTGATCAAGCAGCATCTCGATACCGTGCTGCCCGGCCTCCTGCTGGAAAAGACGACACAATGAAACCGCAACGCCTCCTGGTCATCGGTCTGCTTGTTGGCGCAGCCATCCTTGCCACCATCCTTCTGATCGCCCCGCGCTTTGCCCGCACTGAAGTTCTTTCCGGCTACGTCGAGGGCGAAGCACTCTACCCCGCAACCCCGCTCGCGGGCCGTCTGGTCGAAATTGCGGTGAAGCGGGGCGACGTTGTGAAAGCCGGCGACCCGCTCTTTTCAGTCGATCCAACACAAGGCGAAGCAACCTTTACGCAGGCTCAGGCCGCGCTCGCGGTAGCAAGGTCTCTCGCCGCTGATGCACGTCGCGGACAACGCCCAGCCGAACTCGGCGTGCTAGAGGCCGAAGTCGCGGCCTCCAACGCCCAGCTCAACGAAGCGCAGAAGTCGCTCGACCGCACACGCCCCCTCGTGGCGTCAGGCGCAGCTCCCCGCGCGCAAGGCGATGCGGCGCTTGCCGCTCGCGACACCGCACGCGGGCAGCTCAACGCCGCCCAGAAACGCCTGCAAGCTGCCAAGCTCGGCGCACGCCAGGATCAGGTGGCTGCCGCGGATCAGCGCGTCCGCGAAGCCGAATCCGCGATGGACGCCGCCCGCGCGCGTCTCGCCGACCAATCGCAGACCGCCCCTGCCTCCGGCCGCATCGAAGACGTCTTCTTCCAGCTTGGGGAATGGACGCCCGCCAGCCTGCCCATTCTCTCGCTGATCCCCGAAGACCGTGTGCGGCTCCGCTTCTTCGTCCCCGAAGCCGACATCGCCACCTACGCTGTCGGTCGCGAAGTCGCCTTCAACTGCGATGGCTGCGCGCAAGGTCTGCACGCCCGTATCAGCTACGTGTCACCCCGCCCCGAATTCACACCGCCGATCATCTACAGCCGCGACGCTCGCGACCGCATGGTCTTCCTCGTCGAAGCCCAGCCTGTCGACGGCACCAAACTCACGCCCGGCCAGCCCATCGACGTCGCGCCACCAAGGCCGGCCGCCCCATGACAACCGATCTCGCCATTGATGTTCGCGGCCTCAACAGGTCGTTCGGCGACAAGCACGTCGTGAAGGACTTCGCGATCCAGGTTCCGCGTGGCCGCATCACTGGCTTTCTCGGCCCCAATGGTTCGGGTAAGACCACGACGCTGCGCATGCTGTGCGGCCTGCTCACGCCGGACTCAGGCGAAGGCACATGTCTCGGCTTCGACATCCGCACCCAGCGAGAGGCGATCAAGCGCCGCGTCGGCTACATGACGCAGAAATTCTCGCTCTACGAAGACCTCACCATAGCGGAAAACTTGCAGTTCATGGCCCGCGTCCACGGCCTCGACCGCCGCGAGGAACGCGTTACAGCTGCGCTCGAAACTCTCGGCCTGATCGAACGCCGCAAGCAACTCGCCGGGAAACTTTCCGGCGGCTGGAAGCAACGCCTCGCGCTCGCTGCCACCACGCTACACGAACCCGAACTCCTGTTGCTCGACGAGCCCACCGCCGGCGTCGACCCGCAGGCCCGCCGCACCTTCTGGGACGAAATCCACGCCCTTTCCAAGCGCGGCCTCACCGTGCTGGTCTCCACCCATTACATGGACGAGGCCGAACGCTGCCACGACATCGCTTACATCGCCTATGGCGAACTCATCGCGCGCGGCACGGCGGAGGAAATCCTCGCCGAGGTCGGCCTCGTCACTTTCGAAGGCTCCGGCCCCGGCATCGACCGCCTCTCCGGCGAGATCGCCGCGCGCCCCGGCGTCGAAACGGCTGCTCCGTTCGGCACAACGCTCCACGTCAGCGGTCCCGAAAAGGCCGCACTCGAAAAGGCGCTGCAACCATGGCAGCGCGAACCCTTCCATTGGCGTGAGACGCACCCGACGCTGGAAGACGCCTTTATCCACCTGATGGGCCAGTCAAAGGACAACTTCCGATGACACGCCCCGCCGTCGCTCCAAACAAAGACGTCCACGATCGCAACTCCCCTGGCCTGCGTATCTTCGCCGTGTTCCTGAAGGAGTTCACGCAGCTCACCCGCGATCGCCTCACCTACGCGATGATCCTGATGATCCCGGTCGTGCAGCTGCTGCTGTTCGGCTACGCCATCAACAACGAACCGCGTCACCTCCCCACGGCCGCCCTCATCCAGGACAACAGCACCTTCGCGCGCTCCACCCTCGCAGCCTTCGTCAACACCAGCTTCTTCGACATCACCCATGCTGCCCGCAGCCCACAGGAGCTCGACGACCTGTTGCGCAAGGGCGAAGTCCAGTTCGCCCTCACCATCCCCGGCGATTTCACTCGTCGCGTCGCCCGCGGCGATGGCGCGCAGATCCTTCTCGAAGCTGACGCCACCGACCCCGCCGCCGCCAACCAGGCCCTCGCCGCCGCCGCCGGTCTCTCCGCGCAGGCCCTCGTCCACGACCTGAAAGGCGCCATGCTCCGCCAGGCGCCCACCGCCCCGCCCTTCGAAGTCGTCGTCCAGCGCCGCTACAATCCGGAGGGCATCACCTCCTACAACATCGTGCCTGGCCTGCTCGGTGTCATCCTGTCCATGACCCTCGTGATGATGACATCGCTCGCCGTCACCCGCGAGATCGAGCGCGGCACAATGGAAAGCCTGCTCGCCACGCCCGCACAGCCGCTCGAAGTGATGATCGGCAAGCTCGCGCCCTATGTGCTCGTCGGCTTGGCGCAGACCGTCATCATCCTCGTCATGGCCGCACTCCTCTTTCAGGTCCCCATGAGCGGCGGCTGGCTCTCGCTCGGCCTCGGCGTATTTCTCTTCATAATCGGCAGCCTCGCCCTCGGCTTCCTCATCTCGACCCTCGCGCGCACGCAGCTGCAGGCGATGCAGATGTCGTTCTTCTACATGCTGCCCTCGATCCTGCTCTCCGGCTTCATGTTCCCGTTTCGCGGCATGCCCGACTGGGCGCAGGCCATCGGTCAGGCCATCCCGGTCACCCATTTCCTGCGCGTCATCCGCAGCGCCGTTCTGAAAGGCGACGGCATTGCCTCGTCATGGCCCGAGCTCGCCGCCCTCGGCATCTTCGTCTGCATCGTCACCGCGCTGGCGATGGCACGCTACCGGACAACGCTGGACTAGTGGACCGCCCTACGACTCAAGAAGTCGCGGCATCAGCTCAACCATGTTGCACGGCATGTGGCGGCTATCGAGCTGCCAGCGGATCAGCTTGTCCCAGCCATCCTTCACCGCACCGTTCGACCCCGGCAGGCAGAAAATAAAGGTCGCATTGGCCACGCCCGCACACGCCCGGCTCTGCAGCGTCGACGTGCCCACCGACTGAAAACTCACGAGGTGCCACACCACGTTGAAGCCTTCGATCTCCTTGTCAAACAGCGGCCGCACAGCCTCGGGCGTCACGTCGCGCCCGGTGAGCCCCGTTCCTCCCGTCGTCACTACTGCATCGATCGCCGGATCGGCGATCCACTTACGCATCACCGCGCGAATCGCGTTCACCTCGTCCGGGGCGATGGCCTTGTCCGCCACCTGATGCCCCGCCTCTTTTACGCGGTCCGCGAGCAGATGACCCGATGTATCAGTCTCATCCGTCCGCGTGTCCGAGATCGTCATCACGCAGATACGCAACGGCTTGAACGCCATTGTGTCGACCATCTTCCCGCCCGGAGCGGTCAGCGGCGGATAGGCAGGTCCGGTCATGGTCTTGTCCCTCAGGTGAACGATTCGTCGAACAGGCCCCGCATCGCGGCCCAGGAGCGGCGGTCAGTGGGGCCATGATAGTTGAACCCCGGCATACCCATCGCGTCCACAGTCTTGTCGGTAAAGCCGTGACCCGCCTCACCATAGTTGAGATACTGTAGGTCAGCATTGGCTTCAGCCATCAACCGTAGGAAACGATTGCGCGCATCCTCCGGGATGAGCGGGTCGCGCTGCCCGACGCACGCCATCACCTTGCCGAAGACAGGTCGCGTGTCACTTTCCGGCAGGTGAGTTAGCCCGGGGTGAAACGCGACCACGCAGTTCAGCTCGTCCGTCGCCCGCACCGCCTCGATCACTGTCATGCCGCCAAAGCAGAACCCGATCGCCGCCACTCGCGACACATCCACATTGGGCTGCGCCTTGAGCTGCGCGAGCCCCGCAAGGATCAGCTCATCCCACAACGCCCGATCATTGAGGCAACCGTTTAGCAGCTCGCCCATCCGCGCCCGCTCGGTCGGGACCTCGCCATAGAGGTCCATGACGAACGCCACATAGCCGAGATCGGCCAGCATCCGCGCCCGCTCTTTCTCGTGGTCGCGCAGCCCCATGCCCTGATGGCACACAAGCACGCCGGGCACCTTGCTGCCCTTGGAGCCGTCGGCGAGGTAGCCGGTCATCGCCTTGCCACCCGCCCGATAGCTAATGTCCATTGTCTGCATCTCAGGTCTTTCCCTCGGTCCAACGTGCATGCGCCTCGCGATCATCGCCGCGCGGCTCGATCCACTCGGCGTGCTCTCCGCCTTCCCCGGCCGGACGCACTTCGCGCTTCCAGAACGGCGCCTCCGTCTTCAGACGGTCCATCAGATAGTCCACCGCCTGCAGCGCTTCGCGTCGGTGCTTCGACAGCGCCGCAACCAGCACGATGGCCTCACCCGGCACCATGCGCCCGTAACGATGGATCACCAGCGTATCGATCAAGTCGAACCGTTCCCGCGCCTCTGCCTCGATCTTGGCGATCTGCTTCTCGGTGAACCCCGGATACGCCTCTAGCTCCAGCGCGCTGACCATATCGCCATGCGCCGAATCCCGCACCGAGCCGACGAACGACGCCAATGCCCCCGCCTCGGCGCGGCCCTTCGCAAAAGCTGCGGTCTCGGTATGAGCATCAAAAGAGGCAGTCTGAACGCGGATCATGGCACGACACTAGAGGCGTTGGGCGCCAAGTGGAACTACCCCTTCAGACTGGCCAGCACAGCGCCGCCGCCAATCATCGCAATGCCCAGCCAGTTCTTCAGGCTGAGCGCTTCTCCCAGGAACGCCACGCCGAGCACGGCCACCATCACAATGCTGAGCTTGTCCACCGGCGCCACCTGCGCGGCCTGGCCCAGTGACAGCGCACGATAATAGCAAAGCCACGACGCTCCCGTCGCCAGTCCGGACAGCCCGAGGAACACCAGCGTGTTCGACGGCAGTTGCGACAGCGGCTGCGCCACGCCCCGCGTCGTCACCAGCACGATCGCAACACCGAGGATCACCACCACGCGGATCAACGTCGCAAAGTCCGGATCGACCCCGCTCACGCCAACCTTGCCGAGGATCGCCGTGATCGCCGCGAACACCGCCGACAGCAGCGCCCAGAAGACCCACGAGTCCATCATCGTCTTCACCGCAAGTCCTTGCCCGCCTGCAAAGAAGAGGCGTCAGGAAAGCTTCAGAATAGCCGCGGAATAGGGTTCCAGCACAAGATCCTTACCCACGAAAAGCGCATCAGCCGACCACAGCAGGTCCGGCCTCCTGTCAAAACTCTTGCTCGTCGCGCTCGGGCCAAGGTTGAACAGACACCGCGCCCGCTCGCCCTCAAGCACACGATCAAACACCAGCAAGTCGCCCGTCGCCTCGATCACCTCGGATGCACCGGACAAAAGCGCCCCCTGAGCCTTGCGCAGTGCAATCAACTGCCGCGTCGTGTGAAGCATCGATTCCGCCAGCTTCTCCTGCTTCTCCACGGCCAGCACGCGCTGGCGCGCATCAACCGGCAGCCACGCGTCTTTCGCGCGCGTGAACCCGGCCGTCACCTCGTCCTTCCACGGCATCGGCGTCCGACAGCCATCACGCCCCTTCGTCGCCGGCCAGCCAGCAATCCCCCACGGGTCCTGCAGCCTGTCGAACGGCACCTCGCCTTCCGGCAGGCCAAGCTCCTCGCCTTGGTAGAGGAAGATCGTTCCTCGCAGGCACATCAACAGCGCCATGAACAGAGGCGCCGCGCGCGGCGCAGTCGCACCTATGGCTTCCCCCCATCGCGTCGTCACACGCGTCACATCGTGGTTGGAGAATGCCCAGCTCGGCCAGCCATCATCCGGCCCCTCGCGCCACTGGCGCAGGATGATCGCTATCTTCTCCACGCCCGGCCAGGCGCCGAGGAAGTCGAACGAATACGCCGTATGCAGCCGTCCCTGCCCGCGCGTGTAGTCGTGCATCAGCCCGTACGATCCAGGCGCCAGCTCGCCGACCGTCATGTTGTCGCCATGTCCGTTCAACAGCTCGCGCAATTTTGCCACGAACCCCAAGGTCTCCGGCTGGTTCGCGTTGAACTGGTGCAGCTGCATGTTGCGCGGCAGGGCTGGCGCCGGATCGCCCGAGGGCGGATTGTCCCGCAGCTGCGCGTCATGAACGTAATAGTTCGCCACATCGAGCCGGAATCCATCCACCCCCAGCTGCAGCCAGAACCGCGCAACGTCGATGATCGCCGCGCGCACGGCGTCGCTATGATAATTGAGCTGCGGTTGCGTCGGCAGGAAGTTGTGCAGGAAATACTGACGCCGCCTTGGCTCCCACGTCCATGCCGGCCCGCCGAACCAGGCTTGCCAGTTGTTGGGCGGCGAACCGTCGGGCTTCGGATCGGCCCAGACATACCAGTCGGCCTTGTCATTCGCGCGGTCCTGCCGGCTCTCCTCGAACCATGCATGATCCGAAGATGTGTGCGACCAGACCTGGTCGATGACCACCTTCAGGTTGCGCTCATGCGCCGCCTTCAGAAGCGCCGTGAAATCATCGAGCGTCCCGAACATCGGATCTACAGCGCGATAGTCCGAAACGTCATAGCCGAAGTCACGCATCGGGCTCTTGAAGAAGGGCGACAGCCACACGCCATCGACGCCCAGCGACTTCACATGGTCGAGCTTCGCGGCAACGCCCTTCAGGTCGCCGATCCCGTCCCCGTTCGTATCGAGGAACGAGCGCGGATAGATCTGGTACATCACCGCGCCGCGCCACCAGCGCCCATCGATTCCCGTCACACGTGATCTCCCGCCAGTCTCGGCATACGGATTGCTTTTCCCCCATGAAGCGAAGCCGCGGCAAGGGCATTAACCGACCTTTCGTGTGCAATCGCCCCGCAACTGGACCAGAACGATGCAGACGACCGCTTATCCCCAATCGCCCACCGTGACCGACCGCGTCGGCTGGGTCGATTACGCCAAGGGGATCTGCATCCTCCTGGTTGTCCTGTTCCACACGGTTAACCACTACGAGGAAGCCGTCGGCGCCACGGGCTGGATGCGCTGGATCGTCGAATTCTCGAAACCCTTTCGCATGCCGGATTTCTTCCTGATCTCCGGCCTCTTCCTGCCCCGTACCATCAACGCGAGCCTCATCACCTATATCGACAAGAAGGTGGTCCATTTCGCGTATTTCTATCTGCTCTGGCTCGGTCTCACCCTGCTCGTGACCGACAATGACACGCTGCGCAGCGACCCGATCGAATTCGCGAAGCTCTATCTCTGGAACATCGTCCAGCCGACGGGCGTCCTGTGGTTCGTCCACATGCTCGCCGTCTTCTACGTCGTCACGCGCCTCGTTTCGCGTTTGCCGAAATGGACGGTGCTGCTCGCCGCCGCCGCGCTCCAGGTCGCACACCAGGCGCTGTGGATCGACACGCCAAGCTTCATCACCAACCGCTTCATGGACTACTACGTGTTTTTCTTCCTCGGTTACGCCGCTGCCGATATCATCTTGTCTGCGGCGGAACGTGCCAAGGCGCGTCCGCTGGTCACCATGGGCGTCATCGCGGGATGGGCCGCGTGCAATGCATGGCTGACGCGCGAGGAGCTGCACTACCTCCCGGGCTACGGACTCCTTATGGGTCTTGCCGGCGCGCTTGCCATTGTCGAAGTCGCTTCGCTTCTCTCAAAGGCAAAGTCCGCGCGCTTCCTTCGCCATTGCGGCCGGAACTCCATTGTCATCTACCTCACCTTCTTCTTCCCCATGACCTTCCTCGAACGTTTGCTCGCCGCGAACCACGCGATCCCCGATGTCGGCTGGGCCTGCTTCGCGATCCTGGTCGCGTCAGCTGTTCTGCCGCTGCTCTTCCACCTCGCTATCAAGCGTACGCCACTGATCGCGCTTTATGTCCGGCCGAGCCTGTTCCGGCTTGGCAACAAGCCGACGAAGCTTGCAGACGCAACGGCCTGACGCCGTCAGCTTTCAGCAATGTCATGATCTGGACTCACGAACGCTGGTAAATCGCATGTGCGTCGGGACCCGGCGCACACAGCCCCAGATATCGGAGTTCGCGATGATCAACGTCGACCTCGCCAAAATTGTGATGTCACTTGGCGAAGATACGATCGCCGAAGTTGGCGCCCCGCTCGGCCTGTCCAAGGAGCTCTCTGTAAAGGCGGCAAAATCGCTGGCCGAGAACTTCACAGGCAACAACAAGGACGAAGCAATAGCCGCCGCTGCCAAGGAAACCGGTATCGGCAAGGAAGTCCTTGAGGCCATGATTACAAAGCTGCTCGGTGAAGCAAAGGACAAAGCCATGGGCGCAGTAAAGGATCAGGCTGCCGCGGCAGCCAAAGGCATATTCGGTAAGTTCTTCGGTCGCTGAAACAAAAAAGACCCGCCATCGCTGGCGGGCCTTTCGCATTCACGCCAGATCATTCAGTGAGGCAGTTGCGCCTCTCCAGACTTCATGCCGCCTGGCCCGAGTTGGGCGCGGTAGGCGGCTTCGTCCGTTTCGCTCCACTGGATCGGGGTCAGCGGACGGACCAGCGCGCGCGCCAGCACCTGTTCGATCGTGGAGACAGGGATGATCGTCAGCCCCGTCTTCACATTCTCCGGCAGGTCGACGAGATCCTTCTCGTTCTCCTCGGGGATCAGCACCGTCTTGATGCCGCCACGCAGTGCCGCCAGCAGTTTCTCTTTCAGTCCGCCGATCGGAAGCACCCGGCCGCGCAGCGTGATCTCGCCCGTCATGGCGATGTCTTTGCGGATCGGATTGCCGGTCAGCAGCGACGCGATGGCAGTCGTCATCGCGATGCCAGCCGACGGGCCATCCTTGGGTGTTGCGCCATCCGGCACGTGCACGTGAATGTCCGTGTTGTCGAACACAGGGGGGCGGATGCCCATCTGTACCGAGCGGGAACGAACCAGCGACTGCGCCGCCGAGATCGACTCTTTCATCACGTCGCGCAGGCTGCCCGTCACCGTCATACGGCCACGCCCCGGCATCTGCACGGCTTCGATGGTGAGCAGATCGCCGCCGACTTCCGTCCAGGCGAGGCCTGTGACGACCCCGACCTGATCCTCGCGGTCTGCCATACCGAAGCGGTACTTCCGTACGCCGGCGAACTTGTCGAGGTTCTCGCCGTTGACCGTGACCGTCGTCGTCTTCTTCATCTCGATGTCGCGAACCGCCTTGCGGGCGAGGCGCGCCATTTCACGCTCCAGCGAACGGACGCCGCTTTCGCGGGTGTAGTAGCGGATGAGGTCGCGGATCGCGCTCTCTTCCACGATGAGTTCGCCGTCCTTGAGCAGGTGGTTCTCGATCGTCTTCGGCAGCAGGTGCCGCTTGGCGATCTCGACCTTTTCATCCTCGGTGTAGCCCTCGAGACGGATGATCTCCATCCGGTCGAGAAGCGGCTGAGGCATGTTCAGCGAGTTGGCCGTCGTGATGAACATCGTATCCGAGAGGTCATAGTCGACCTCCAGATAGTGGTCGTTGAACGTCGCGTTCTGCTCGGGGTCGAGGACCTCCAGCAGGGCCGATGACGGATCGCCACGATAGTCCTGGCCAAGCTTGTCGATCTCATCGAGCAGGAACAGCGGGTTGCCGCTCTTTGCCTTCTTCATCGACTGGATGATGCGGCCTGGCATGGAGCCGATGTAGGTACGGCGGTGACCGCGGATCTCGGCTTCGTCACGAACACCACCGAGCGACACGCGCACGAAATCACGGCCGGTCGCCTTGGCGATCGACTTGCCGAGCGAGGTCTTGCCGACGCCCGGAGGTCCGACGAGGCACAGGATCGGGCCACGCACCTTGTCGCCCCGCGCCTGGACGGCGAGATGCTCGATGATGCGCTCCTTCACCTTCTCAAGGCCGTAGTGGTCGGCATCGAGCACGTCCTGCGCGATCTGCAGATCACGAACGACTTCCTTCTTACGGCCCCACGGCAGAGAGACCATCCAGTCGAGATAGTTGCGGACGACGGTGGACTCCGCCGACATCGGCGACATCTGCCGCAGCTTCTTCACTTCCTGCTCGGCCTTGGCGCGCGCATCGTCAGACATCGGTGTGTTGGCGATCTTCTCTTCCAGCTCGCCAATCTCATCGCGTTCGCCACCACTATCACCATCACCGAGCTCGCGCTGGATCGCCTTCATCTGCTCGTTAAGATAGTATTCGCGTTGCGTCTTCTCCATCTGCCGCTTCACGCGGTTCCGGATCTTGCGCTCCATCTGCAGCATGCCGATCTCGCCCTCCATCAGCGAGAACACCTTCTCCAGGCGCTCCGTGACGTCGATGAGTTCGAGCAGCTGTTCCTTGTCTTCCAGCTTGATCGACAGCTGGGCGGCAACCGCGTCGGCAAGATGGCCGGGATCGGTGATCGCGCTGACGGTGCCAACGGTCTCTGCCGGGATCTTGCGGTTCAGCTTCACATAGCCATCGAACTGCTCGATCACAGCGCGCATCAGCGCAGCTGACTCTTCGTTGTCAGCCTTGCCTTCCTCAAGCTTCGAGTATTCGGCGGCGTAGTAGTCGTCCTTGTCGATCAGCTTCTCGAGCTTCGCGCGGTGCTTGCCTTCGACCAGCACCTTCACCGTGCCATCCGGCAGCTTCAGCAACTGCAAGATCGTGGCGACGACGCCAACCGCGTATAGATCTTCTTCGGCCGGGTCATCGACCCCAGCTTCCTTCTGCGCGACGAGCAGAATCTCGCCACCACCTTTTTCAACTTCTTCCAGTGCGCGTACGGATTTGTCACGCCCCACGAATAGGGGAGCGACCATGCGTGGGAACACCACGATATCGCGCAGCGGCAGGACGGGGAGGATATTCGCCATTTCTCTTTTCTCCTTACTTCGCCGCGCTCGCCTTGCATGAAGCTCGAGAGCGGGAGGAAGGCCGGACCATGCCAATAGATCGGTCCGGACATTCGCTTGATATTGAAAGTGGCCCGTCATGGCCCCGGGTTCAACCCGTGACTGTGACGCACGATGTTGCAGGCCTATTTGCTTCTCATAAGTTGAGATGGAGCCTTTTGGGTCGTTGTCCACAGTTCGTCTGGGGTGACGCGGAGGTCGCCGAATCGTTTCAGCAACGATGAGACCACCACCAACGCATCCTCGCTGAAGAACAGCGTCGATCGCCCCGATAGCCCGATTGTCCCGATAGCCAAGACAACTTCGAAGGCTCTCTTTAGCGGAACCTACGAAGCGCTGGCTGACGCCTGGCCTTCCGAACCGTGGACATAGAGCGGGCGCGCCCGACCTTCGACCACTTCGGCATTGATCGCAACCTCCTCGACGCCACGCAGGTTGGGCAGCTCAAACATGGTGTCGAGCAGAATGCCCTCCATGATCGACCGCAGACCGCGTGCGCCCGTCTTGCGCTGGATCGCGCGGCGCGCCACGGCAGAGAGAGCGTCATCGGTAAAAGTGAGCGTCACACTCTCCATCTCAAAAAGGCGCTGATACTGCTTGAGCAGTGCATTTTTCGGTTCGGTGAGAATCTGGATGAGGGCCGCCTCGTCGAGGTCTTCCAGCGTCGCGATGACCGGCAGACGGCCGATGAATTCCGGGATCAGGCCGAACTTCACGAGATCTTCTGGCTCGCAGCTTTCCAGCACCTTGCCCGTGCGACGATCATCCGGGTCGATCACATTGGCACCGAAGCCAATCGATGTGCCACGACCACGATCAGAGATGACTTTGTCTAGGCCCGAGAATGCGCCGCCGCAGATGAATAACATGTTCGTCGTATCAACCTGGAGGAACTCCTGCTGCGGATGCTTGCGGCCACCTTGCGGCGGAACGCTGGCGACAGTGCCTTCCATGATCTTCAGCAAGGCCTGCTGCACACCCTCGCCCGACACGTCGCGCGTGATCGAGGGGTTGTCGGACTTTCGCGAGATCTTGTCGATCTCGTCGATATAGACGATGCCGCGTTGAGCACGCTCCACATTGTAGTCGGACGCCTGCAGAAGTTTGAGGATGATGTTCTCGACGTCTTCACCAACGTAACCGGCTTCGGTCAGCGTCGTGGCGTCGGCCATCGTGAACGGAACATCGATGATGCGTGCCAGCGTCTGGGCCAGCAGCGTCTTGCCGCAGCCCGTCGGGCCGATCAGCAGGATGTTCGACTTCGCGAGTTCCACGTCCGAATTCTTGGCGGCATGGTTCAGGCGCTTGTAGTGATTGTGCACCGCGACCGACAGCACGCGCTTCGCCTTCGACTGGCCGATCACATAGTCGTCAAGCACGTCGCAGATTTCGCGCGGCGTCGGAACGCCATCACGCGACTTCACGAGAGCCGTTTTCGACTCTTCGCGGATGATGTCCATACAGAGCTCGACGCATTCATCGCAGATGAAGACCGTCGGACCGGCAATAAGCTTCTTCACTTCGTGCTGCGATTTTCCGCAGAACGAGCAGTACAGCGTGTTCTTGCTGTCACCTGAAGTGCTCTTGTTCATCGACACCTCGTAGACACTCCGGGCAACTGCCCACGAGCGTTAAACAAACACGCCCAATCCCTGAACCGTATATTTCAATCGTTTCCGAGAGGTTCAAGGCAGCTCATCGGATCATAGCAACATAGGCGCCGCAAGGTGAGACCATCACCCAAAAGGCCCAGAATCTGCTGAAAACCACGCCTAATCAGCCGGAGTGATCCGTTTTTCGAAGACTTTGTCCACGATTCCGAAGGCCTGGGCCTCGCTCGCGGTCATGAACGAATCACGATCCAGCGTCTTTTCGATCGTTTCGTAGGGCTGTCCTGTGTGTTTAACGTAGATCTCGTTGAGCCGCTTCTTGATCGCCAGCATGTCCAGGGCGTGCCGTTCGATGTCCGAAGCGACGCCACGGAACCCGCCCGAAGGCTGGTGCAGCATGATCCGGGAGTTCGGGGTGGCAAAGCGCATCCCCTTCTCACCGGCCGTCAGCAGAAGCGATCCCATGGAGGCCGCCATGCCTATGCAGGCGGTCGAAACCGGGCTGCGGATGTATTGCATGGTGTCATAAATCGCGAGGCCTGAATGGACGTGGCCACCTGGGCTGTTGATGTACATCGCGATCTCTTTCTTGGGGTTTTCCGACTCCAGGAAGAGAAGCTGGGCTGTGATCAGGCTGGCCAGCCCGTCCTCGATCGGCCCCGTTACGAAGATGATACGGTCCTTGAGAAGACGCGAGAAAATGTCATAGGCGCGTTCGCCACGGCTGGACTGCTCCACAACCATGGGGACGAGATTCATCGCCTTTGTGGTGAGATCGTCCATGTGCGCTGGTTCTTCTGTTCTACGGCCCCACTGACAGGCGCCAGAGGGACTCAAATCACGATTGGGGCTAACAATATCCGAACGCGAGTGGCCCGGCGCAAGTCCCCCCGCGCCAGTCCACAGCTATTCCGCGATTTATCGTAGTATTGCGGGCGTTTCGGCGACTACTCGTCGCCGATTTCCTTCATCAGGTCTTCGCGGCTCACCGTCTTGTCGGTCACGGTCGCCTTGCCGAGGATGTAGTCGACGACTTTTTCCTCGTAGATCGGCGCACGCAGCTGGGCCATGGCGCCCTGGTTCTTAGTATAGAATTCGATCACCTGCTTCTCTTGGCCCGGATAGCGCGAAGCTTCCTGGCGGAGGGCGCGAACCAGCTCGTCATTGGTGATCTGAACATCTGCGCGGCGGCCGATCTCGGCCAGCACGAGGCCAAGGCGCACGCGGCGCTCGGCGATTTTGCCGTACTCGGCCTTCAGCTCTTCGTCCGACTTGGACTTGTCTTCTTCCGACAGGCGGCCGGCTTTGCGCTCGCCTTCGAACTGGGCCCAGATCTGGTCGAACTCGGCTTTTACCATCAGCGGCGGCAGGTCGAAGGAGTGACGCTCGTCCAGCGCATCCAGAAGCACGCGCTTGACCTGCTGCCGGGTGGCAAAGCCCAACTCGCCCGAAATCTGCGCCTTGATGGCGTCGCGGAGCGAGTCCAGACCCTCGAGCCCGAGGGTCTTGGCGAAATCGTCGTTGATCTCGACGTCCTTCGCGCCTTTGACTTCGTGAACCTTCACTTCGAACAGGGCAGCTTTGCCCTTGAGGTTCTCGGCCTGGTAGTCGTCCGGGAAGTTGACGTTGACCTTCACGTCTTCACCAGCCGAAGCGCCGACCAGCTGCTCTTCGAAGCCCGGAATGAAACGGCCCGAGCCGATCACCAGCGTGTGCCCCTCGGCTGCGCCGCCATCAAATTTCTCGCCGTCGATCGAGCCGACAAAGTCGATCACAACTGCATCGCCGGTCTCGGCCTTACCCTCTTTCGTCTCGTACGCCTTATTGTTGTCGGCGAGACGCTTCAGCGAGTCCTGGATCTCTTCTTCCGGAACTTCAGCGACCATGCGCTCTACCGAAATTGTCGAAACGTCGGCCGGTTCGAACTCCGGCATAATTTCCAGCTTCAGCAGATAATCGAGGTCGACCTCACCATTGATCAGCTTCTCTTCATCGCTGTCGAGCTGAATCGACGGGCGCGACGCTGGGCGCAGCGATTTCTCGGCCAGCGCCTTGTCGGACGTTTCCTGAACGAGGTCATTGACCAGGTCGCCCATGATCGACTTGCCGTACAGCTTCTTGATATGCGCAGCGGGAACCTTGCCCGGCCGGAACCCTTTGAGATTCATTTTCGGCTGTAGCTCGTCGATTTTCGCGTTGAGCTTGGCCGCTATTTCACCCTTCGGGATGGAAACGCGGAACTCCCGCGAAAGACCTTCCGATTTCGTCTCGGTGACGTTCATCGTGCGAACCCTGATAAGGCAAAACGGTTAGCCCCGCCTGCGGCCTCAGCCGGGCGGGAAAGGCGGGTGTCTTACACAGGGCGCGAGAACCTGTCCATGCGCGCCCTGACGCGGATTCCCCCAGAAATGAACGATTTCAGGGGCCCTTGCCGAATTCATTGTTAAGCGCCCTTATTGGTTCAGGGATTTCAGCATCTTCCAGCCAACCGGGCTGGCCTTCCGCGCCCTTCCACCCTATGAACCCGCCCTGCTGCGTGCGGATGTGGCGGAATTGGTAGACGCACTGGATTTAGGTTCCAGCGGGGCAACCCGTGGGGGTTCGAGTCCCTCCATCCGCACCACGTTTCAAAACTTCCGCTGCAGCGTCACTGTCTCGAACCACAGCCGGAAGTCGCCCATCAGGCTGAACGCGGGGTACTTGAACGTCGCGGGCGTGTTCTTCTCGAAGAAGAAATGCCCCACCCAGGCGAACCCATAGCCGATCAGTGGCGCCCCCACATACCAGCTCCAGTCCGCCGTCGCGATACCCGCTATGAGCGCCCCGATCACAAGCGATGTCCCTACCACATGCAGCCGCCGGCTGACCGGGTTCACATGCTCCGTCAGGTAGAACGGGTAGAATTCCCGAAAGGTGCGATAGCGCTCGGACATGCGCGCATATTTGCGCCGTAACCGGATTCCGGCAAGCCAGCCCTACGGCGTTGTATCCTTCACCGTCAGCACCAGATGCTCGCGCGGCGCGACATACGTGTTCAGTACTTTGAACGTCAGGCTCAGCTTCTTCGGGTCCGGCACGTTCTTGATCAGCAGCGTGAAGGTCGAGCCGGACTTTACCGTGAACACGTGCCCCTCGTCGTACGCACCCTCGGCGCCGACATTCTCCAGCACGTAGTCGACCGGACTGTCATTGATGATGCTGACACCCTGCACTGTCGTCTTCGGCAGGGCCTCGCCCACTTCCATCTTCAGAGTCGAACGCACCACCGCCTCTACATTCGCCTTTTTTCCGATCAGATTGTCGTTGTAGATCGCAACCGTATCGCCAGCGATCAGCGCGGTCTTCAATCCGTCCGACGTCTCCGCTTTCGTCAGCACCAGCGTCGCTGTGCGATGCCCGCCATGCTCCAGGTCGTATTCCCAGTCGATCAGCCCGTGGATATCCGACGTGCCGAGAATGGTTAGATTGTTGTCGAGCGCGATCTTGAACGCCTCGTCCGACATGTCCGCGCCATTCGCGACCTCGATGCCTTGGATCAGTCCGCGCTTCATCCACTCGGCATGCATCTTATCCAGCGTCGCAACACCGCTCGGCGTCTCTGCATGCCAGTAGGGATGGTTCCAGAACACGAACGCGCCTTGACGGTTCGCCTCCGTCACCTGCTCCTCCGCAGTCCCCTTCACCAGCGTGTTGGCGTCCGTGATGAAGACCGCATTCATGTGCCCCGGCGGCTGCACGATCTTGGTGATCTCCGACCCGGGGATCACGATCAACGGCGACCTGTCCGCACCCATCGCGTCCGGTTTCACGACCGCAGCTTCTCTAGCGATTTGGAAGGAGCGGTTGCGATCCGAGTTTGGAATGTCGGCCGCCTTGGGCTGGTATTCGAGGTGTTCTGAAACAGCCAACGCGAACAGTCCGTCGCGCTTGGCTTCCTCGACGCGCACGCTCGGCCACACCATGCCGTCTGAGAAGACACTGTGCGTATGAAGGTCCACCGCCAGCACGAAGCGTCCATCGTCCAGCCTCGGGAAACTGATCTTCCGCGCCGTCGAGATGTTTGGCCCGTCATGCGCAGCGGCCACGGCAGGCGCGAACAGCGCGAGCACCAGAAGCGAAGCGAAAATCTTGCGCATGAAACGTCTCCTTTTGTAGTTCGACGCTACCCATGCCCGCCGCATATTACAACGCGATGACGATCTAGACCGGCCAGTTCGCTTGACTCAGACAGGTGATTACCTTGTCGAAGGCCCTCTTCCAGCGCTCCGGCCAGAAGGTCGCAATCCATGACAGATGCATCACGAGAGCGATTACAAAAACAGTATAGACCGCGACGCCAATCCAAGCCGCAATCGGGGGAAGGTGGAACGCGAGATAGAACCAGATTCCACCGAACACCGGGCCGGCAGTTACGATGATCAGCGCACCTGTGACAATCGTCATCAGAAGGAGCTCAACTGCCCATTCCCCGAATGACAATCTCCTACGCATGGGCGCTCCGCGCTGCGTAAAGCGCAGCAATCGTCTCACGCAGCGCTTGATCCAGATCCTCCGCCGTCATACCCGCAGATGCGCGGATGCCCGCATCGCCATGCATCCACGCGCCCGCGCACGCCGCATCGAATGTATCCAGTCCCTGCGCCAGCAGCCCGCCGATAATCCCCGCCAGCACATCGCCTGATCCCGCCGTCGCCAGAAATGGTGAAGCATGAATGTTCACTACTGCCCGCCCATCTGGCGCCGCAAGCACCGTGTCCGGCCCCTTCAGCAGCACGACAGCGCCCACCTGTTTCGCCGCCACGCGCGCCGCCTCGATCTTGCTTGCCGCCCCCGCCAGCACCCCCGGAAACAGCCGCTCGAACTCGCCCATATGCGGCGTCAGCACAGCCGGCGCTTCCAGCAACCCACCCAACGTCTCCGCTTCGCCCTTGAACACCGTGATCGCATCCGCATCGAGCACCAGCGTCCGATCCGCCTTCGCCAGCGCCTCGACATTCACGCGAGTTTTGTCGGTTATGCCTGCCGCCGGCCCGATCACCACCGCGTCCGCCGTTTCCGTCAGTGCAACCAGCTGATGTTCATCGCTAAAACTCGCCGTCAGCGGCGCCATCACCGAACCTGCGACAACCATCAACGCCGCAGGCGGGCACAGCAGCGTCACCTGCCCCGCCCCAGCACGCAGTCCGGCCTGCGCCGCCAGCCGCGCCGCACCCGTGCTCGCAAGGGGCCCCGTCACCACCGCGAGCCGTCCGCGCCGATGCTTGTGAGAACTCACCTCCGGCCAGCGCAACATCGCGCCCCATAGCTCGGGACTATTCTCGTGCAGCCGGCCTCCGCCCGCCGCTGCGACGAATCGCCCGAAGCCGATCTCCGCCGCGATCACTTCCCCGCACAGGCCCGAAGCTGGCTGCAACACGTGAGCCGTCTTCTTGCAGCAGAACGTCACCGTCACGTCGGCGCGAATCGCGGGTCCGATCACGTCACCGATATCACCCACCAGCCCCGACGGCACATCGATCGCGACCACTTTCGCACCGGATGCATTCACATGCTCCACCGCATACGCAGCTTCACCCGTCAGCGCCCGGGACAACCCGGCGCCGAACAATCCGTCCAACACAACGTCATCCAGGGATAGCCGGAGATCCTCCAGCGGCTGCCGCGCTCCGCTCAAGCCCGCCAGCGCATCTTGCCCCTCCAGCGACCGCTCGGCTATCGGCGCGAGATCGAACACCCACACATTGCGACCAAGATCGCGCAGCCTTTGCGCCGCGACGAAGGCGTCGCCACCATTGTTTCCCGGCCCCGCCAGCACAACGACGCGCCCCTCCGGAAACTCCGCGTGCAGAACATCCGCGCACGCCTGCCCAGCCTTCTGCATCAATCCCCACAGAGGAATACCCGCCTGCACCGCCATCTGCTCGGCAGCGCGGACTTCATCGCAGGTGAGGATGGCGCAGCTCATCTCACGTCACCCCATTCATGTGACGACCGTCGCCGCTTCAGACCCCAGTGTCACGACCTTCAGTTTGCCGCCCACACGCGCCAGCTTCGTGATCGATGCATGGCCCGGCTTGAAAACCACGACGCGGTCGTCATTTGTGAGTAGGCCGACGATCACATTGATCGCCACGAAGTGAGAGAACACCGCAGTCTCCTCGGGCATCTTCTCCACCGCAGCCAGAACGCTCTGCCGCCACGCATTCAGGCTCGGGTCCGCATGCGCCCAGTTGCCGCCCATCACGTCGCGCAGCCAATCCGCGCGATCCTCAATCCCCTTCGGGGTCACGATCTCGCCAACGCCGGTCTCGATCCGGGCGTGCGTTTCCATCAGTTTCTCAAACTGCGCAGCCGTTTCCCGGCTCCT
>CANJXY010000041.1 GCA_947478925.1 Hyphomonadaceae bacterium | reverse complement strand
GTATGACGCGGTCGCCCGTCTGCGCGATGGCCAGCTCGGCGAAGAGCGCGCCCGCGACATCCGCAACTACATCAAGAAAGGCAAGTTGTGGGAGGCGTTCACGGCGCCGGTGCGTCCCGTTATGCTGATCGACGAGATCGACAAGGCGGACATCGAATTCCCGAACGATCTCCTGCAGGAACTCGATCGGATGGAATTCTACGTCTACGAGACGGATGAGACGATCAAGGCGAAGGTGCGCCCGGTGGTCATCATCACGTCGAACAACGAGAAGGAATTGCCGGACGCGTTCCTGCGCCGCTGCTTCTTCCACTACATCAAATTCCCGGACGACGTGACGATGAATGCGATCATCGACGTCCACTTCCCCGGCATCAAGAAGCGCCTTGTGAGCGAAGCGCTCGCGACCTTCTACAAGATGCGCGACGTGCCGGGCCTGAAGAAGAAGCCGTCGACGAGCGAGCTGCTCGACTGGCTGAAGCTCTTGATGTCGGAAGACATCGATGTGGAAACGCTGCGCGAGAAAAATCCAAACAAGCTGGTGCCTCCCCTGCACGGCGCGCTGTTGAAGAACGAACAGGACATACAGCTGTTCGAACGCCTCGCCTTCCTTGCGCGGCGCGAGAACAGCTGAGACGCAACTGACCAAGCCTTGAGGGGGCGGACATGAGCCTGATGAATGTGGTGCGCATCGCCAAGGTTCTGGCGTTGCTGGCGTTCGTGCTGCCGTGGGCGGCGGTGTCGTGCAACGGCGTCGACCTTGCGACAGCCTCTGGCGTCGAACTGATCCAGGGCACGATGACCGAGAACCCGGAAGCCGGAAAGCAGATGAACCGGCAGATGGAATCGCGCTTCGGCAATGGCCTCGGGGGCGCAAGCGACGCCGCCGATACGACCGCCGGCATGATGGGCCCCAAGCCCGATTTCGGGATCAACTTCTTCGGCATTGCAGCGGCGGGCGTGATTGCGATCGGGCTGCTGCTGAGCCTGGCCGGCAAGGGCAAGACGGCGGCGCGGAATGTGATGGTCACCAGCCTGCTCGGCCTCGCATTGTGCTTCGGTACGGTGTGGTGGTGGAAGGAACAGGTGAAGGGCCAGTCCGCGCGCGAGAATGGCGGGGCTGCAACCGAATCCCCGTTCGGCAGTGAGGGCATGGGCGCGATGGGCCAGGGCATGATCGACAACATGCTGCAGGAACGCTTTGGCTACTGGATCGCGCTGTCGGCTCTGGCCGTCGCGGCGGGCGCTGGTGCGATCGGGATGGCGGGCGGAGCTGGAGCTGTACGGCAGGATCCGGCGCCGACACCGCCTCCGCCGGCGGCCTGAGGCATACGCTTGCGGTCGCGCATGCAGGGCCCGCTGCCCTCCGCCTCACCGGGGAGAGGCTCTGTGGCCCTCTTTGCGCGCGGATGACATGCGGTCTGCCTGCATGCTGGTTTTGCGTCAGGTACAGGAATGGGGATGGACATGTTCAAAGGTATTCGCCACGGGTTTCGCATGGCCGGCGCAAGCTGGGCAGTGCTGAAGAGCCATCCCAAGCTGGCGCTGTTTCCGGTGTTCTCGGGCCTGGCCTTCCTGGGGCTGCTGGCCGGCATCGGCTTCCTTGCGTTCAGCGCGGATGGCACAGGAACGCTGGCAGCCAATTTCGACACCAGCCAGCCCGCTGCCTACGCAATCTTTTTCGGGGTCTATTTCGCGCTCGCCTTCGTCGTCATCTTCTTCAATGCGGCGTTGGTGTTCTGCTCACTTGAAGCCTACGCGGGCCGCACGCCCTCACTGTCGGCCGGGCTTGGCGCTGCGAGCGCGCGGATACCGCAGATACTCGGCTGGACGCTGGTGGCCTCGACGGTCGGACTGTTGCTCAATGCGCTGCAGAGTTTCCTGCGTGACAAGCTTGGCTTCATCGGCAGCCTGATCGGCGGCATTGGCGAGATGGCGTGGGCGGCGCTGACCTATTTCGTCGTGCCCGTGCTGGTCATGGAAGGCGTCGGCCCGATCAAGGCGGTCAGCCGCTCGAGCGCGATCCTCAAGAGCACCTGGCGCGAATCTGTGGGCGGTGAAGGCGGGCTCGGCCTCGTGTCTTTCGTCTTCGTGTTGCCGGTCGTGCTGGTGATCGCCGTGACCGTCGCCCTGAACCGCGATGCGCCCATCGCCGGCGGAATGGTGCTGGCCGTCATGGTGCTGGTGGCGGCCTACATCATGGCGCTGAGCGTCATCTTCTCGGCCCTGAGCACGATTTTCCGCACCGGGGTCTATGTCTACGCCACGACCGGAGAGGCCCCGGCGCCTCTGGATGCGGCGCTGCTGCGGGAAACCTTCCGATAACCAGACGGGCGACGGCGGGAACGCCCATTTTGCCCCTGTCCTGCTTGCGGGGACTCACGTTTACGGCTTCGTGACCCTACCTGTGGAAAAACGCGGCAAACTGCTGGCGGAAACCTCGCATTTTACCCTCCCCAAAGGGGCCCAACAGGGCTAAACCCTGCCCCCTGCAACCGGCTCGCGTGGCGGGCGACTAACGACGACCTGGAGACCTCATGGACATCAAGGTGCCCGCGATGGGCGAGAGCGTGACCGAGGGTACGCTCGCCAACTGGCTGGTGAAACCGGGGCAGGTCGTGAAGCAGGACGATCCGATCGCCGAAATCGAGACCGACAAGGTCGCCGTCGAAGTGCCCGCCCCGGCCGCTGGCGTCATCTCCGAGCAGCTCGTCAAGGAAGGCGAGACCGTTCAGATCGGCACGATCATCGCACGCCTGACCGAGGGCGGGACCGCTGCGGCCGCCCCTGCTTCCGTGGCCAAGCCTGCCGCCACGGCCAAGCCTGCTGCATCCGCCGCCGCTCCGGCGCCCGTTGCCGCAAAGGCGAGCGAGAAGGTTGCCCCGTCGGTTGGCCGCATCGCCGCTGAAGCCGGAGTTGACGCCTCCGCCATCCCGGGTTCGGGCAAGGGCGGACGCGCGACCAAGGGCGATGCGCTCGCCTACGTTGCATCGACCCCTGCCCCGGCCGCTGCACGCGCGCCCGCCATCGAAGTTCCGCACACCCCCCGGGAGACCGGACCGCGCGAAGAGCGCGTGAAGATGACCCGCCTGCGCCAGACCATCGCGCGTCGCCTGAAGGAAGCGCAGAACACTGCAGCCATGCTGACGACGTTCAACGACGTCGACATGTCGGAAGTGATGGAGCTGCGGAAGCGCCACAAAGAAGCGTTCGAGAAAAAGCACGGCGTCAAGCTCGGCTTCATGGGCTTCTTCGTGCGCGCCGTCGTGGCCGCGCTGAAGGACATCCCCTCGGTGAACGCCGAGATCGACGGCACGGACATCATCTACAAGAATTTCTACAACATGTCGGTCGCGGTCGGCACGGACAAAGGTCTGGTTGTGCCTGTGGTGCGTGACGCCGACGCCCTGTCGCTCGCAGGCATCGAAGCCGAGATCGGCCGTCTTGGCGCGCTCGCGCGCGATGGCAAGCTCGCCATGGAAGACATGCAGGGCGGCACGTTCACGATCACCAATGGCGGCGTCTATGGCTCGCTGATGTCGACGCCGATCCTGAACCCGCCGCAGTCGGGCGTGCTTGGCATGCACCGCATCGAGGAGCGTCCGGTTGTCGTCGATGGCAAGATCGTCGCGCGCCCGATGATGTATCTCGCGCTGAGCTATGATCACCGCATCGTCGACGGCAAGGAAGCGGTGACGTTCCTTGTTCGCGTCAAGGAAGCGCTGGAAGACCCCGAGCGCCTGCTGCTCGACCTCTAGGGCGTTGTCGCGTTGAGCCCGCTTGATGCGGTCATCAACGCGAGCCTGCCCTGGATCATCCGCATCGCCGGCCTGTTCTGGCTGGTTGGCAGCTTCATGTTGTTCCGACAGATCCGGGGCGAGATGGCGCTCGACCGCATGACGGCGATGATCGGCAAGGCGGCCGATGCGCTCGAAGCGGAACTCAAGACGATCGATGTTCCAGCGGACGACGCCTACGGCAATCTCGATGCGCCGGTAAAGCGTCGCATGAAGAGCGACGCCGAGAAGGCAGTCGAGCACTGGATGGATCGCGACGATGCGGCGCGGCGGGGGTGGATTGCAGGACAGGCGGTGGTGCTGGCGGCGACGGCGATCGCGATGATGTTGTTGCACGCGTTTGCTGCATGGCTGGCGGCGCTCTTGGTGACCGGTCAGGGCGCCTATTTCTTCTGGCGGGAATGGACGGCGCGGCGAGCGCCCAATGCCGAGGCGGCGGGCCATGCGCGGCCGAGCGCTGCGACCATCAATGCAGGCTGGGTCTCGTTGGTCGTCGCAATGCTGGTGTGGATGGCGGCTTTCCGCGGTCTGTTGAATTAGATCGACCGGCGAAAGCCGGAATTAGGCATCCCCTGCTAGGTTTTGATCTGGACTGTCAGGGAGCGGCTGGCGCAAAAGCGGGCCGAACAGGGTATGCGGCGCATTTTCGCGCTTCTTTTGATCGCAACGTCGGGCTGGTTGCTGCACCAGACCGTGGGGCATCATCTGGGCGGCGTCGGCCAGTCTTTCTGGACCGAGCTCGCGCACCAGTCGGGCAAATCCGCCTTCCTCGTGCCTGCAGTTGGCGGCGTACTTGGCCTGCTGGGCGGGCTGACCATCTTCTTTGGTGGTCCGGGCGGCGCCTCGCTGGCGCTGATCGGCAGCGTGGTGGTGGCGGGCTTTGCCCTGACGCTGAAAGAAACCTTCAAGCTCGAACATTTCTGGGACAATGAAATGGCCGTGGGGGTGGTGATGCTGATGCTGGCTGCGATGACCGCATCGATCACGCGCGAGACGACCGCGCGCAACCCGTCCTGGGATCAGGACGACCGTCGCTCGCACGCGTCCGGACGCCGCATCTATTGAAGTTCTCGGCGCTGGCTGGGCTCACTCAGGCGTTCAGTTTCGCCGATGATTGCCGGGCGTTTTGCACCCGATATTACGTTTGTTGACCGCGAGGCGGAGGCGCGTATAGCTCCCGCGAGAAGCGAACCGACGCGAGATAGAACCCATGAGCGAGACCTTTGACGTCGTCATAATCGGCGGCGGCCCCGGCGGCTACAACTGCGCCACGCGGTGCTCGCAGCTGGGGCTGAAAGTGGCGCTGGTGGAGAAGAACGACAAGCTGGGCGGCACCTGCCTGAATGTCGGCTGCATTCCTTCCAAGGCGATGCTGCATGCCTCGGAACTCTACGAGACGGCGGGCAAGGATTTCGCCGGTCTCGGCATCGAGGTGACGGGGCTGAAACTGAACCTCGAGACCATGCTGAACCAGAAGTCCGAAGCGGTCAGCGGCCTCACCGCCGGCGTCGCCTTCATCATGAAGAAGAACAAGGTGACCGTCGTGAATGGCTATGGCCGTATCGACGGTCCGGGCCGCGTCGTTGTTGGCGACCAGGTCCTGCTCGCGAAGAACATCGTGATCGCCACCGGCTCCGAGCCGACGCCGCTGACAGGTGTGGAGATCGACGAGGAGCGTGTCGTGTCCTCGACCGGCGCGCTGTCGCTGAAAGCCGTGCCGAAGCGCATGATCGTGATCGGCGCGGGCATTATCGGACTTGAGCTGGGTTCGGTCTGGCGCCGGCTCGGCTCAGAGGTGACCGTGGTTGAATATCTCGATCGCATCCTGCCTGGCGCGGATGGAGAGATCGCCAAGCAGGCGCAGCGTATCTTCGCCAAGCAGGGCATCGCGTTCAAACTCGGCATGAAGGTGACGGGTGTCGAGAAGCTGAAGTCGAAGCTGAAGCTGTCGATGCAGCCGGCTGCCGGCGGCGACGCCGAGTCGCTGGATGCGGACATCGTGCTGCTCGCGGTCGGCCGCCGTCCGTTCACGCAAGGCCTCGGCCTGGAGACCGTCGGCATCGTGCCGGACCGTCGCGGACAGATCGCCAACGACCACTACAAGACGTCGGCGCCGGGCGTATGGGTGGTGGGCGACGTGACCACCGGACCGATGCTGGCGCACAAGGCGGAAGATGAGGCCATGGCGTGCGCCGAGATCATCGCGGGCAAGGCGGGCCATGTTAACTACGGCATCATTCCGGGCGTCGTTTACACGAAGCCGGAGATCGCCTGGGTCGGCAAGACCGAGGAAGAACTGAAGGCCGAGGGCCGCGCCTACAAGGCCGGGAAATTCCCGTTCATGGCCAACTCGCGCGCCAAGACCAATCACGAGACCGACGGCTTCGTGAAAATCCTCGCGGACGCAAAGACCGACGAAGTGCTCGGCGCACACCTGATGGGCGTCAGCGCCGGCGAGATGATCGGCGAGGTCTGCGTGGCGATGGAATTCGGGGCGTCGTCGGAAGATATCGCCCGGACCTGCCATGCCCACCCCACCCTCACGGAAGCCGTGCGTCAGGCCGCCATGGCGGTCGAGGGCCGGACGACACAGATGTAGAGCTGCGGGAAGCCCCGCCCCTTCACATCCCGGGCTGCGCGAGCAGCATGGTCACGCGCGGCAGGCTGTGCTTTTAACGCACGGGGGCTGAGCTGAAGCGTGTGGGAGGGACCCGTTGAGCTCGGTACCAGGTCCTGTTGGCGAACTGGCGCAGGCGCAGGAAGCCGTCGCCGGCCGCCTGCGCGGCATCGACCCGGCGGACTTTCCGGCGCTGCGGCAGGCCTATGACGCCTTCGCGGCCAAGGACCCGACACCGCCCGTCGCCACCGAATCCGAAATCCAGCTCAATGGCGTGAAGTGTCTCGGCCTGCTGCCACAGGGTGGCAGCGGCGACCATGTGATCTTCTGGTGCCATGGCGGCGGCTTCACCATGGGCTCGTCGCGTTCGCACCGGGGGCTTGCGGCCCAGGTAGCGGGTCACGCCAGGACGGGCGCGATCATACCCGACTATCGCCTCGCGCCGGAGCATCGCCATCCCGCTGCGGTCGACGATTGCGTTGCGGCCTATCTTGGCGTGCTGGGCGAAAGCATGAAAGCCAGCAACATCATCATCGCCGGGGACTCGGCAGGTGGCGCGCTCGCGATGGCGACGCTGTTGAAGCTCAAGCAGACGGGCATCGCCATGCCGGCGGGACTGATCCTGCTTTCGCCATGGGTCGACCTTGCCAATCGCGGCTGGAGCCACGCCGCCAACGCCAAGCGTGATCCCTTCCTCACCAGCAATGGCCTTGCCACACGGGCCCGGGAATACTTTGGCGGGGCGGGACAGATGCCGATCCTCGAGGCAGATCTCAGCGGCCTGCCGCCGACCTACATCCAGACCGGGCAAGCCGAGATCCTGATGTCGGACTCGACCGCGTTGGCCGAGCGGCTGGGCGCCGCCGGCGTGCCGGTGACGCTGGAGATCTGGCCCGACATGTTTCACGTCTTCCAGGCGCGCTATGCGGTGCTGAGCGATGCACGCCAAGCCGTCCGGCGGCTCGGCCATTGGGCAGCCGCGCATCTGGGCATCAAGCTGTAATCGGGTCCGTCAGCGCCGACCGCAGCCTGAACCCTGAACCTACTTCTCGAACGCAGCCTCGAGGAACGCTGCCAGTTCTTTCTGGTGCAGCGTCATCGTGCCCGCAGCCGTGGACGCGGAGGCGGGGCGACCGACATAGCGGGCGCGCTTGTGCTTCACATCCATCTTCTCGAGCGTCTTCTCGATGTTCCAGTCGACGAAGGACCACGAACCCATGTTGCGCGGCTCTTCCTGGCACCAGACCATGTCGGCCTGCGGGAAGCGGGCAAGCTCCTTCATCAGCGACGCGACCGGGAACGGATAGAGCTGCTCCACACGCATCAGGTAGACGTCGTTGATCTTCCGCTTTTCGCGCTCGTCGAACAGGTCGTAATAGACCTTGCCCGAGCACATCACGACACGGCGGATGTCCTTGTCGGCCTTCAGCTTGACCTCGGCGCCACGGCCCTTGGTTTCGGCATCGTCCCACAGCACGCGGTGGAAGGTTGTACCGGCGGTCATGTCGTCGAATGACGAAACGGCGCGTTTGTGACGGAGCAGCGATTTCGGCGTCATGATGATGAGCGGCTTGCGGAAGTCGCGGTGCATCTGGCGGCGCAGGACGTGATAGTAGTTCGCGGGCGTCGTGCAGTTGACGACCTGCATGTTGTCCTGCGCGCACATCTGGAGGAAGCGCTCGAGGCGGGCGGAGGAGTGTTCCGGACCCTGCCCCTCATAGCCGTGCGGCAGAAGGCAGACGAGACCGCACATGCGGAGCCATTTGCGCTCGCCCGAGGAAATGAACTGGTCGAACAGGACCTGTGCGCCGTTGGCGAAGTCGCCGAACTGAGCTTCCCAGAGGGTGAGCGTGTTCGGCGCCGTCAGCGAGTAGCCATACTCGTAGCCGAGGACGGCCTCTTCGGAGAGCAGCGAGTCGATGACTTCGTAGTGCGCCTGGCTGTCGGAGAGGTGGTTGAGTGGCGTGTAGCGCTCTTCCGTCGTCTGGTCGACGAAGTGCGAATGGCGCTGGGTGAACGTGCCGCGGCACGAATCCTGGCCCGAAAGGCGGATCGGGAAGCCTTCTTCGAGCAGCGTGGCGAAAGCCATGTGCTCGGCCATGCCCCAGTCCAGACCTTCACCGCTCTCGGCCATCTTGCGGCGCGCATCGACTGTGCGGGCGACGGTCTTGTGAATGTTGAAGCCTGGCGGCACGTTCGTGATCTTCTTGCCGACCTCTTTCAGCTTCGCGGCGGCGACGCCGGTCTTGCCGCGCGTCTCGTCGTCCTTGGGCAGGCCAAGGCCGGCCCATTTGCCGTCGAGCCAGTCGGCGGCGCCGGGCTTGAACGTCTTGGCCTTCTCGAATTCGCTGTCGAGGAAGGTATCCATCTCCGCGATCATGTTGCCGACGGCGTCTTCGGTTATGACGCCTTCATCGACGAGACGGCGGGAATAGAGTTCACGGGTCGAGGACTGGTCGCGGATCTTCGCGTACATCAGCGGCTGCGTCATCGTCGGATCGTCGCCTTCGTTATGGCCGAAGCGGCGATAGCAGAACATGTCGATCACCACGTCCTTGCGGAACTGCTGGCGATACTCGGTCGCGACCTTGGCGGCGTAGACGACCGCTTCGGGGTCATCGCCATTGACGTGGAATACCGGGGCTTCGACCATCTTCGCCATGTCCGACGGATAGGGCGAGGAGCGGGAGAAGGATGGCGCGGTGGTGAAGCCGATCTGGTTGTTGACGATGAAGTGCATGGCGCCGCCGGTGCGGTAGCCGGCGAGACCCGACAGGGCAAAGCATTCAGCAACAACGCCCTGGCCTGCGAAGGCCGCATCCCCGTGCAGCAGCAGCGGCATCACCTTGGCGCGGCGCGCATCGCGCTCGTGCATGGTGGTGGTGCGCACGCCGCCGGCTTCGACCTCGTCGAAGAACTGCTTCGCGCGGGCTTTGCCGAGCACGACCGGGTTCACGATCTCGAGGTGGGACGGGTTGGCGGTCAGGGACAGGTGGACGCTGTGACCGTCGAACTCGCGGTCTGACGAGGCGCCGAGGTGGTACTTCACGTCGCCCGAGCCGTAGTCGTCGCCGCCCTGCGTGTTGCCGCCCTGAAACTCGAAGAAGATCTTGTGGTAGGGCTTGCCCATCACAGCCGCGAGGACGTTGAGACGGCCGCGGTGCGGCATGCCGAGAATGATCTCGTCGACGCCCAGGGCGCCGCCGCGCTTGATGATCTGTTCGAGCGCGGGGACAGCGGCTTCACCGCCATCGAGACCGAAACGCTTGGTGCCCGGATAGCGCTTGTGCAGGAAACGCTCAAAGGCCTCGGCCTCGACCAGCTTCTTGAGGATGGCGCGCTTGCCCTGCGGCGTGAACGAGATTTCCTTGTCCTTGCCTTCGATGCGCTGCTGGATCCAGGCTTTCTCTTCCGGATCCGAGATGTGCATGAATTCGACGGCGAAGGTTCCGCAATAGGTGCGGCGCAGGATGTCGATCATCTGGCGCGGCGTCGCGTATTCGAGGCCGAGCACGTTGTCGATATAGATGCGGCGGTCCATGTCCTTCGGACCGAAGCCATAGGTTTTCGGATCGAGTTCGGGCTGGTCCTCGATCTTGACGAGGTTCAACGGATCAAGATGGGCGGCGAGATGGCCGCGCATGCGATAGGCGCGGATCATCATGATCGCGCGGATTGAATCCTGCACCTGCTGATGGAGGTCGGCGGGCGCGATGGTGGGGCCTACCTGAGGCGCCTTCTTCGGCGCGGGCTTGGCGTCGGTCGCCCAGTTGCCGTCGAGCGCCGAGACGAGTTCGCCGTTCTGATGCTTGAGCGGTTCCTTCCACTCAGGCCCCCGGGCAGCCTTGCCCGCATCGCCCGTTGCATCACCGAGGGCGACGCCTGCGAAGAAGCGCTGCCAGCTTTCGGGGACAGAGGACGGGTCCGCCGCGTATTCGGCATAGAGCTGTTCGATGTAGGCAGCGTTGGCGCCGTAAAGGAACGCCGTGTCGAGCATTGCCGCGTTGTCCATGCCGCCCGCTTGGCCAATCTTCGCCTCGATCGTCATGCTTTTCGTCCTGTTGCGCCGGAATCAGGGGCCCTGCCCCGAGTGCGTTTGGGTGGCTCTCAGATGCTGCTTTTTGCGGCCAGACTCAACCTCGGAGGGTGAGACATTCTGCACATAAGACCGTGACCGGTTACCGGTCCGTTTCATATGGGTCGGCGAGCGCCGAAACCCTAGCGTTTCAGACGTCGCGTTCGACTCAAATGCAGGCTTTTCGGGACTTTCGGCCCGGTCGAAGCGCTAGCGCTTCAGGACTTCGGTCATCGTCGTGCCGAGGCGGGCCGGGCTTGGGGAGACGACGATTCCGGCCGATTCCATGGCCGCAATCTTCGATTCCGCATCCCCCTTACCGCCCGAAACGATGGCGCCAGCGTGACCCATCGTCCGTCCCTTGGGCGCCGTGCGGCCGGCGATGAAGCCGACCATCGGTTTCTTGCGGCCACGTTTGGCTTCGTCCTTGAGGAACTGGGCGGCTTCTTCCTCGCCCGAACCACCGATCTCGCCGATCATGATGATGGCCTTTGTCTCGTCGTCGGCGAGGAACATTTCGAGGACGTCGATGAAGTCGGTGCCTTTGACGGGGTCGCCACCGATGCCGACGGCCGTCGTCTGGCCGAGGCCTTCATTGGTGGTCTGGAAGACCGCCTCGTAGGTCAGCGTGCCGGAGCGAGAGAGCACGCCGATATTGCCCTTGGAGAAGATGTTGCCCGGCATGATGCCGATCTTGCACTGGCCCGGCGTCAGCACCCCCGGGCAGTTCGGCCCGATCAGGCGGGACTTGGATCGCGCGAGCTTGTCCTTCACGCGCACCATGTCGAGCACCGGCACGCCTTCGGTGATCGTGACGATCAGCGGGATCTCGGCGTCGATGGCTTCCTCGATGGCGGCGGCGCAGAATTTCGGCGGGACGTAGATGACCGTGGCGTTGGCGCCGGTTTTCTCTCGGGCTTCGGCAACCGTGTTGAACAGCGGGCGCTGGACTTTCGATCCGTCAGGCAGCGTGCCTTCCCAGTTCGTGCCGCCCTTGCCCGGGGTGATGCCGCCGACCATCTGCGTGCCGTACGCGATGCCCTGCTCGGTGTGGAATGTGCCGGTCTTGCCGGTCATGCCCTGCGTGAGCACCTTGGTGTTCTTGTCGATCAGGATGGACATCGGGGAACCCTGGAATCTAGTCGAGGAAAACGGGTGGAAAACGAAATCAGGCGGACACGCTGGCCCGCCTGAATCTTACTTGCCCTTGATGGCTGCGACGATCTTCTGCGCGGCATCGTCGAGGTCGTTGGCCGGGATCACGTTGAGACCTGAGTCACGGATGATCTTCTTGCCCAGCTCGGCATTGGTGCCTTCGAGGCGAACGACCAGCGGAACAGCAAGGTTGGTCTCGCGCACGGCGGCCAGCACGCCCTCGGCGATGACATCGCATTTCATGATGCCGCCGAAGATGTTCACGAGGATGCCCTTCACCTTGGGGTCCTTCATGATGATCTTGAACGCCGCAGCGACTTTCTCCTTGCCGGCGCCGCCACCGACATCACAGAAGTTCGCGGGCTCTTCGCCATAGAGCTTGATGATGTCCATCGTCGCCATGGCAAGGCCAGCGCCGTTGACCATGCAGCCGATCGTTCCATCGAGGGCGATGTAGGCGAGATCCCAGGCCGACGCCTCGATTTCTTTCTCGTCTTCTTCGGACTTGTCGCGCAGCGCGACGATGTCCGGATGACGGAACAGGGCGTTACCGTCGAAGGAGACTTTCGCATCCAGTACGCGGACGTGGCCGTCCTTCATGACGATAAGCGGGTTGATCTCGAGCATCGCCATGTCTTTTTCGACGAAGGCTTTGTAGAGGATTTTCGAGAGGCCGATCATGTCGGTGCGCGCCTCGCCCGAGAGTTTCAACGCGTCGCAGATCTTGCCAGCGTCGGCGTCCGTGACGCCGGTCGACGGCTCGATCGGCAGCGTCATGATGCGCTCGGGCGTGTCGTGCGCCACGGCTTCGATATCCATGCCGCCTTCGGTCGAGACGACGAACGCGACCTTGCCCGAACCGCGGTCAACCAGCAGCGAGCAATAGAGTTCCTTTTCGATATCGGCGCCGTCTTCGATGTAGATGCGGTTCACCTGACGGCCGGCCGCCGATGTCTGGGCGGTGACAAGGTGGTGGCCGAGCATGGCCTTAACATGCGCGAGCGCCTGTTCCTTGGAGAAGCCGAGGCGGACACCGCCTTTTTCACCGGCTTCTTGCTCGATGAACTTGCCTTTGCCGCGGCCGCCGGCGTGGATCTGCGATTTCACGACCCAGAGCGGGCCAGGCAGCGCGTCTATCGCGGCCTGCGCCTGGTCCAGCGACGTGATCGCAACGCCTTTTGCAACCGGCGCGCCGAATGACTTCAGGACTTCCTTCGCCTGATGCTCGTGAATGTTCATGGATTACTGGCCTCTGAACGGAAGAGCCCATTTAACGAGAGAACTCGGCGGCTCGCGAGGTGGCGATACCGCACCGGGCGCCATCACGCAACGTGGGCGTTTTGACCCGTCCGGAATGGCTCAGGCGGGCTTGGGCGGGGCCGGAATCTGCTCGTCTTCGGGCGCCCCGGCGGCACGTTCTGCCTGATCCGCGACCTTTCCCTGAACAACGCTGGTCGCGCCGACCGGCTGGAAGGGCGTTCGTTGCGAGGCCTCGGGTCGTTGGCGCACGAAGAGCCGCGAGAGATTGACGGCAGCGAGCACGAAATAGCCCAGCGCCACGGCGGCAAAGACGCCAGGCTGGCCCGCCTTTGTGTCGGCGACAGCGCCGGTGAGAATAGGCCCCAGCACCGATCCGCCAGCCCAGACGAACAGCATGCCAGACATGACTTGCGCGATCTGTCCGGGTTCCGTCCGGTCGGTCGCATGGCTGGCCGAGACGGAATAGAAGGAGAGTGCGCCCGCGCCCCACAGCGCCGACAGCATGACAGTGATCGAGAACGACACCTTTCCTGCGGTGAGATAGAGCGCGATGCATGCCGCAAGCGCGATAAGCGATAGCGCCGCCACCACATAGCGGCGGTCGATCCTGTCGGAGATCAGTCCGGCCGGCCATTGCGTGACGGTGCCCCCGACCATCGCAGCGATGTATAGCGTGGCCGCTGCCCCGCCTGCCCCGCCCGGCTGCAGCTCTTTCGCATAAAGGGGAAGCTGGCTGGTGACGCCGGTGTTGCAGACGCCGGCCACGACGGCGCCGACGAGGGCTGCGGGCGGGATGCGCATCATGGAGGCAAGGCTGAGGGCTTCACGATCGGGCAGCACGGGCTGGGCGCGTCTGGTGGCGCTGAGCGGCAGCATGGCGAGCACCATCAGGAGGCCCGCCCAGACGAACGGCTTGATGTCGTCGGCCGCGTGCTGAACCACGAGCAGCGGGCCCAGCGAAATCGCGACTTTCAACATCAGCTGGTAGAGGCCGAGGACGCCGCCGCGCTTGGACCGGGGTGTCGAATCCGCGATCCAGCTTTCAGCCGACGTAAACATCACGGCGGAGGCTGCGCCCTGTGCAAAGCGGAACAGCGCCCACGCGACGCCATCGAAGTTCAGCCCCATCGCCAGGATGCCGGCGGCATAAATCGCTGCGGCGGCGGAATAGGCGCGGATATGTCCGACGTCGCGCACGATGTCGGGCGCAAACCATGCGCCCAGCATGAAGCCCGCCGAAAATGCCGCCGCAACGGCCCCGACGCCAAGCGCCGTCGTACCCAAAAAGCTCAAAGCGAGTGGCGTGGTAACGCTGAGAATGCCGGACGCCGCCTGCAGCAGCATGACGGCGATGATCAGGGACGCAACGTTACGATAAACGGTCATGGGATGGCGACGTGGCGGTTGGCGCTCTTGCTGGAGCGTGCTTACGCCGCTTCGCCGCAACGCGCGTCTAAATTCTTGTTACGGTGAACACATGCGCGAGACCTCGTCCCCCGTTGGAACGGGGGGCGTGGGGCGAAGTCGGGATGGAGGCGAGCCCCGGGCGCCTGCACGCATTGCTCGCCCCCCCGAAAGCCCCTTGGGATACCTCCCCCGCTCGCAAGGGAAAGGTTTATCAGGCGTTAGACCACGTTCCATGGAAGCCGAGCGGCCAGGCGTAGTCCGCCTGCCACACGGCGACCGGACCGTCCTCGACGCTTGACGCATCGAACGCCCAGACTTCGCTGCGTTGCGCGCGCGTGTTGATGGCCGTGCCGATGATCCAGCTGTCGCGCTCCGATGTTGAGCTCGGCTTCGGAATGAAGAGGTGTTCTTCGACCATGTATTGCGACCCGAAATCGTAGATCTCGGCCTTGCCGGAGGACCAGTCCTGCACCGCCAGCGCGCTGCCGCCTGGACGGCCATCAACCGAGCCTGTGATCATGGCCGTGAGCTTGCGGGAAAGTCCCGCGCGGCGGGGATCAACCTGAGGGAAGTCGCCCGCGATATTGGTCTCGACCATCTTCGCGTCGCCCTTGGTTGGGATCACCGCCATGGTGAGTTTTGACGAGACGTGCTCGCCCTTGAACTGGCCGCGGATTTCGTCGGCGCCGCCGCCCGAGCCGAGCACGGGCTCCGGGTAGAAGGCCGCGTCGAGGCGGATCGTGCCGTCGGCATCCTCCCACGCCGACCCGGTGTGGTAAAACGCGCGCGCGGGCCCCTGCGCCCAGCGGGTCCTGGTGAGATCATCCTTGTCGACGATCAGGAATTTCATCCCCTGCTCCGGCTTCCACTGGAAACCGCCGATGAAGGGGGGCGTGTTCTTCGTCTGGATCCAGGGCTGGCAGAGGATGACCAGCTTGCGGTCGGTCATCGTCCAGTCATGGATGTAGGAGGCAGCTCCGATATCGACCATGCCAAACGCAGCGGTCGAGCCATCCGGGTTGATGTTGTAGATGCCGATGTGGCGGCCCGAGATCGCGAGGTTCCAGACACGGCCATCGGGCTCGCGTTTCGGGTGGGCGAGGAATGGCATGCCCTTGAGGTCATTGCGCCACGTCTTGAAGCCGCGCGTCTCGAGCGTCACCGGATCGAGGCGGTAGGCCGACCCCGCCTCCCACAGCGCCAGCAGCTCGCCCCCCGACATCAGGACGGATATGTTGCCGGGGTTCACGTCGTCGGACGAGGCGACCGGATAGCTGGGATCGCCCACCGTCCCGAAACCGGGGGCGAGGAACTTGTCAGCCGCCATTTCGAGCTGGCGCTTCTTGGTGGCGACATAACGGCCGGTGTGGACAGCCTTGCCGTCCGCGATGTTGACGCGCTGGACCATGCCGTCGCCATCGAACCAATGCGTCGCGTAGGCGTTGCCGTGTTTGAACTGGGCCGGGCCGTTTCGGTAGAGCGTACCCGAAAGGCCCACGGGCGCTTTGCCGGAGACGAGCCGCATCGGACCGGGTCCGAAACCAGCGGCCGGAGCGGTCTGATAGCCGATATGCCAGTCGGGCATGGTGGTCTCGGCATGGGCGCGCGGTGAGAGCGCCATGGCGGCGCCGGTCATCAGGCCGGAATGCAGGAAGAGGCGGCGATTGAGGTTCATGGCGGCGGGACCCTAGTTCAGCTTGATGGTCTGGGTGGCGGCGGGAGCTGCGACCTGAAAGGCGGCAGCATCCCACTTCGCCGGACCGAACTGGGCGGGGGCGTTGTTCGAGAAGGCGAACGGCTCGATCGGCATGCCGAACGGGTTGGTTCCCATCTTCCCGTCGCTGTCGACGTCGTGGAACATCTTGATGCCGTACTGTCCGGCGGGGAGTTCGAACGTCGTGGTGACGGTGTCGGCGGTGACCGGGACCATGCCGGCAGCGACCTGCTTGTCGGCGTCGTACCCGGCCTTGTCGTAGACCGCGATCATCAGGGCGCCCTTGTGCTCGGCGATGTTGGTGACCGTCACGGTGAGGGTCGCCTTGCCTTCGGCCGAGGCGGTCTGGGGGAAGAACAGGGCAGCGGCCAGCAACGCGGCAGGGAGGATGCCGGCGCCGGAGAGGATTGGGCCGAGGAGGGAAAGGCGCTTCATGGGGAGGAACTCCGTGGGTTCGGGGTTGCGTGTGAGGTTTCTGGCGCCGCCATGTTGGTCGGCGAAGACAATCTCTGATGCGGCAGCCCCTCTCGCCACACCAATTGCGCGAATAGGCTGTTTTGCTTCGTGAAATGCCGGGCTACACCGTTCGCGAAGCGTGAAATGCAGCCCCGGAAGACTCGCGAAACGCCAGTGACACAGCCCAGCGACTCCCCCGACGCCGGCCAGCCGGGCAAACTGCCCGCGTGGGCTGCGAGTATCCTGCGTGGCGGGGCGATTTCGGTCGGCCTGGGCGTCATCTTTGCGTGGTTCGGGGTCTATGGGACAGCCGAGTTCCCGATGCCGCTCCGGATCGTTTACTGGTCGGGATTGATCGCCCTTGGGGCCGGGTCAGCCATCTTCATCAGCCCGCTGGTGTTCGAGCGCTGGCTGGTGAAGTCGCATCCGGCCATCAAGATTGCGGTGGCATCGCTTCTTATCTCCCTGCCGGTGACCATGGGGATCATCCTCCTCGAAGCGGCAGGAGACGGGTCTGTCACGCAGCCAATGTGGTGGGTGCGGCAGTACCTTTATGTCTTCGTCGTCTCCGCCCTGTTGACCACGGGGGGGTGGGTTCTGGACCTGTTGAAAGAGGGAAAGATTGCGGCCCAGACCGGGCCTCAGATCGCGTCCCGGACCGGCGGTCAGACCGCATCTCCGTTCGCGGACCGGCTGCCGGTCAAGTTCCGGGGGGGAACTGTCTATGCCGTATCGGCGGAGGACCATTACCTGCGGGTCCATACCAGCCTCGGCGAGACGATGGTGCTGATGCGGCTGGCCGATGCCGTGCGCGAACTCGCGTCCATCGAGGGTCTTCAGACGCACCGGTCCTGGTGGGTGGCGAAACAGGGTCTCGCCGACGCCAGCCGGGGCGATGGCAAGGTGACGCTAACGCTGAAATCCGGGGTCGAGGCGCCGGTGAGTCGGACCTACCAGAAGGCCGTCAAGGATGCGGGCTGGCTATAGGCGAATGTCGCATCGCGCTATCCACCCTACAACTCAAAATCGCTTTCGATCTCGAACTCGGACCCGAGCGCTGTCCGCAGGCGCGGCAGCAATGCGGTGATGCGTTCGCGGAAAGGCGCGTCGGCTTCGTAACCGAACGTCACAGGAGCGGTGTCGGCGCCGGCATTGGCGGGATTGTCCCAGTCGATTGACGCGTCGTAGTCGGCCATGAGGTGCATGAGGTCTGCCACGAGATCGCGCGGCAGGGGCACGTCGTCGAGTTCGACGGCATAGCCGAAGCGTTTCTTGGCGGGCGCATCCCATGCCCACAGACAGACGCCGGCGCCGGCTTCAAGGAAGAAGCGCAATCGCATGTCAGATCCTTTCGTGGCGTTCCTGCCCGGCCAGCTTGTCGATGATCTCAGCGACGAAGCGGATGTGAGCGCGCAGGCGATAGAGGTCGTCGGTGTAGCTCACGGGCACCTCGACCTTGCTGGTTTCTGACTGCAGGTCAGCGAGCTTGGCGCGCACCTCGGTGCGCTCGATCGCATTGCCAGCAGCACGGCCTGCAGCCTCAAGCTCGCGCAGGTCGTTGTACCAGACATAGATCTTGCGCCGGATGCGCCAGCGATAGAGTGGTGGCGCGGCGCGTATCAGCGGGATGACCAGCGTCAGCAGCGGAATGGCGAGCACCCAGGCGCGCTCGAGAAAGTTGGCGACGCTGTAGGGAAAGATGCGGCGCAGGAAGCTGGGGCCGTTGTCGTAATAACGGCGCGCCTCTTCAGAGATCGGAATGTCCGCCAGTTGCGGCGTCGGGAAGCGTCCCGGGTCGGCCAGCAATGAGCCGCCGCCATCAGCTGCCAGCGCCGCCTCAATCAGCAGGGACTGGACGGCGGGGTGCAGGTCTTCGCGCACGACGATCTGGGCTGCCGGTGCGATCAACATGACATCCTGCTTTGGCAGAATGGCGGCAAGGTCGACCACGCCGCGATAGAGCGTCACTTCGTCGAGATAGGGATGACGGCGCGACAGTGCGTGCGCCTCTTTCATCGACAGGAGCTCGATGTCGGGATCTGCGAGAAGGCTGGCGATCCATGCGGTAGTAGCGCCTGAGACCACCAATGCGACGTCGATGTCGCCCTTCTGGAGGGCTGCAGCGGCGGCCTGGCCGGCGAGTGGCGCGGCGGTGAAGGCGTCGGGTTTCACGCCGACCTCCTTGAGCAGGAGACTGGCGAGCGCTCGGACACCGGACCCTTCGGGCCCGATGGCGACGCGGCGGCCGGCAATGTCCTGCAATTCCTCGACGCGGACCGACTTGCGGTGGAAGACCCAGAGCGGTTCGTAGAACACCGCTCCGATGGAGCGGATGCTGTCGTCCTGCGCGCCAGCGCCGGCCACGCCGGTCTGCACGATGGCGACATCCGCCTGATGCGATTTCAGACGGGCGAGATTGTCGACCGAGCCTGCGGTCTCCTGCACCTCTACCGCGATGTCGAACTTGCGCAGGGTTTCGGCATAGGCCTCCGCCGTCGCCGCATAAGCGCCGCCGGCCGCCCCTCCCGCAAGGGTGATCCGCTTGGGTGGCGCGGGCGCCATGAACATGAAGGCGACGACCAGCCCCAGCACCACGATAGCGATCGGCGCTCCATAGACGCGGAGGAAATTCTTGATCGCCGTGCCGTTCATGCTGTCCGCCGGATTACGCTGCCAGCGGCGACACTAACCAGCAGCCGCGCGAAACGGAAAGGGCGAGCTGTATTATCGGGATGTGGCGTCAGGGACCGGCCACGCGCGGCGGGTTAGCGCCCGTCTTCTGCTGGTCCATCACATAAGTCACTGCGCCAAGCGCGAGGGCAGCGGCGATCACGATAGCCCATGGCGGCAGGCGCAGCGGACGCTTCGGCTTCTTCGGCGCCGGAGGCGGCGGAGGCTTGCGGAATTTGATGACATTGTCGTCGCCCAATGGTTTTTCCCGCCGGTTCTGTTGCGGGCGATTGCCCGCCAGCCATGGTCTTACCTTCAAGGTCACGACACTAACCAGTCGCCACCCGAAACGGGAAGAGCGCAAGACAGGCTTTCGCCGCAATCGCCTTCGAGATGCCCTCAGCTCACACGCAATTCCGCCCGAGCGTCCGCCTTACCTGCCCCCTCGCCGACAATCAGAAGGATAACGGGACCCATGTCGGACTCTGTTGAACAGCCGCGCCCCAGCCAGGGCGACGGATACGATCTCTCACGGTTTTTGCCTCAGCGATCGTTCGGACTGAAACTGATCCTCGTCTGTATGCTTGCACTGCTCATGGCCATACCCGCAGGCTTTGTGTGGATGGTGATCTATTCGCGCGCCAGCGATGCGCAGGCGGCCGTCGCCGAAGTCGCCGCCCTGCGCGGCGGACCACAGGACCTTATGGGTCCGGCCATCACCGTGCCGTTCGACCGTGAGGTCGTCGTCTCGGTCAACAACGTGAACCAGGTACAGACGCAAGTCGGCCGGATGGTGCTTTATCCGGAAACTGGAACTGTGGACGCCAGGCTCGCCGCGGAGATTCGCAGGCGCGGCCTGCATGACGTGCCAACCTATCGCGCCGACGTGGACTTCGTGGCGACGTTCAACCCGGCGCGCGTTGCGCAGGAGGCGCCAACCGGCGCACACCTGCGCTGGAACGAGGCGCGCGTCTACGTCAGCATGAGTGACCTGCGTGGGGCCAAGGACGCGCGCGTTTTGGTCGGCGGACAGATCCTCGAACTGTCGCCGGTCGAATCGGCCGCCGCCGATACGTTCAGCCGCCCGAGCGTCATGCCCGGACTGCTGGGCGCGCCGCTTGGCTGGTCGGCCGAACCGATCGGCAACTTCCAGGCGACGGCCAGGCTCACCGTCTCCGGGGCGCAGCGCGTTACACTCGCGGCTTTTGCGCGCGACACGACCATCAACCTCACCGGAGACTGGGCCTCGCCGAGCTTCGATGGCGGCGTCCTACCCGACCAGCGCCAGGTGACGAAGCAGGGGTTCACCGCCACATGGCGTATCCCCTTCCTCGCTCGCGGCGCGCCGGGCGTCGGCGTCGACCTGTCGTTCGACACGCTGACGGCTTCAAGTCCCGGCGTCAGCCTGCTCGATGAGGGCAATCCGTATCAGAGCGTTGAGCGCGCCCTGAAATACGCGCCGATGTTCATCGGCCTCGTCTTTCTCGCCTACTTCCTGTTCGAGGCAACCAGCCGCGTGCGCGCACACCCGGCGCAATACGTTCTGGTCGGTCTCGCGCAGACCGTTTTCTACATGCTGCTGCTGTCGATCGCCGAGATCACCGGCTTCAATGTCGCCTTTCTTGTCGCCTCGGTCGCCACCGTCTCAGCTCTGTCGTTCTATGCAGGCGCCGTGTTCGGCTCGCGTGCGGCGATGGCGAAGGCGTTTATCGTCTTCTCGGCGCTCTACGGGCTCATCTATGTGCTGATGCGCATGGAGGACTATGCGTTGCTCGTCGGTTCGATCGCCAGCTTCACGGCGATTGCGGGCACGATGTGGATGACGCGCAAGCTCGACTGGTATGGCGTGGGCCGCTCGTCGGCCCCGTCGCAGGCAAGCGCGGCCTGATGTGGGAAGGCGGGCGTCTTCGGGCGCCCGCCTAACCCGCCGCCTTCAATGGCTCGAACGGCCGATCCGGTTCGTTCGGCAGGATGTTGTCGACATAGTCGCGCAGATGGTCGGTGACGGCCTGCGGCTCGCCCGAGAGATGCTCCCATGGTATCTGCGGGCCGAAGGTCAGGTGGAATCTGTCGCCCTGCTTGTTGAGCAACTCGCGAAACAGCGTGATGTCGCGCAGTTCGCGATTGATGTTGCAGAAGGCGTAGTACAGCGCCGAGTTCCTGCCCCTGATGTGAAGCGGCGAGACCGGCGTCTTGTTCTTGCGGGCAAGCGACACGGCGGTTGGCATCCACGGCTCGTCCACCAGCTTGCCCTTGTTCATCTGGGCCAGCGCGCCGGATGGAAAGATCATCAACAGACGCTCGGCTGCGAACGCGGCGGCGGCGCGGCGCAGCGTCTCCCGCGTTTTCGGGATTGAGCGTTTGTCCTGCACCCATTCGACCGGAATGATCACCTCTGCAAAGTGCGGGTTGACGCGGCATGCGTCGGCATTGGCCATGATCTCGATATCGGTCCGTACGCTGTTCAGCGCCGCGAGTACGATCGAGCCATCTGCAAGACCGGTCGGATGGTTGGACACGATGACAGAGCGCCCGGTTTGCGGCACGCGATCGAGACCGGTCGAGGTGACCTTCAGGCCCAGCACCTTGTCGAGATAGGCGAAACACTCTTTACCCGAGCTTATCGTCTTGATGTGGTCGGCCCAGCGCAGGGCCTTGCGATAGCCGAGCAGCGAATAGAGCGCAGGGCGCACGAAGGGCCAGGACCAGTGTCCCACCCAGCTGGGGCAGCGCTCCTCGATCATGATGTCGACGATATGCCCGGACCGCGATTCGGGATCGATGAAGGCCGAAAGTCCCTGATTTATCTGAGAATTTGGGGTATCCATCACATGATCACCCTCGACATGGCTTGCGGGATGGTCCAACCAGTGGCGTTAACCATTCGTAACCGATCGCAAGCGAAACTCTGTTGCACACTATTCGTGCTTGCGAAACGTAACGACCTGCGTTTGCATCACAAACCGATCTGGAGCGCCCGGTGAAGGGGGTCCGATCTCGGGGAAGTCGATGAAAGTCCTGTGGGTAGAAGACCATGCCCGTGCGGGCGAGTTGTTGGCTGCAGCAGCAGCAGCGGCTTCGCGCAAACGCTATGGCATCGATCTGGTGATCGCAACGTCGCTGCTCGACGCTGAGCGCAAGCTGCGGCTGGAGCGGTTCGACCTTGTCGTGATCGACCTGCTGCTTCCCGATTCGGCTGACGAAGACGCGACGGTCACGCGCATCGCCAGCATGGGCCGCTTCCGCGTCGCAATCGTCTCGGGCAGCGACCGGCGTGACGAAGTGATGAAGAGCCTGGTCCAAGCGGGTGTCGATTGCGCCCCGAAGGCTGTCGGCAAGGCAGACCTGCCGCTCGGAGAATTCGTGCGCAGGCCGGAGCTTTTCCGTGACTTCCTGCATGCGCAGATGCCAGAGCAGCCGGCCAAGGCCAACTCCGCCGCG
>CANJXY010000040.1 GCA_947478925.1 Hyphomonadaceae bacterium | reverse complement strand
GTCGGCGGCCTGCTGACGGGCGATCCGCGTTGCAACGGCGTGGCGTTCACCGGCTCGACCGACGTGGCGCGGATCATCAACCGCACGCTGGCGGCCAAGGACGGCCCGATCGTACCCTTGATCGCGGAAACGGGCGGGCTCAATGCACTGTTCTGCGATACGACCGCGCTGCGCGAGCAGGTGGTGGACGATGTGGTGATGTCGGCGTTCCGATCTGCGGGTCAACGGTGCTCTGCTCTGCGCGTGCTGTTCCTGCCGCATGAGACGGCGGAAGAGACGATCGCTATGATCAAGGGCGCGATGGACGTGCAGGTGATCGCGGATCCTGCCGATGCCTCGACCGACATTGGTCCGATCATCGATGCGGAGGCGCGGGGACTGCTGGACGCGCATCTGGAGCGAATGAAGACGGCTGCGAAAATCTGGCAACGCGATATCGGTGCGCTGCGCAACAAGGGCGTGTTCTTCGGGCCGGCGATTGTCGAGCTGTCATCGGTCGATCAACTGGATCGCGAAGTGTTCGGGCCAGTGCTGCATGTGATCCGCTACGACCCCGACCAGATAGACGTGGTGGGCAAGGCGTTGTCCGCAAAGGGCTATGGCCTGACGCTGGGCGTTCACTCGCGGCTTGAAGGTTTTGCCGAGAAGGTGAAGGCGGCGGTGCGCGCGGGCAATGTCTATGTAAACCGTTCCATCATCGGCGCGGTTGTCGGCGTTCAGCCCTTCGGCGGGTCGGGTCTTTCCGGTACCGGGCCGAAGGCGGGCGGACCGCACTACGTGGTGCGCTTTGCGACCGAGCGGGCCGTCACGGTGAACATCGCTGCGCAAGGCGGAGACCCGACGCTGTTGAACCTCTAGCTTCCGCCATCGACGCGGATGATCGCGCCAGTGGTGAAGCTGGAGGCGGGGCTGGCGAGAAAGAGCGCAGCCGTGACGATTTCCTCTGGCCTGCCAGGGCGGCCGAGGGCGTTGTCGGAGATCTCGCGAGCCTCGGGCGTCCAGGCTTTGGCGATGTCGGTGAGGAAAGGGCCGGGCGAGATCGTGTTGACGCGCACCTTGGGGCCGTATTCGCGCGCGAAGGAAACGGTCATCGCGTTGAGGGCGGACTTGGCGCCGGAATAGGGCACGACCTGCGGCAACGGATAGAGCGCGCCGGAGGAGGAGACGTTTATGATGGCCCCGCCATCGCCGTCGAACATCCTCTTGGCGACAAGCGAGGCGAGGCGGAACGGACCTTTGAAGTTGAGGTCCATCACCTTGTCGAACAGGTCTTCCGTCATCTCGTGGCTCGGCACGCGCGGGCTCATGCCGGCATTGTTGACCAGAATATCGATGCGGTCCCATTCAGCCCATGCGGCTTCGGCGAGCCGTTCGGCCTGATCCCAGTGGGACATGTTGGCGGAGATCGCGAGCGCGCGGCGGCCGAGCTTGCGAACTTCGTCGGCGGCGGCTTCGCAGGCATCGAGCTTGCGGCTGGCGATGATGACGTCGGCGCCGCGTTGCGCAAACGCCCGCACCATTTCGAGGCCGAGGCCGCGACTGCCGCCGGTTACGAGTGCGATTTTGCCGGAAAGGTCAAACAGCGGGTCGGTCATGGTCAGTTCTTGTAGACCTTGCCGCCCTTCATCACGAAGTCGACCGATTCCAGCTCGCGGACATTGCTGAGCGGGTCGCCGTTGACGGCGATGATGTCGGCCGCTTTGCCCGCCGTGATCGTACCGATCTCGGAGGTCAGACTGAAATGGTCGGCGGCGCTGACGGTCGCCGCGGTGATGGCTTCGAGCGGCGTCAGGCCGGCCTTTACCATCAAGGCGAATTCCTGTGCGTTGTCGCCGTGAGCCGAGACGCCGGTATCGGTGCCAAAGGCGATCTTCACGCCAGCTTCGTGCATGCGGCGGAGCATGTCGAGCATTTTGGGGCCTGCTTCGAGCGCCTTCTTCTGCTGGTTCGGCGAGAGGAAGCTGTTGGGTTTGGCTGCTTCGCGCGCGACGAAGTCGCCGGCGAGAAGCGTCGGGATCAGGTAGGCGCCGCGCTGCTTGTAGAGCTGGGCGGACTCTGCGTCGGCATAGGTGCCGTGTTCGATGCTATCGCCGCCGGCGCGCAGGAAGGAGTTGATGCCATCGACGCCATGGGCGTGCGCCGTCACCTTGCGGCCCATGGAATGTGCAGCCTGCACGATCGAGGCGAGTTCGGCGTCGGTGAATTGCTGGGCAAGGCCCGCCGAGGTCTGCGAGAGGACGCCACCCGTCGCCGTGATCTTGATGATGTCGGCGCCGTCACGCACGCGCTCGCGAACCGCGCGGGCGCAATCATCGGCGCCGGAGCAGACAGAGTTCGGGCGCAGCACATCTGCCATCGCACGCGGCATGCCGTTGGCGTCGCCATGGCCGCCATGAACGCTGACAGCGCCGGCTGAGGCAATGATACGCGGACCAGGGATGACGCCGTGGGCGATTCCGTCGCGCAGCGCGAGCACCGCTTCGGCGTCACCGCCCAGATCAGCGACCGTGGTGAAGCCCGCCTCAAGCGTGGTCACGGCGAAACCGGCGCCATCGATCGCCTGGTCGGCGCTGCTCTTGAGGAATTCGTCGAGACGCGAGCCGGGACCCGTCTCACTCGTCAGGTGGACATGGCTGTCGATCAGGCCGGGCAGGACGAAGGCGTTCTTGAGGTCGACAACCTTCGCGCCATTCGCAGGCTTGGCGTACCCGGATGAAATGCTGACAATGCGGCCATTGCGGACGAGGATGCTTTGTTGGGCGAGCACTTTGCCGCTGGCCGGATCGGCGAGCAGCTTGCCCGCCAGGATGAGCGTGTCCGGCTGGGTTGCCGGCGATTGCTGGGCGTTGGCGAAGAGCGACGCTGTTGCGATTGCCACGAGGGCGACAGCGCTGATCAGACCGAGCTTACTGCCAGTGACGAGCATCAACATCCTCCCAAGTTGTCGGTCAGCTATTCACTGGCTTGTCCTGCCTCGCAAGCCTGTCGCCGGAGAATTGATGGGCCGCGGCATCGCAACAATCGACGTGGGCGCAAAGTCGGCTATGGTTCGAGCCAGTCAGTTCCGGGAGTCAGGCATGCGTATCCTTTTTGCTGTTTCGGCGGTTGCAATTTCGGCATGTTCGACCGCTCCAACCGCCACTCCCGTTGCAACGCCTGCTGCATTGAAGCCGTCAGAAGAGGTCGCGAACCTGCCGAACTTCCGGCCAGAGACGGCGGCGGCGTGCAACTCGGTTCGGCTCAGTGTGGCGGTTGCCGCAGATGGATCCCTCGGCGTCAATGGCGCCCCAGTTGATCTCGCGGGGTTGAAGGGGGCCGCTGCGAAGAAAAATGACGCCTGCCAGTATGTCGCCGCTGCGGTGAACCTGTCGGTCGCACCGGGGGTGTCGGACAAGCGGGCGGAGGAAATTCGCGACGCGCTGGCGGGCAGCATCAGGAATCTGGCGCTGATCGAGTAGCGGTGCAGGGATAAGCCAGAAACGTTCAGGGCGGAGTAAGCGAGATGAAAGTCACGGGCAAGATCGTCATCGTCACGGGCGGGGCGAGCGGTATCGGCAAGGCGTTGGTGGAGCGCTTCCACAAGGAGGGCGCAGCTGCGCTGATCGTGGTCGACCTGAATGGCGCCGGAGCTGAGGCCGTCGCGAAATCGGTTGGCGGCATCGGGCTGCAGGCGGACGTGACGAATGAGGCGGACGTCGAAAAGATCGTGCGCACGGCCGAGGACAAGTTTGGACGCATCGACCTGTTCTGCTCGAATGCCGGCATCTCGCGCGGTGACCCGGACATCGATAATCCGGGCTCGCCATCGAACGCGGCCTGGGAGCTTGCGTGGGGTGTCAACGTGATGGCCCACGTCTATGCGGCGCGTTACGCACTGCCGGGCATGATTGCGCGGAAGTCGGGCTGGTTCCTCAACACGGTGTCGGCGGCAGGCCTGCTGAGTCAGATTGGGTCGGCGGTCTATTCGACGAGCAAGCATGCGGCGATCGGGTTCGGAGAGCACCTCGCGATTGCGTCGAAGGAGAATGGCATCGGTGTTTCGCTGTTGTGCCCGCAGGCGGTGGATACACCGATGCTGGGTGGCGCCGCCGGGTCGCAGAATGTCGATGGCGTGCTTGCGCCGTCTGATGTGGCCGAAGCGGTTGTTCGGGGTCTCGATGCAGAAACGTTCCTGATCCTGCCGCACGAGCAGGTCACGACCTACATGCAGCGCAAGACGGGCGATTACGATCGCTGGATTCGCGGCATGGTCCGGTTGCGTCGCGGCGTGATCGATGGAGCGAAAGGCGCACGCTGAAGCTTGCCCATGACTGAAGGAACGACGCCTCACAGGAGTTTCGCGGGCAAGGGCGTCTATCCGGCGAGCAAGGCTGGCTGGCTGCTCAATCCGTTGCGGCGCTTCATCATGTCGCCACGGCGGATGGTGGGCCGGCTTTGCCTGACGGCGGGCGAGCATGTGCTGGAAATCGGACCAGGTCCGGGCTGGTTCAGCCCCGAGATCGCAAGCGCAATCATGCCGGGCCGACTGGTCCTGTTCGACATCCAGGCGGAAATGCTCGCGCTGGCCGCAGCTCGCCTGAAGCAGGCGGGCCATGGCAATTTTGAGTGCATCGAAGGTGACGCAATCCTTCTTCCATTCGCCGACGCGCAATTTGATGCTGTCTTGCTGGTGACAGTGCTCGGAGAGATCGGCCGGTCCGGCAGAGCCTTGCGCGAGATCGCGCGCGTTCTGCGGCCCTCAGGGCGCGTGCTGGTGACCGAGCAACTGGGAGATCCTGATCACGTGCGGCGGTCCGCACTGGAAAAGCTTGCGGATCAAGCCGGACTTCAGATCGTGCGGATCGACGGATCGTTGCTGATGTATTCGGCAGTGCTGCGACCTGCGCCTGGGAAGAAAAAAGAAGCGCCCCTCCCATGAGGAGATCGAGAGGGGCGCTTCGAGAATGGCCGGCCGGAACGTGGGGCGTCCTGGCGTGCCGGCCACCCCGCCTTACTGGGGCGGGGCTTAAAGCTGTCAGCGGCGATCAAGCCTCCACTCATAGACGACAGGATGACCGCAGATTGATTGCGGGCGGCCGTCGACTTTCGCCGGCGTGAATTTGCGTTCGCGCACCCATTTCATCGCAGCCTGATCGAGACTGGCATAGCCGCTACTGCTGGCGAGGTTCGCAGACGTGACGCGGCCACCGGCATCGATACAGACTTTCAGCCCCGACAGGCCCTGATGGTTCTGGCGGATGTCCGTAGGCGGATAGTTGGGCGACGCGGCCGGGATCATTTTCGGGGCGGTGCGGATCGGCGTCAGCGGTGTTGGCGGCAGAGGGGCGACGGGTCCGGTGTCGGGACTTGCATCAGCAGGCAGGACGCCTGTGATCGTGTCCGGGTCATAGGTGAAGCGCTCGAGGTTGGTCAGTGGTGTGACCAGGTCTCGCGCATCTGAAGAGAAAGGCAGATCGGGTACTGGAGTCGGAAGCGGATCGACGATCGGCTTGTCTGGCAATGGCACGTAAATGAGCGCTTCTGGTACGTGGTCTGCGATATAGGCGCCCATGCCATTGGCCATGGCGTAGCCGAAGGCGAGGGTCATGGTCGCTGCGGTAATCGCGCCGGCAAGGCGGGTCGATTGAGGCGCGTGTTCTCTCATGGCTCCATACATTGGAGACCTCCCAGATAAGGTGAGTGAGCTAGGCGGGTGAGCGGTAGGCCAGTTTTAGGGTGGTGACCCGTTCGGCGCTGGGGCGAATTCGAGGGTGATCTGCTGGCGGCACACTGCGACCGGACGGCCGTTACGAAGCGCGGGTTCAAACCGCGTACGTTCGAGCGAGCGCAGCGATGCGACGTCGAGGCGGGTGTCCCCGGATGATTTCACAAGCTTCATGCTGTCGACGCTTCCAGACTGCGAGAGACAGACTTCGGCCACCAGCTCCGAGTGCTGGCTCCACTCACGTGGTAGGGCAGGCGCCATGAAGGAGGCGGGCACAACCCGCGGCTGGGTTGCATGAGCCAGGACCTGGCCGCCAGTTGCGATCGGCTCGAACGGCAGGAGCACGTCGGCGGTTTCACGGAAGATGATGCGCTCAGGCTGGGCTGCCCAGGCTGTGATGCCGGCGCCTGTGGTCAGCGACATGACGAGGACAGCAGCGGCGGCGCGACGGCGAGAGGAGATCGGCTTGCGGGCGATGAGATCGATACGCTCGGTCAATGGATGTTGCGATTCTGCCGGCCAGTAGCAGCCAACCGGAAGGGGCCGCGAAACAAGATGCGTCTTCAGCAGCGTTTCAGCATAGGCGCGACGCACGCGCGGGCGGCGGTCTATGACCTCGGCGTCGCACGAGAGTTCCTGATCGACACGCATGGCTTTGGCGCCGATGTGGATCAGCGGGTTGAACCAGAACAGGCAGCGCAGGACGGCGACGAAGGCGTTAATGCGCGCGTCATTGCGGTCGATGTGGACCTGCTCGTGGGTGAGGATCAGCTTGCGTTCGTCATGGCTGAAGCGATGGGCGAAATCGTCGGGCATGACGATGCGCGGATGGCGGAAGCCGACGATGGCGGGACCGGCGAGGCCGATATCGGCATCACGCAGGAAGGCTCTCTGACGACGGACGAAGAGAACAGCGAGTGTGCCGATGCCAGCAAGCCAGGCGAGGGTGATGACGGCCGGCAGCCAGGACGCGGCGGCCTCGAGGCGCGTAGCGGCGAGGCTGGCCGGGATGCCGCCGATCAGGAATTCCGTGACGAAGGTTTCAGACGTGCGCTCGGGCAGTAAGGTCGCCGCCATCACGACCGGAACGATGGCCCAGAGGCTGTAGACGGCGTGCGGTCCAAGTAGACGTGTGGCGGGGCGGCGTACGACCAGCACGAAGAGAATAGCGGCAGCGGCCGCGATGTTCAGTTCGATGAGGGTATAGAGGAACGTACTCATTTCTTGTCCTCCTCGATCTTCGCGATGAGAGCCTTGAGCTGTTTCACGTCTTTCGAGCTGAGCCGGCGGTTCTCGGCGAAATGGGCCACGAGCGGCGCGACTTCTCCCTTGAAAAGGCGGTCGAGCAGGCCCTGGCTTTCGGACTGCACATAAGCAGCGCGGGCGATCAGGGGACGATAGCAATAACCGTCCGCCTCCCTGGCGCCGGCGATTGCCTTCTTCTTGAGCAGGCGCGTGATCAGCGTCTTCACCGTGGCGGGCGCCCAGCCGTTTTCAGGCCCGACCGCAGCAATCACCTGTTCGGGCGTCAGGGGCGACTTGCGCCAAAGCGCTTCCATGATGCGAGATTCGGCTTCGGAAATCTGTTGCATGGTACACCTGTAATCTCATTTGAGACTACGTATGTAATCCGGCCTGTCAATGGCGACACTGGGGCGTTTCCGGGATTTGGTGCGGTGCGGAAATGGATTGAGCAACCTTATGCAATCTCAGACCTGAAGCGCTGAGGCCGACAGTTCCGGATCCTGAGAGAGGTTTCGCGGCGGTCCGCGTTCACCCTTGCGCCGGCAGACCCTGACCTGCCTCGGGATTTTCGGACCAGAACTTGCCTGAGCGACGGCCTTCTGGGCAGAGGGCAAATCCGAGGCGTCACGGCTTACCTTTTCAAACTCTGGTCCTGCTATTCGGCGTTGGGCCGTTTACAGCGCTCGGTCGAGTTTGCTCTCAGGTCATGGGTCACGGGTCATGGGCCGTTACGGCGGCGCTGTCGGGACTGATAGGAGTGGCGGGCAAACGCCTCAGGTTCTGCATGTCGGTGACAGAGATGGCCTTCACGCTCATCTGCGGGGCGAGCGCAGTGTTGATACTTGAGGCGCTGAGCTAATTCTCGGCTGGAAGCGACCATTTCGCGCTTGGCGAGCTGCGTTGTCTTCGCGCATGTAAGCGCTCCATTCGAGCAAGGGCATTGGCATGACTGACACACCGCGCAGGCGCTACAAGCCGGGGGAGTTCGACCTGGCGGTGAAGCGGGCAAGCGCGGGGCTTGGCCTGTTCGCCGCCATGCCCATACCAAAGGGCGCCTGCGTGATCGAGTATGTCGGCCGGCAAATCAGCCGCGAGGAAATGTACTCCAGCAATTCGCGCTACCTGTTCGAGATCAACTCGCGCAAGACGATCGACGGTGCGCCGCGGTGGAACAAGGCGCGCTACATCAACCATTCGTGCCGCCCGAACTGCGAGATCGAGATCGCCAGGGGCCGCGTGTGGATCTTCGCGCGGCGCAACATCAAGCCTGGCGAGGAGCTCGGCTATGACTACGGCGAGGCCTATGTGAACGAATATCTGTCGGGGAAATGCCTGTGCGCGAAGTGCGCGCCGAAGGCGGAGAAAGCAGCCTAGATCCCACCGCCGGAGATCGAGAATTTGCGGCGGGTGCCGAGGAGCTTCTGGGCTTCGCCGATCGCCTGCGCAGCGGATTCGGCGAGCTTGAGGCGCGGTTCGGAGCGCAGCGCTTCGAGGGCTTCCGTGAGGTGGGCGATGCCTTCGCGTAGCATCACCGGGTCGAAGCGCTTTTCAGCCTTCAGACGCAGGGCGCGACCAAGTGTGATGTTGGCGGCGATCCAGCGGTCCGGCGCAGCGGAGCGGTTGATCTCCGATATGGTGGAACGGGCAATCTCGACCGAGCGATCGATCCACTGGTCGTTGCCGGAGAAGGCAAGCTGCAGCGCGCCGGCAGAACTGTCGTCCACCATTTCAGCGAGCAGCGCCTGATCGGCGCGCGGCTTGCTGGCGAGGATGTTGAGCACGGTCTCGACCACGGGCTGCAGGCGCTCTGCCCGGAAGTCCTGCGGACGGCCAAGGGCGGGCCGGTATTGCTTGGCTGCGGCGTAGGCCATGGCGCGAGCGAGCCCATCCGTCCATGCTGCCTTCTCCTTGGGCATGGCGAGCGTGATCGGCTGGCGTGGCGGATCGAACGTGTTGGACGGGCGGGCCAGCATGCGGGCGACGGCCCTGGCGCCGCGAGGCGCCTCTGCCCAGAGAATGAGGTCGGCCTCGGTGCGCTTCATCAGCTGCGCCGCCCGCTCATCGCCATCGACATTGCCGGGATAGAAGGTGACGCGGAACGGCCCCCCGAACATGAAGGATTTGAGGTGCTTCTCGATGGCATCGCCAAGGAAAGCCGAAATCAGGCGACGGCGACCTTTGCCGCCGCGCACGACCAGGATGCGGGCGCCGACTTCATCGTCGCGCCGGACGCGGGCGGCGAGCGCGCCACGGCGCATCGCGAAGCCGAGGCGGATCAGGCCGATCAGACCCATGATCACGAGAATCAGCCCGCCGACGCCGGCCAGAATCATGCCGATGCCAGCAAGCGCGGGCGCGCCTGACAGGGACTGTTCAAGCCAGGCCCAGCCGTCCTGCAACGTCTTTAGAAGGGTGGAGATAACGTCCATCGATCGGTCCCACCGCATGACGGATGCAGCCATGCAGCATCATTATCTACGGGCGCAGCAAATTCCACGCAATGTCTGCTGGCGCCACACACTGCGAGGAATCGTCCTAACTGCCCTGTCATGCGGCAGGAGCCTGCCCGGTTTGGCTGCCGATATGGTTAATGGCGATCGGAATTTGGCGACCCCGGCAGGATTCGAACCTGCGACCTCCGGTTTAGGAAACCGATGCTCTATCCTGCTGAGCTACGGAGTCGGCGGTGGGTCTTATGCCTGCAAAACGGGCCGTTCGCCAGCGCGGTCGGCGGGGCGGCCGGGTGCGCCATGGTGTTCGCCGGGCGGGCGATGCCGGGGGCAGGCTCAGACAGACCGGGTACGCGCAATGCTCGCGCCGGAGCTTTGTACTCGCAGGGCTGGCGGCGGTGTGTTCGCAGCGGGGCGACCTGACGGAGGGGCGAGGGTGCCCCGGGTCCTCCATGATGATTCGCTGATTCACGATACCGGGCAGCGCGTGAGGCGGCCGAGATGGAGGCGCCGGCGGCGGGCAATGGCGACCAGCAGAATGAGCCCGCCGCCGCTGACGCACGGACGATCATCGAGCGAGGACCGATCGATACGCGTCGCGCCCAGCCGATGTTCCGCGTAACACCGCGGGGGCAGGTCAGGGTGATGTAACTAGATCGAAGGAATGAGACCGGAGGCTTCCGGATCTCCGACCATCCGGGTGAGGGCGCTGCGAAGTTTTTGCAGGGCCTGGTGCTCGATCTGGCGGACGCGCTCCTTCGAGACGCCGAGTTTCTGGCCGAGCGATTCCAGCGTGACGCCTTCTTCGCCGAGGCGGCGTTCGTGAATGATCATCTTCTCCCGGTCGCTGAGACGCGAGAGCGCGTCGGCGAGCCAGGCGCTACGGGCGAGGCGGTCGTGCGCAATCATCGTGGCGTCTTCCGGGAGCATGCCAGTGTCCGGCAGCATGTCCTGCCATTCAGCATCGCCCTCTTCCCCGATCGGTGCGTTCAGCGAACGGTCTGACGCGGAGAGGCGTGAGGCCATGTGATCGACTTCGTGTTCCGCGACGCGCAGGGCAGTTGCAACGCGCGTGCGATTTTCCGGCGTGAGACCGCCATCGCTCGGATCCTGCAGCAGGGCGCGCAGGCGACGAAGATTGAAGAATAGGGATTTGTGAGCCGCTGTGGTGCCCGTGCGGACGATTGACCAGTTCCGGAGGATGTAGTCCTGGACGCAGGAGCGGATCCACCACGTGGCGTAGGTCGAGAAGCGAAGTTCGCGTTCGGGCTCGAAGCGGGAGGCGGCCAGCATCAGGCCGACATTGCCTTCCTGCACAAGGTCCGACATCGGCAGGCCATAGTTGCGGAAGCGTGCGGCTATCGAGACCACGAGGCGCATGTAGGCGGTGCACAGTTCGTGCAGGGCCCTCTGATCATTGTTGTCACGCCAGCGCCGCGCAAGATCAAGTTCGTGATCCCGTTCCAGAAGGGGCGCCGTCATCGCCCGCTTGAGGAACTTTCTGTCGGCGCCGTTCGGGCTCGCATCTACTCTCGCCATGCACATCTCCCGTTGCGCCAAGGACTGCGCCAACGGGCATGCGAGAACCACACAGCCAGCAGACCCGCGTCTGCAGGTAAAACTCGCTATGTGTAAAACGGTTCCAGAGCCCGTGCGCGTTTGCACGGGCACCGAGCCCGACGGAGCGTTAGATAGCGCGCGTTTCGGGCAGGATCAGATGGCCAGGGCTTCGCGGGCAAAGATTTGCGTCACGTTTGCCGACATATCCGCACGAGCAGCTTTTTCGGCCACCGAAGCCTCGACCTGAGCGGTCTGCCTGTCGGCTTCGTCACGCGTGATGACAGATTCCAGCACCAGCCATTCAATCTTGGCGATCTCGAGACGCGGCTCGTTGCAGAGGTTCAGAGGGCCGTAGATTTCAGCGAGGCGATTGCGCCGGCGTACCTCGATTTCCGCGACGATGCCCTGGGACTTGCCGTCCTCGAGGATCCAGACGGGATCGCCGGCAGCCTGGAAGATGCGGAAATGGTCGGGGCGAAAAGCAAAGAGAGCCAGAAAGATGAAGCCCGGGGTCAGCCAGAGCATGGCGAGGGCGGGTGAGCCTGCGAGGTAGGTCTGCGCAGCGAGGGCGGTGAGGCCGAGCACGGAGACCAGGGCGCCGATCCGGAACTTCGACCAGTCGCGCCGTGAGATGAATTTGCGGGCCGGGGTAATCTCGAAATAGTCCGCGACGGTTCTATGGACCGATGCGCCGTAGGCGAAAGAATAGCTCAGTTCCGTCTCACCGAATGAGTATGTTGCTTCGGCGCTCGAGCGCTTCTGTTGCTTTTTCATGTTGATTCCCCATCGGCCAGTCACCCAAGCCGAATTTACTAACAGCCAGGCTGTTAGCCAATTCGAGAAGCGAGTTCGCTTCAATGCGACTCGCCAAGCGATTGAATCAGATTCAAATCCCGCCCCCCGTGCGCACACCTGATGTGCAGGGTGCGGCGGAACACTCGCGCGATTGATGAATCAGGCTTGGCTGGTGTCTGCGAGGGTTGTGCAGAGTGCCACGGCGCATCGCAAAAACCCCGGGGAAGCCCCAAGGTCGATGATCGAGGACGATCGCGGAAACAAAAGGGCGTCCCGATTGGGACGCCCTTTCCGTTAAAATCGTTATGTGGAGAGATCAGGCCGCGCGCTTGGCGAGCGACTTCGAGAGCTTCTCGACAGCTTCGGCGTGCTTGATGTTTTCCACGGCCGCAAGTTCGCGAGCCATGCGATCCAGCGCCGATTCATAGAGCTGACGCTCGGAATAGGACTGATCAGGCTGGTCGCCAGCGCGGTGCAGGTCGCGAACGACTTCTGCGATCTGGATAAGATTTCCCGAGTTGATCTTCGCTTCGTACTCCTGGGCGCGGCGCGACCACATGGTGCGCTTGATACGCGCGCGGCCGCCAAGCGTCTTGAGCGCGTCGCCTACGATACGGGTGGAAGCGAGGGCGCGCATGCCTGACGAGGCGGCTTTCGCCACCGGAACGCGGAGGATGAGCTTGTCTTGTTCAAAGGCGACCACGAACACTTCCAGCTTCATGCCGGCAACTTGTTGGGTCTCCACGCCTGTCACACGGCCGACACCGTGGGCGGGGTAAACAACATGCTGGCCGATGTTGAAGAGTCCTTCGACGAGCTTGGCAGGCAGCTTCTTCGTCATGCGTGATCACCTCAATGTACTCGCAACTAGTGTCACGAACTCGGTTGCGCCCACCCATGGGGTGCGCGGCATGTGTTCGTGACCTGATGCGTTCTGGTTTCGCCCGTCGGCGATCCACAGGGCTTAGCACAATTGTAAGAAATTTCAACTCGTTGCTACAGCGCGTAGCTTGCCATTTGTCCTGCTGACGCAGGGTCTCGCGGCATTTCGCCTCAGACGCCCGCGCCGGGTTTTGTCGAAAAAAGCGTCGCCAGCTTACCCTTAACCTTTGCGTAATCGTCAGCGTCGGCCGGGGCAGTCCCTTTTACGGTAATGTTTGGCCAGACTTTCGCGTATTCGGTGTTGAGCTTCAGCCATTTGCCGTCGGCGTCGTCCTCGGTGTCCGGGACGATGGCCTCAACAGGGCATTCCGGCTGGCAGACACCGCAATCGATGCATTCTTCCGGGTGGATGACGAGGAAGTTTTCGCCCTCGTAGAAGCAGTCCACGGGACATACTTCCACGCAGTCCATGTATTTGCACCGGATGCAGGCGTCGGTGACGATGTAGGTCATGGGGGCAAGGTCTCAGCTTGGGCCCGCGATGTGTGGCCTTGGCGTGTTAAAGTCAATTGAATGCCCCGTTGATCAGGGCTGATGTCAGCCAGGCTGAACCGTACCGGCGCCCGCCGGGTGTCCGCCAAACAGCGCCAACCACAGCACAACCACGCCCCAGTGGATCACGACGCCGGGCCAGATCGAGCCGGAGCGGACGCGCGCCAACGTGCACGCGAGACCGAGCCAGGCGACCAGGCCGAGGAAGGATGCGTCGGTGAATTCGGGCCTCGCAAAGGGCAGGTGCAGGATCACCTGCAGCGGGTGCCAGAAGACATAGGCCAGAAATGACGCAACGGCTGGGAGCGGTGCGCCGCGTGGAAGCCAGCTGCGAAAGACAAGTTCCTCGGCCAGGGCGGGCAGAAGGAAGGCGGACAGGGAGATCGCCCCCACACTCGCGCTGGGGACGGGATCGAGGACCAGCCCACCCACCTGAATCGCCCAGATCCCGGCCCCAACGACAGCCAGGAAGAGGACCAAGCCTTCGATCGCGGCGCGCGGATCCGGCAGGCGGCGGAGCGACGACAGGGTGTTACCGATGAGGCTGGGTGGGGTGTCTGTCACGCGATCGGCCTCGAGGGTCACTGCTTCACGTCAGGCTCCCCGACCGCCTCATAGCACAATGCGGCTTCGACGGGCGGGCCGCGCCTCTCCGGGAGCGCGAGAATCCGCACCAGCTTCGGACCGGCAGGCGCCTTGAACGACAGGAGGTCGCCGGGCTCGACAGGGGTCGCCGGCTTGTCGGTGCGGCGGACCAGGCCATCACGCTCAATCCGGGCGCCAGAGTGTTCGATCGCCTCGGTGGCCGAGGTGCGCGCCTTGAAGAACCGGGCGCGCCACAGGAATACATCAAGACGCAGTCTGTCTTCAGTCATGAGCCGCCTTTGGTGCGGGGAGGATCGGTGGACGTCGCGACCGGCGACGGCGGCGTTGAGGCTGGGGGCGCGCAGGCTGGGTGATGATGAGTTCGGCCAACGCCGCGAACGGACCGGTGGGCGGCGGGCCGGGGCGCGCGGCTTGTTGCGCCTGTCGCGGCGGTTCGGGTGGCCGTTGGGCAGGGAAGCGCCAGAGTTTGACCGCGCCGGTCTCCTTGTCCTTCTCGGCTGGCTTCAAGCCGAGCGCGCGCAGGATCGCCGGAAAATCGACGGTGGGGCAGCCGACCTGTGCCGCAAGTTCTGGCGGCACAACGAAAGCGGATGTCTCCGAGCCGCGGCGGATCTGCGAGAGGTATCCGGCGAGGCGGTCGGCAAGATCGGCACGCACGGCGCGTGGTCCGAGTCGGAGGTAGCCGGCGGTGAGAAGCATCGCGTCAGTCCAGCGCGCGTCCTTCAGCGGAAAAGAGGATTGCGTGGGCGGTTCCGGCGCGGGGCGGCCCGAGTGGACGGCGCGCAGGGCGAGCACGAGACGAGCGGCTGCCGGCTTCAGCAGACCGGGCAGCCATGTCGCGACGCGTCCGGTCTTCACGCCGGCCGTGTTGAGCGCATTGCGATCATCGGTGGTGAGGTTGAAAGCGGGGCCGGTGTGCCGACGGTCGAACGCTGCGCCGGTTTCGAGCAGCTGGAAAGCCGCGCCGCGAGCAGCACCGCGCAGGTCCTTGCCGTCGAGCGTTTCGCGCAAGGCACGCAGGGCAGGCGCTGCCGCTTTGGCATGATCCGCGAACCAGCGTGTGAGGCGTTCGAGTGCGGCATCACGATCGGCTGCGGCTGCATCGCGCGCACCGACGAGCTCGACGCGGGGGCTATGCCAATCGGCGCCAGCGACAAGTCTCGCGACAGGCGCGCCGTCGTGAATGATGGCAGCATTTGCGGCGTCGAAAGCCAGGTCGACATCAGGGGCTTGGGAAATGGCGGCAAGCCGGCGTTCGATGATCGGGCGCAGCGACTTTAGCGCCGCGCCGCGCAGGGCCCGCCCCGCCAGTGTTTCGCCTGCGGCTTCGGCATGGAACACAAGACCTTCGAGCCGGCCAACGAAGTGGCCGCCGATTGAAATTTCGCCGGCCGGTCCGATCTCTACGGGGGGATCTTCATTCGAGTTGAGATGTTTGAGGAGGGCTGAGGTGCGACGGTCGACGAAGCGGCTCATCAACGCCTGGTGAAGCGCGTCGGATAGGCGATCTTCGATCTCGCGCGTGCGGCCGCGCCATGTATCGGCGTTCTGCAGCCAGTCGCCTCGGTTGGCGGCGTAGGTCCAGGTGCGGATCTCGGCGAGCCGGTGCTGCAGGTTGTCGATCTCGCCCTCGGTGCGGTTGAGGCGTTCGACCTGCGCATACATCCACTCATCGCCGATGCGGGCGGAGGGCTCGATCAGCTTTTCGACCAGGGTCTGCACAAGCTTGAGGTGCGCGTCGGGTCCGTATTTGCGGAAATCCGGCAGAGTGCAGAGATCCCACAGGCGGCGCACATGGGCCGGGGAGCGGGTGGCGCGCTTCACATCCGGGTCGGCGGCGAGTGCGGCGAGGGTGGTCTCGTCCAGCGCTTCGGGCGCGCGGCGCAGGATCACGTCGGGCGATGAGCGGCGCAGGGAAGTCAGGAGAGCTTCGACGCTCGACCAGTCGAGGTTTGAGTTGCGCCAGTTGAGATACTCGACAGGCTCAAAATGGTGGTTGACGATGCGGTCGACGGTTTCTTCATCGAACGCCTCGCAGTCTGCGGTCTCGCCGAACGTGCCATCATCGCGGAAGCGGCCAGCGCGACCGGCGATCTGTGCGAGCTCATCGGCGCGGAGGAAGCGGCGCTGGCGGCCATCGAACTTGCGTCGGCTTGCGAATGCGATGTGGCCGACATCGAGGTTGAGGCCCATGCCGATGGCGTCGGTGGCAACGATGTAGTCGACCTCGCCCGACTGGTAGAGATCGACCTGCGCATTGCGCGTACGGGGGCTGAGCGCGCCCATAATGACGGCGCAACCGCCACGCTGGCGCTTCAGCAACTCGGCGATGGCGTAGACTTCTTCCGACGAGAACGCGACGATGGCCGAGCGCTTGGGCAGTTTTGTGATCTTGATCGGGCCTGCGTAGCTCAGTTGCGAGAAGCGCTCGCGCCGTTCGCCATCGATGTTGAGATCGAGGCGTTCGAGTGCGGGGCGCATGGTGTCGGCGCCGAGCAGCATGGTTTCGTGACGGCCGCGTGCGTGAAGGATACGATCGGTGAAGACGTGGCCGCGATCGGGGTCCTGCGCGAGCTGGATCTCGTCGATGGCGATGAAGTCCGCGCCTTCGGAGACCGGCATGGCTTCGACAGTGCAGGCGAAGTAGCGCGCGCCTTCGGGACGAATGCGTTCTTCACCCGTGATGAGCGCGCAGGCCTTGGCGCCTTTCTCCTTCACCATGCGGTCGTAGATCTCACGCGCCAGCAGGCGCAGCGGCAGGCCGATCATGCCCGTGCCGTGGGCAAGCATCCGCTCGACGGCAAGATGGGTCTTCCCGGTGTTGGTTGGGCCGAGCACGGCCCGGATACGCTGCCGGTTATTGGGGTTGTCGCTGGCGGCCAGAGGCAGCACTCCCGGTGATGCAGGTCTATCGGGCGAGAATGATCAGGCGCACGAAAGCGCTCTGTCGGCTCGCTGCGGGGGGAGTGATCGGGCGCCAGCGCATGTCCGTCTTCCCAGAGGACTCGGGGATCGGTCCTGATTCAAGGTTGGGGTGCGACGGGCGCGGGGTCAACTGGCGGGGCTGTGGATAGAGCAGGCAAGTGCGCGGCGCCACTTTCTTACTGCGGGCGAGCGGGAGCGGGGACTGCCGTTGAATGGAAGAAGCGAATGCGCCAGCTCTCGCCGTCGTGCCGAAGTGTTGCAGATTCCAGCCACTTCATCGGACGCATGAGGTCTGCCTGCATGATCGAACCGGTGTTCACGTAGGTGACAAGCGCCGTGTCGCAGACAACTTCCACCTTTGGGTCGTTGACGTTCCATTCAAAAACGACACCCTGGGCATGCCGATCCTTGATCAGGTCCATCAACGCATCGCCGTCGAAGCTCTGGCCGGCATCGTAGGCGAAGAAGTCCTGTGTCGTGACGGCGTGAAATGCATCTAGGTCTTCGATCATCAGGGCCGCATACATATCCCGCATAGTCTGTGCGGCATCTGCCCGCGCCCGGGACGACACGGTGCATGATACCTGGGCGGATGTGGGGGCGGCATGAGCGCAGGCTGAAAGAACGAGCGCTGCCAGGCCGAAAAGCGCGCATGGCTTCATGTGTTCCCCCTCGTCGGACCTATCCCCTGTGGGTTAGAACGGCGCGGGTCAAGCTTGTGAGATGGCGCCGTACGTCTGTCGCAATTGTGGCCCTTGGGGTCCCGCTCGCGCGCTTTGCGCGTGCCGGAACAGCATCATAAGAGGCTTGGTGCGATCTGAAGGGCCAGCTTGAGGCTTTTTCGCCCAGAACTTGACAGCCGGAGCCTCCCCCACTATCCACCCGCCTTCGCTTTCAGCGCAGGGCCGAAAGCCCCGTTTTACGGGCTTTTTCGACCTTGCAGACGACCTAGGAAAGGTGGGCCATGTCCCGCATCTGTGAACTTACCGGCAAAAAACCGATGGTTGGCAACACTGTCAGCCACTCGAACATCAAGACCAAACGGCGCTACCTGCCGAATCTGGTCAATGTGACCGTCCATTCGGACGCGCTTGGCCAATCCTATGCGGCTCGCGTTTCGGCGGCGGCGCTCCGCACGATCGACAAGCGCGGGGGCCTCGACGGCTACCTGGCCAAAGCGAAGGACGAGCAGCTCTCGCCCAAGATGCTGAAGGTCAAGAAAGAGATCGCGAAGAAGGCCAAGGCGGCCTAACTCGCGCTTTCCTCAGCTCCAAGTTTCTGAAACCCTTCGCCGGCAACGGCGAGGGGTTTTTCATGCGTTCTGTTCTGGCGGCTGTGGTGGGGCTGGCCCTTTTGGGGGGGTGCAGCCCGACCGCGCCAGCCAATCCGCCTGACGCGATCTTCTACGGCGGCACGATCTACACCGGCGTCGATGGTCAGCTGCCGGCGACCGCGGTGAGTGTGAAGGACGGCCGCATCGTCGAGGTGGGGGCGCAGGAAGATCTGCTGAAGTCGGCCGGGGCCAAGACCGAGAAGGTCGATCTTGGCGGCGCGTTTCTCTATCCGGGCTTCACGGACGCGCACGCGCACCTTTATGGGATCGGCGAGCGCGAGCAGACGCTCAATCTCGATCAGGTCGCGTCGATCGCGGAGCTGGTTAAGACTGTTGGCGATGCGGCGAAGGCTTCGACCGACGGACGTCCGCTGCAGGGGCGTGGCTGGATCGAGACGCACTGGCCCGAGGCGCGCTTTCCGAACCGCGCAGATATCGACGCAGTAACGGGCGATCGGCCGACCGTGCTGGTACGTGCAGACGGTCATGCAATGCTGGTGAACACAGCGGCGCTGAAGGCGACAGGCCTTGACGGCAAGCCGAAGTCGCAGCCGAGCGGCGGGCGTATCGAGGTGGGACCCGATGGCCTGCCAACGGGCATTCTGATCGACAACGCGATGGCGCCGATGACGGTGCTGGCGACTGCGCCGACCGAGGGCCAGGTTAAACAAACCTATGTCAAAGGCATGGCGCGCGAGATCGGGCTCGGTTGGACAGGCGTGCATTCAATGTCGGTGCCCGCAGTCCACGTTCCGTTGTTGAACGCCATGGACGAAGCGGGCGAGGTGAAGCTGCGCATCTACAATGCCGTCGATGGCGAGAGCTTTGACCAGACGACGTTCGGGACCAGCAAGGACGGGCTCGTTACGACGAAAGCGATCAAGCTTTACATGGATGGCGCGCTGGGCTCTCGCGGGGCGCTGTTGACGGCGCCGTACGCGGACCACGCGGACATCAAGGGCCTGCAGCGCGCGGATGAAACAGCGACGCTGGCTTTGATGAAGAAAGCTGCCGACGCAAACATCCAGGTCTGCATGCACGCCATCGGGGATGAAGGTAACCGGCTGGTGCTCGACTGGATGGAGAAGGCGTTTGCGGCAACGGCCGATCCCAAGGCAGGCCGGCGCTGGCGTATCGAGCATTCGCAGATCCTCCACGTCGAGGACATTCCGCGTTTCCACGCGCTGGGCATCATTCCGTCGATGCAGCCCAGCCATGCGATCGGTGATCTCTACTTTGCTCCGGCGCGGCTGGGCGAGGCTCGGCTGGCGGGGGCGTACGCCTGGCGCGCGCTGATTGATGCAGGCTCGGTGATCGCCGGTGGGTCGGATGCGCCAGTGGAGCAGGGTGATCCACGCATCGAGTTTTATGCGGCCGTGGCGCGCAAGGACCTGAAAGGGAATTCCGCGCCGGACTGGCATCCCGAGCAGGCGGTGACCCGGATCGAGGCGCTGAAGATGTTCACGCTGTGGCCGGCATTCGCCTCGTTCCGGGAGAAGGATCTCGGCACGATCGAGCCGGGCAAACTCGCCGACTTCACGGGCTTCAGCGGGGACATAATGACTGTGCCGGAAGCGGACATCCTCAAGGTCGAACCCGCGATCACCGTGGTGAGCGGCAAGGTAGTCTATCGGCACTAGAACCGGGCTGGACCTTCTGAGTTATGCAGAATCGTGCGGCGTTCGAGGCTGTCTAGGCGCCGGCCGCCCCACGCGACCGACGCCAGACCCCAGCCTTCCCCAAAGCCCCGCTTCAATAGAGAAGCAACTCGCGGGCCGCGCGGGCGGCTGGCGGTCTTCTGCCTTGGCAGACCCCCGAAAAATCGCGGTAACTTGCGCTTCAGCGAAGCCCATGTAAAAGCCCCCTCCTGCGCTGGTGAGGTGGCCGAGTGGTCTATGGCGCACGCTTGGAAAGCGTGTGTACGGGAAACCGTACCGTGGGTTCGAATCCCACCCTCACCGCCAGCAGTCGTGTCGCCGAGGCGCATCCGTTCCCGCCGACCTTGCGCGCCACACCCACGGCGCGTTGCTTGACCGCTCTCCTTGTCTCCGCGCAAGACAGCGAAAGGGGGGGCCACCGGAGCATGGCGATGCATATCTTGCGGAAACTGACGTTCATGGGCGCGCTTCTGCTCTCAGCGTGTGCGCCCGCGATCGCCCAGACCGAGCTGCAGGTCGTGTCCGGCGAGGGATGCGGCTGTTGCGGCGAGTGGGTGAAGCACCTGCTGGCCAATGGCTACACCGCGAACATCACTTACGTCCCGCAGGACAAGCTGATGACATACAAGGACAAGGCCGGGCTGAAGCCCCAGCAGACGTCCTGCCATACCGGCACGATCGGTGGATACGTGATCGAGGGTCATGTCCCGGCCAGGGAGATCGAGCGTTTGCTGCGCGAGAAGCCCGATGCGCTGGGCCTGACAGTTCCCGGCATGCCGCATGGCGCGCCCGGCATGGGCCCGGCTTCGGAGGCGGAACCCTATCAGGTGCTGCTGCTGAAGAAGGATGGAACCACGTCGGTCTATGCGAGCTACCCCTAGGGTCCCCGATGGCTCTGAACGCCGCCGTTTCCTGTGGCGACGGAACATGCTCTAGATTCCACCCGTAACTGGAGGGAATCCATGAGGAACGTGCTTCTCGCAGCAACAGCTGTTGCTGCAATTGCGCCGACAGCGCACGCCCAGATCGACAGCGTCCGGGTTGGCGTTATGCAGCACAATATCTGCGTCGCCGACTGCAAGAACGCCGACAAGGAAGACGGTCCCAACATTGTCGGCGAAATGCGTTTCACCTCGCCGGATTGGCTCGGCTGGGCGGGATCGCCTCATCCTTACCTTATGGCATCGGCAAATACGGCGGGAAACACGTCGTATGTCGCGGGCGGGCTCGAGTGGGATTTCCAGCTCGCGCCGGGCTGGCATGTCGAGCCAGGCTTCGGCTACGCGCTGCATGACGGATACGTTCAGAACAAGTTCGCCAACGGCACGCCTGGATCCGCAACCTTCTCCGAAGAGCACGTGCTGCTCGGTTCGCGCGACCTGTTCCGCTCGTCGTTGGCGCTGACATGGGACATGTCGAATGACTTTGCGCTGCAGGCGATCTACGAACACCTGAGCCATGGCCAGATCCTTGGCAAGGGCCGCAATCAGGGCCTCGACGAGATCGGATTGCGCGCTGTGTGGAAGTTCAAGTGATGCGTAATCTGTTCGCTTGCCTGATTGCAGCCATCGCCTTCACAGGAACCGCTGCCGCCGACACGCTCGACGTGCTGCGCGCGAACACGCTGATCCTCCATGAGCAGAGCGACAGGAGCTACACCATGCTCGTCGGACAAGGCTCACGGATGGAGCAAGTGAACTCGGCCGGCGTGTGGGCGGCTGGCTTTTGGAGCATGGACGCAGAAAAAGGCTTCTGCTGGACCGCACGCGGCGCAGCCACGCTCTGCATCCCCATGCCCATGGACAAGCAGGTCGGGGATACCTGGGAAATCCGGGGGCCGGTCGGCCAACTGGTCTGGACCGCCGAGATCCGGGAAGGGCGGGCTGATCTGCGCGCCCTCAGCGCGGGCAATTCCGGACAATAACCGCGTCTGGAGCCGCTTTGCGCGGAAGGCCTTGTAACCCAGACGCGGGCCCTGTATGACGCGCGCCTTGCTATCTGCCCAGATGGCGGAATTGGTAGACGCACTGCTTTCAGGTAGCAGCGGGTAACACCGTGGAGGTTCGAGTCCTCTTCTGGGCACCAAGCCCCGCTCCGGCGGGGTTTTTTATTGTCCAAAATTACATCAAATACAGCCAGTTAAGTCGATTTCGCTGTTTGAGTTGTCCGGCGGAGTGTGATGGCATTTGATGGCATCCAGTTGGATTGGTGGCATAGGCGGTTGGCACCGTGCCATCGGCGATCCCGGAGCCGTCAAATGCTGCTGTCCGACGTCCAGATCCGCAAGTTGAAGCCTGCCAAAAGGCCCTACCGGCAATCCGATGAAGGCAACCTCTCCATCAAGGTGCGGGACCACAGGGAATCTCATGTCGTGTCGCTTCGTTAAGGCATGGGTCGCGATGCGCCCGCATTCTTCTATCAGCCAGTAACCTCAAACCGTCCAACAGCTGCAGGCGCCGGACGGAGCATGTATCCGAGCCCGCGAACGGTTCTTATCTCAACATCGATCTCAAGCTCCTGAATGGTCGTCCTGAGGCGGCTGATGCTCCGATCCAGCGCGTTGGCAGTTGCGTTCGCTTTCTCCCTCTCGAATGTTCCTGCGAGGTATTCACGCGGGCACACACGATTGCTGTAAAGAAGAAGGGCGCAGAGAAGGGCATGCTGATGCCGCTGCAGTCTGAGCAGCCTCGCGCCGCAATAAATCTCGGCCGATTCCAGATCAAGGCGAAGAGATCCGACGCGGGTCTCTTTAGGGGTCTGAGAGGCTTTCAGTTCGATGAGCTCGCGGCAACGCAAAACCAGTTGGTTGATGTCAAACGGCCAGCAAAATATGCCAGCCGCTCCCGCCGCAAGAAAGTCGAGGTAATCGCTGGCGTTTTGCCGGGAGAGCATCGCCAGGATTGGCGCCGAATGCCCGGCGGCTTTCAGCTCCCCGAAGGCTCCAAGCGGATCGCTGTTCGGCGGACTACAATCCAGAATGACGGCAGCAACTCGCGGGTCCGCGATCAACTCGATCGACGTATCGAATGTCTTTGCAATGCGGATGTCGACTTGCTGGCCAAGCAACTCTTGCAAGATAGCGCCATACCGCTGCGAGTAGTCTCCGACCAGAACGATGATCGCGCGGATGCCACCATGGGTGAAGCGTCCAAGAGCAGCTGCCGCCGGCAGCATGACCTGACGCGTATGCTTCAAGCGCGCGCTTTTTAGTGTTGTCATCTAAATATATTTAACAGATTGGCTTTTG
>CANJXY010000039.1 GCA_947478925.1 Hyphomonadaceae bacterium | reverse complement strand
CCCGCGTGAGCTGAGCTTGGCAAAGCGGACCGATGCATACATACCGCTTCTTCGGAGCCTGCAGTCCGGTTAGTCTCGAGTGTTCCCGGCTGGCAGTGAGGTCACATTCTATTCCTTTGGGGGGAACAGGATCGACATGGACGGCGACGAAGACAGCCCGAAGTCGCGACCACGCTACAAGCCGCGCGTCGACAAGGAAGCCCGCAAGGCGGACTACCTCCGCGCGGCCGCCCGCGCATTTCTGGCGCGCGGCGCCGCCGCATCGATGCAGGACGTGGCTGACGCTGCGGGTGCACCCAAGCCCGTGTTCTACCGCATCTTCACCTCGCGCGCCGACCTGATCGACGCCCTCTTCCAGCACGTGCAGGATACGCTGGTTAGATCACAGCAGGGCAAGTGGGATGGCTATGGCTGGGCCCTACGCGTCCTTTATCTTGAGGCGAAGAAGGATCCGGAGATCTTCCTAGTCGCCCTGAAGACCTTCCGCGGTGATCCCACGCTGGCTCACCATCGCGAGCGCCTGCTGGGGCTGGTGCAAGCCCAGGCCACTGGTTTCTTCCAGCCGACCGGAGGCGCACCCGCCGGCGCATCCGACCGCACGGAGAAGGCATCACGCACCATGACCCACCTGATGTTCGATACGCTGGTCAGCTGGCTGGAAGACACCGACGGCCTGACTGACGAGAAGCGCTTCACCTGGTATGGCCGCATCATTAGGGAATGGCGCCTCGCCACCCGCGAAGCCTACGAGCTCGATCAACCAAAGACGGCGTAACCCGCGGTTTTGCTTCACCGGACGTTCATGCAGAATGCCCCACCCTGGCGCCAGAGGTGAGATCCGAACATGACTACAACCCGCCCCCTTGCAGCATTTCTCCTCTTACTGCTCCTCACGGCCTGCAGCGCAGCGGCCCAGCCCGCTCAGACAAGCGGAAAATTCTCCGACGAAAAAATGCAGCATGACGGCCGCGAGCGCCGCTTTCTCGTCCACGATTATTCCACCAGCGGCCCTGCCCCAGTGGTCATCGTACTGCACGGAGGCGGGGGCCATCCCGAGAACGGCGTCGACATGAGCCAGATCGACACCATCGCCGCGCGCGAGCGCTTCATCGCGGTTTATCCAGGCGGTACGGGCGGCACGCCCGGTGGACGCCTGCTGACATGGAACGCCACGCATTGCTGTGCCTATGCACGCGAGAATGCCGTCGACGACGTTGGCTTCATCCGGAAGCTGATCGACCAACTCATCGCTTCAGGACGGGCGGACCCCAAGCGCATCTTCGTCACGGGTATGTCGAATGGCGGGATGATGACCCACGTGCTGGCCCGTGAACTGCCCGACCGGATCGCAGCCATTGCTCCAATCGTCGGCGCCCTCTTCGGCGATGAACCGCCCGCTCGCGGCCCGGTCGCCGTCATCATCTTTGTCGGCCAGGATGACCAGAATGTTCCCGGCGCCGGTGGCCCCCTTGGCGGCGCTGCGAAGCGCGGATCACTGGCAAAGCTCCGCGAGCGCCCTGAAGACCACGATGTCGCACCAGATATTGCCCAGGCCAACTACTGGGCGAAGGCAAATGGCTGCGCTGCGCCGGTCGAAGTCCGCGACAAATCGGGGCGTGTCGTGGAGATTCGTTGGGAAAAGTGCTCCAGCGGCAAGCCAATTCTCTTCTATCGGGTGGCCAACAATGGTCACGCATGGCCTGGAGGACGCGCTGGCCGCGCCGAAGCCGACCAGCCGACACAGGCTGTAAACGCCAGTGAAATGATGTGGCGCTTCTTCGTTACACATCCCAAACCCTGAGACCCGAAAGCCCGGTCGGCCACCTTTCCGCCACAAGACTGCCTTTGGAATTTGACGCGGATCGCATTGCGGGAAAGGTTTCCAGCCGTAAGCGCAGGTGCGGGGTTTTCTATGGACGCGCGGCAGGCTAGGCAGACGTGCCCGGAGCGGGAAGCTGGGCCGTCCGGGCATCCCGCGGCGTAAGGCAGGTAGTGTACTGTAAGTTCAGGAGTTGACGGCTCTCATGACGTTCAAGGTGCGCCTGCTGCTCGGGGCTGCTGCTCCGCTGGTGTTTAGCCTGCCCGCCTTCGCCCAGGTGTCGATTTCGACGGCGACGACGACCCCCGTATCGACCGGAACTGCCAACAGCGGCGCGCCCTCGGACGTGACGATCACGTCGGCAGGTTCGATTACCCTGACCGCGGCCGCCAGTACGGGCGTGACGATCAACAGCAACAACAAGCTTGCCAACGGCGGGTCGATCACCATCAACAACGCCGACAACGCGGTCGGCGTCCGCATACAGTCGGGCGTCACCGGCGGCTACTCAGCGACCGGTGCGATCAACGTCGTTGAAGATTACACCCGCGCCGATAGCGATAGTGATGGCGATCCCGATGGCCCGCTCGCTTTGGGCAGCGGCCGCGTCGGTTTGCTGGTCGAGCCTGCCGGAACGCTGACCGGCGACATCGTCTTCGGCGTGATTACAGGCACGGGCGGATCGATCGGAACCGTCAGCGTCGAGGGCAACGACTCATACGGCGTTTCGGTTCGGTCAAATCTCACCGGCAATTATCGCCAGAATGGCGGCGTTTCGGTCACGGGAACAAACGCCGTTGGCGTGGACCTGCGCGGAAATGTCAGCGGGAATGTCGAGATCGGCAGCGAGACATTCAACTCGGGGTCTCATGTGTCCTCGACGACATCTGGCGGCGTCTCGGTCGTGGGTCAAAACGCTGTTGCCGTCCGCGTCACCGGCGATGTCGCTGGCGAATTCCTGATCGACGGCAATATTGCCGCGACCGGTTTTGCCAAGGGAAACATCAGCAACTACGTGGATCCTGACTTGGTCACGAGCACCACCGTCCTGGTCAAGCACGATCCGGACGACCTGCTGGTGGGCGGCTCTGCAGTCGAAGTGCGCAGCAGTCTCGCGCGTGGCCTGCTAGTCAACGGCGCGGCGATTGGCGGGGTTGATCCGACCGACACGATCAAGGACGTTGTGCAGGACTTCAATGAAAACCGCGCAGGGGGAGCGATCAGCGTACTCGGTTCGGCGCCCGCCCTGCTCGTGCAGGCGCAGGATGGCGTATCGGCAGGATCGATCACACTTGGTCAGGTTCGCGAAACGATCCGCGACACACTCGACGATGACGGCGACAGCAACATCGCCGAAACCATCGGCGTGTTCAATTACGACTACGGCCTCATGAACCGTGGCTCGATCACGTCCAGCGGCGTGAATATGGGTTTTTCATCGACAACCCTGAAAATCGCCGGCTCAGCGGACGGAACTCATACCACTACGGTTCAGGGTGGCATCTTCAACGGGAGCGTCATCACGTCAGCGGCATTCGAAGCCAACGCTGTCGGCGTGCAGATCGGCTCGGGCGCGATCACGCCGCAGCTGGTAAACATTGGCTCTATCCGCTCCGACGTGCTGACCGAGAACGCAGACTCCGCATATGCTATTCGCATTGACGCCGGCGCCTCGGTTGGAAGCGTAACCAACGGCGGCCTCATCTCCGCCACCGTTCGCGGCTGGGACGGCAGCGCCACGGCCTTTGCGGACCTTTCGGGGACCGTCGCGACGTTCACCAACTCTTCGCGCATCGGCGCAGGTCAGATCGACGACGACACAAAAGATACCATCACCAGCGGCCTCGGACGCGCCATCGCGCTTGATCTGTCGCATCGGGCGACCGGCGTGCAGCTGACGCAGAACGACACGGTCGACAATGCCCGCCTACTCGGCGACGTCCTTTTGGGCGCTGGCGGAGACCAGTTCAACCTGTTGTCCGGAGAAATGACGGGCAACGTCAGTTTCGGCACGGGCTCGGATACCTTTGTGGTCAACAGCGCGAAACTTACGGGCGACACGACTTTCGGAGGCGCCGGCGCCAACGTGTCGCTGTCCAGCGGCGTGATTGTCGGTGACCTCGCCCTGGGCTCGGCCTCAGGCGCCCTGTCCCTATCCAACCTGTCCACCTTCAACGGCTCCATCACGCGAACCGGAGCAGCAGCCCTCTCGCTGTCCGTGGACAACTCGACGCTCAACAACTTTGCCACTGGCACGCTGAACCTGTCGTCGATGTCGTTGACCAATAATGCGCGCGTCGGCCTCACGATCGATAACGCTCGCATCGCGGGCAATACGCCTCTCTACAACGTTGCCGGAACGCTCGGCATTGCCGCAAACACCCAGTTCACGCCCATATTCACCCAGTTCATCGACCAGCCGTTCTCGCTGCGGATCATCAATGCCGGCACGATCACCAACGCCGGAGCACTCGGCAACCAGCTCGCTGCCAACGGCCCATTCCTCTACAACATGAGCCTCGTCCAGCCGACCGCGAACGCGATCGACCTTGTGCTCAGCGTAAAGACGTCTGACCAGCTTGGCCTCAACACCCGTGAAGCCGGGGCCTACTCCGCGATGCTCGATCTGCTCGGCACTAACGATGACGTCGCAACCGCCGTGTCCTCGATTTCGGATGCCGCAAACTTCCAGCGCGGATTCGCAGACCTGCTGCCCGCGTCAGACGTGTCGGTGATGCGCGTGTTGTCGTCCAACGCCACCGCCGCCTTTGGCGCCACAGCAAACCGGCTCGACATGATCTCGGCCAAGCCAAACGCTCCAGGCGGCGCCTGGACAGAAGAATTTGGTGTCTATCACAAGGCTGATGCGAATTCGAACACGAGGCAAATCTCGGGCGGCGGCTTCGGGGTCGCAGCAGGCGTTGATCTCATCTCGACCGGCTCAGCACTCATCGGCACTTACCTGTCGCTGGAATCGGCGGAGCTCGAAGAAGAAGGTCGCACCGGCGCGCCGCTCAACGTTTCCCAGACATCCTTCGGCGGTTACGCCGGCTGGCTGAACGGCAATCTGGCGGTGAACGGCACGGCGTCTTTCGGACTCGTTGACTTCACGTCCGACCGAAAGGTCACGCTGGGCGCGCTGTCGGATCGCATCCGCGCCAACTGGAGCGGCCAGTCCTACTCGGCCGCGGCGCGCGCAACCTATACGCTCCCGCTCGGCTGGCTCGACGTAAAGCCGTTCGCTGGTATCGACTTCATAGGCTTCAACCAGGATGGCTACGAAGAGACCGCAACGACCGAAACCGGGCTCGCCCTCGTCGCCGACAAGGCGGATGCCTCGCTCGCCACCGCATCCTACGGCCTCAAGCTGACCGGCAAGCTCGGCTCGGACGACGCCTACTCGATTCGCCCCGAAGTCTCTGCCGGCTATCGCAGCGTTCTCAACTGGAAGAACAACGCCGCCACGCTTCGTTTCGCTGACAGCCCGGCTACGTCCAGCTTCTCGCTCGCGTCCGGCGTCGAACCCGAGGATGCGATCGTTGCTGGTCTGGGATTGAACATCGATAGTCAGTTCCTGAACATCAAGCTGGGTTACGACGCGGAAATTTCAGATACCTCGACCACTCACTACGGATCCGTCACGTTCCGTATGGCGTTCTGGTAGAGCGCGAAGGCCTCGCGCAGGGAGCTTCCCGGCATGAGATCTCATAGCGCCGTCTCACTAGCTATTGGCCTGCTTGCTGCCTGCACGACGGCTCCACGGCTCGATACACCGCCGGTCTCACCGCGCGGCGCCAATCCGGTCGGCTTCGACGCCTCGGTCCGCACTGAAACGACCGACTACGACTTCCACAAAGAAAACGCCCCCAAGGCTGCCAACGCGATCGCGCGCTCGGCTGACCGCACCGTCGACATGCTGGCCCTCTCCGGCGGCGGCGCGGGCGGAGCTTACGGCGCCGGCGTTCTCGTCGGCCTCACCGGGGCCGGCACCCGCCCGCGCTTCGAGATCGTGACGGGTGTCTCTACTGGCGCCCTGATCGCCCCCTTCGCCTTCCTCGGCTCCGACTGGGACAGCAAGCTTACCGAAGCCTATCGCGGCCAAGCGACCGATGGCCTGATGCAGTCGCGTGGCCTCGGCGTTCTATTCGACGTCGGCGTCTTCGACGGCAAGCCGCTGCGCCAGCTGGTCGAGCGTTTCGTGACCGACGAGTTGGTTTTCGCCGTTGCACGCGAGGCCGCGTATGGCCGCGTGCTTCTTGTCGCCACCACCAATCTCGATCGCGAAGAAACCGTGATCTGGGACATGGGCGCCATCGCCCGGCGCGGCGGCAAGGAAGCGCGCAAGCTGTTCCAGGACGTGCTCGTCGCCTCGGCCAGCGTCCCCGGCGTTTTCCCGCCAGTGATGATCAACGTTGAGAAGGACGGTAAGAAATACCAAGAGATGCACGTCGACGGCGGCGCCTCCACGCCTTTCTTCGTCGCACCCGAAGCCGTGCTCAGCATGGATACCACCTCGCTCAATCTGCGCGGTGCGAACATCTACGTCGTCATCAACGGGCAGTCCGCGTCGGCCCCGCGCTCTACCTCCAACAACACGATCGACATCGCTGCACGCAGCTTCACTGCCGTCCTCAATCACATGACGCGCGGCGCCATCGACCAGACCGGCGACTTCGCGAAGATCAACAGCATGGGCTTCCGCTACACCGGCATCCCGTCCGACGTACAGTTCGGCGGCTCGCTGGCGTTCGACAAGGCCAACATGGCCGCAACGTTCGACTACGGCGTCCGCTGCGCCTCACGCGGCCAAGCATGGGTTACGAAGGAACAGGCCCAGCAACGCACGCGTGCCGAAGACGCCGCCCTACAACCCTTCGTCACGGCCGACTGCCCGCTGCCGCCCAGGCAGTAGCCTTGCCCTGAAGCGCCTTTCGCCAGATATGTTGTCGCCAGCAGCGGAGGATATCCCATGGCCGATGGTGAAACGGGCGAACTTGGCCGCATCGCGCTGAATCGCAGCGATCTCTTTCGCGAGCAATGCTACATCAACGGCAAATGGACTGGCGATCCAACGATCGAAGTCCGCAACCCCGCCACACGCGGTGTTATCGGCCGCATCCCAAATCTCGGCAAATCCGAAACCGAAACCGCCGTCGCCGCCGCCACGGCCGCATTCCCTAAATGGAAGAGCGAAACTGCAGCTGCCCGCGCGAAGATTATGCTCAAATGGAACGACCTCATGGTCGCTCACCAGGAAGACCTCGCCCGCCTGATGACAGCCGAGCAGGGCAAGCCCCTCGCCGAAGCGCGCGGTGAGATCGTGTACGCTGGCTCCTTCCTCCAGTGGTATGGCGAAGAAGCGAAGCGCGTTTACGGCGACACCATCCCCGCCCCTGCCGCCGACCGCCGTATCATGGTGCTGAAGCAGCCCGTCGGCGTCGTCGGCGCCATCACGCCGTGGAACTTCCCCGCCGCAATGATCACCCGCAAGGTCGGCCCCGGCATCGCCGCCGGTTGCACCATCGTGTTGAAGCCGTCCGAGCTAACGCCTTATTCGGCTTTCGCCATAGCCGTCCTCGCGGAAGAAGCTGGTCTGCCGCCGGGCGTGCTCAATATCGTCACGGGCGACGCCGAACCTATTGGCCGCGTCCTCACCGAAGACCCGCGCATTGCGAAATTCACCTTCACCGGCTCCACCCCCGTCGGCAAGAAACTCGCCGCACAATGCGCCGGCACGGTTAAGCGCGTCTCGCTCGAACTCGGCGGCAACGCGCCCTTCCTCGTCTTCGACGACGCCGATCTCGAAGCCGCCGCCTCCGGCGCAATTATCTCGAAATTCCGCAACACCGGGCAAACCTGCGTCTGTGCCAACCGCCTCTACGTGCAGGACGGCGTCTACGACAAGTTCGCAACCCTCCTTGCCGAAAAAGCTGCAGCGCTCGCAGTGGGCGATGGCCTTGTCGGCGTCACTCAGCAAGGCCCGCTCATCAATATGAAGGCCCTCGAAAAGGTCGAAGCCCACGTCGCAGACGCAATCGGCCACGGCGCAAAAATCCTCACCGGCGCCCACCGCGACAGCCATGGCGGCACCTTCTACCAGCCCACAGTCCTGCGCGATGTCGCCCCCGACGCGCTTTTAACCCGTGAGGAGACCTTCGGCCCCGTCGCTGGACTTGTCCGCTTCAAGTCGGAAGAGGACGCCCTCCGCCTCGCCAACGACAGCCGCGCGGGGCTCGCCGCCTACGCCTTCACGCGAGAGCTCGCCCGCTCATGGCGCGTCAGCGAAGGCCTCGAATACGGCATGGTCGGCATGAATACCGGCCTCATCTCCACCGAAGTATCGCCCTTCGGCGGCGTAAAGGAGTCCGGCATCGGCCGCGAAGGCTCCAAATATGGCCTCGACGAGTTCCTGGATCTGAAAGCGGTATTCGTTCAGCTCTGATCTTCGCGCCGAGACAGACCCAGCCAGTTGCCAAACTCGTTCGTTCCCCTTCCTACTGCCAACGTCAGGGGAGCGCACATCTTGGAAACTGCAGCCGTCATCGAGTCTGAACCCCAGCTCACCAAATCGCTCCGCTCGCGCCACGTCGCGATGATCTCCATCGGCGGCATCATCGGCGGTGGCCTGTTCGTCAACACAATGGTCTACATCTCCGACATGGGCCCGGCGGTCCTGGTCAGCTACCTTCTCACTGGCCTCATCGTCCTCTTCGTGATGCGCGCCCTCGCCGAGATGGCAACGGCCCGTCACGGTGTCGGCTCGTGCACCGAATACTCCCGCTTCGCGATGGGCAATCTCGCCGGCTACACGTTCGGCTGGATCTACTGGTATTTCTGGGTCGTCGTCGTGGCTTACGAGGCGATCGTCGGCGCGAAGATCGCCAGCCAGTGGCTGCCCGGTATCCCGCCCTGGGCCATCGGGCTCACGCTTACCGCTCTCCTCACCGGCTCCAACCTGCTCTCCGCCCGCTCCTATGGCGAGTTCGAGTTCTGGTTCTCGTCTATCAAGGTCGCCGCCATCATCGTCTTCATCCTTGTTGCCGCCTCCTACGCCTTCGGCCTGAACCCCACTGGCGCGCCCACATTCAACAATCTTGTCAATGACGGCGGTTTCGCCCCGAAGGGTTGGAGCGCTGTGCTTGTAGGAGTCGTCTCCCTCGTTTTCACGCTTGTCGGCGCAGAGATCACCACAGTCGCCGCCGCCGAATCCGAAGCCGGCGAAAAGATCATCGCCAAACTCACCACCAACCTCATCGTACGGATGCTGCTGTTCTACGTGCTTGCCATCGCCCTCATCATAGCGGTCGTGCCCTGGCGTGAAGTCGCGGCCCAGAAGGAGATCGGCGTGATGTCGCCCTTCACCATGGCGCTGCGCACGGTCGGCGTACCCGGCGCGCCCACCATCATGGATGCTATCATCCTCGTGGCGGTGCTCTCATGCCTCAACTCCGGCATCTATGTCGGCTCGCGCGTGATGTTCGGCCTATCCAGCCGCGGCGACGCCCCCGCCTTCCTGCGCAAGATCGACAGGCGCGGCGTGCCCGCCGCCGCCATCCTCGTCGCCTCGGCCTTGTCGATGCTGATTATCCCCCTCGATGGCCCTTACTCGCAGGATCTGTACTCCTTCCTGCTCAATGCCTCCGGCGCGCTGATGATTTTCGTCTATATCGGCGTCGCGTCGTCCCAACTCATCCTGCGCAAACGCACCCCGCCTGAGGAGCTGCACGTAAGAGCTTGGTTCCATCCATGGGGCGGCTATTTCGCCATCGCCGCCATGGTCGCCGTGCTCGTCGCGATGGCGCTCACACCGGGCAAGAATACCGAGCTGATGGCCTCCACCATCCTCGCCGCCATCATCGTCGCGAGTTACTTCGTCTTCCGCCGTAACCGCGCCTAGCTGTGCGGGCTTTTTATCAGGAGGGACGGAATGACCGCTTCGCCCACCAATGACTCCATCGCCGCACCACGCGGACGCTACGTCGCCCTTGCCTTGCTCATCATCGTCTACACGCTGAACTTCGTTGACCGGCAGATCATCTCGATCCTCAAGGATCCGATCGCCGCTGAATTGAACCTTACCGATTCTCAGCTTGGCCTGATGGGCGGCGTCGCCTTCGCCGTCCTCTACACCACGCTCGCCATTCCTATCGCATGGGCCGCTGACCGCTCCTCGCGCGTTTGGATCATGACGCTGGCGCTCGGTGTGTGGTCAGCCTTCACGGCGATCTGCGGCCTGACCACGAATTTCATCCAGTTGTTCTTCGCCCGCATGGGTGTCGGCGTCGGCGAGGCAGGGGGTGTTGCTCCCGCCTACAGCCTCATCGCCGACTACTTCCCGCCAAAGCAACGCGCCCGCGCCCTTGCCATCTACTCGTTCGGCATTCCCGTCGGCTCGGCCGCCGGTATCCTGTTCGGCGGGCTGCTGGCGCAATATGTCGACTGGCGTTTCGCCTTCGTCTCCATCGGCCTCTTCGGCGTCTTTCTTGCGCCCGCTTTCCGACTTTTCGTGAAGGATCCCCCGCGCAACATCTTTGACGCGCAATCCACCAACGAAAAGCCCCTCGGCTTCCTACCCGCGTGCGAGCTCGCCTTCGCCAAGCCGAGCTTCTGGTTGCTCGCCTTCGGCGCGGCCTTCTCGTCGATGGTCGGTTACGGCCTACTCTACTGGATGCCGACTTTTCTTGCGCGATCAATGCACATGTCGCTGGTGGATCGCTCCTGGTTCCTCGCCGGCGTCCTCTTCATCGGCGGCGTCGCCGGTATGGCGCTCGGCGGTTTCCTCGGCGACCGCCTCGGCGAGAGATCAAAGCGCTTCTATCCCCTCATTCCCGCCGTCGCCTTTTTGATCTCCGCCCCTCTTTACGTGCTTGGCGTTCTCACTACCGATCCGTTCGTCGCTTTCTTCGTCTTCCTTGCCCCCCAGGCACTTGGCCTCGTCTGGCTCGGCCCGGTCATCACGGCAGTCCAGCATCTCGGCCCCGCAAACTCCCGCACCATGATCTCAGCGCTATTTCTGCTGATCAACAACTTGATCGGCATTGCCGTCGGCACCTACTTTTTCGGCGCCATGTCCGACTTCCTCAAACCACAGTTTGGCGAGGATTCGATAAAATACGCGTTCATGTTTGGCCTCGGCTTTTACATCATCGCCGCCCTTCTGCTGTTCCTAGCCTCCTTCCGCATCAAGAAGGACTGGGTGGACTAGATCCGCGCCTTCAGGAACGTCAGCACAAAAACGCCTATCGCGGCGACAAGAGCAAATGGCGCCATCGCATAAACCACCTCGCTCGGCGCCGATCCGCCCTGCAGCAGATATCCGCCGATCAGAGGTCCCGCGACGGACCCCAGCCGCCCCCACGCAATCGCCGCACCCGACCCACGCCCACGCATTTCTGCCGGATAGAACGACGCCGCCGCGCCATAGACAGCGTAATTGCACCCCAGCACACAGAACCCCAGCGCTCCGCTCAACGCCATGATCGCAATATAGTCCGTCGCCTGCGCCAGCGCGATCAACACGCCGATCAGCGCAAGAAAGCCCAGTGTGATCGGCCAACGCAATCCGAACCGATCCACCAGCGGCCCAAGGCACAGCGCACCCACTACGCTGAACACGTTGAACACTACCGAAGCGAGACTCGCATCCGCCTTGAACCCCTTCGCCGCGACCAGCGTCGGCAACCAGTTGAGCACGAGATAGACCACCAGCAGCGTCGGGAAGAAGATCACCCAAAGCGCCGCCGAAGCCTGCGCCCGTCCGTCACCAAACAGCGTCCCGCGATGCGCGATCATGTACGCACCCAATAGCCCCAGCACGCCGCCCAGCCACGGCGCGATCAGACCGCCCACTGATCCCGCACCCGGCATCCGCCCCACCTGATCGAGCATCAGCCAGGCCACCACGCCAATTGGCAAAGCAACCAGCCAAGGCATTCCTGCCTGCAGGCTCATCGCTCGTCGCTCCGCCCTCTGCGTCTCCTTCATTGCGAAGATCAGTACCGGCGCGAGCACCAGCGGAATGATCCCGCCCACCATGAACAACAGACGCCACTCGCCCTGATGTCCCAGCCAGCTCAGCAGCGCGACCACCGACCCGCCCACCGGCATCCCGCAGAACATCATCGCCGCGATCGACCCTCGCCGACCCTCCGGCGCAACATCTGCGGCAATCGCCATGACGTTGGGCAACGCCCCACCAAACCCCAGGCCAGTCAGCAACCGCGCCGCAAACAGCATGTCGAACGAGGCCGCCTGCATAGTCATCAGCGTGAATGCGCCGAACATCACCACCGCACCCACCAGCACCGGCTTGCGTCCTAGCACATCGGCTAGCCATCCACCCGCGATCGCTCCGATCACCAGCCCGATATTACTCGCTGACAGCGCCTGCCCTAGCGCCTCGCGCGACAGTTTCAGCTCGGGCCCAAGCGCCGGCGCCGCCACCCCCATCGCCTGAATGTCAAAACCCTCGACAACCATTACGGCGAAGCACAACCCAACCGCCAGCCAACCAATGCGCATGCAACTCTCCCGAATCCCCCCACGTCATCTCACTGGTGGCGGCGTCTGTCATTCCTGCACCCGCGCAGGAGAGCGATGACGGCATATGGCGCACGAAAGCGGCCGGCCCCGCATCGCTGCAGAACCGGCCGTTCCGTCCCCACCGAAATCAGCGCTGAAAGATCAGAAGACATCCCAGGTGAAACGCACGCCGATGGCGCGTGGCGGCGCAAGGAAGGTGCCGAATGTTCGCACATTGGCGCCGTTAACTGTCTGGTTGTAGAGCGAGTTTCCGCGCACACCCGTTTCAGCGAATTCGTCAAAGAGGTTGTTCGCGAACAGCGCTGCTTTCCACGAGCCAGCGTCATAGACGACCGACGCATTGGCGATGCCATAGGCGTCGAGCGTAAAGCTTGATCCACGGGCCGCGGCCGTCGCCAGGACGTCGTCCTGCCATGCATAACCCAGATTGTAAGTCAGCGTGCCGTCCATATAGGGCTGCTCATAGCTCCCGAAGATCGAGAACTGGTTCTCGGGCGAACCCGGCAGGCGGTCACCTGATTGTCCATTGACGAATGCCGTACCGAAGCCCGGCGTCGTTATCGTGCGAACGAGGTCCGGCACCGGCGCCGTCAGTTGGGAATTCGTGTAGCTGTAGCTGCCGCGAACGCTCAGCTGTTCTGTCACACGCCAATTCCCAGACAGCTCGACACCCTTGGACTCGGCGCCGTCCGCGTTGACGGTGATCGGAATGGAGGCGTTGACCGTTGCCGACGAAAGCTGCGGATCGACCCAGTCGACATAGTAGACAGCGCCATTGAGCACGAGATCACCATCGAGCCAGGTCGACTTTACGCCAATCTCGTAGTTGTTCGTTTTGTCAGGCGTGAACTGCCTTTCGTCGCGCGCAGCGATATCAGTCGGATTGGGCCCGTAGGCCTGACCCGGAGCAAGGGCACAGGCGCCCTGTGTCGCGAGAGGGTCGAATGCGGGGCACGGGCCAAGACCGTTTGAGTTGCCGATCCTGTAACCCTGGCTGACCGTCCCGTAGACCAGAAGATCAGACGAAACCTTCCAGGCAAGATTGATCTTGCCCAGCACGCCATCATCCTTCTGGCCAAGGTCGGGATCGAAAGCGAGATTCTTGATGTCGCCGAGCGGCGCCGCCACGAATGTGGAATCAAAGAGCGGGAAGTCGACCGTGCTGGCGGCTTTCAGCTCATAATTGTAAGCGCGCGCGCCAAGGGTCAGCTTGAGAGAGTCGATGATGTCATAGGCAACCTCGCCAAAGATGGCGCTTTCGACCAGGTTCGTGCGCCCTGTCGAATAGTACTCAAGATCATCCGGGCGATTGAAGCCGGCAAACGCGGCATAGCGCGGCACGACTTCAGCGGAGAACCCAGCGGTGTCCAATTCATTATAGAACCCGCCAATGATCCAGCTGAGGGGCCCCTCCGTCTTCGAAACGAGGCGGACTTCCTGGTTGATGCGCTCTTCTTCGTCGACCTCGTGGGTGAACGCCGCAAATGTCGGGAACGATTCGTAGCTGTATTCCAGCGAGATCAGGAGATCGGTCTGGTCGCGTTGGCCATCATCCTTGAACCTGCTGAAGCCCGACGCGGACGTCAGCTCCGCAAAGCCAAGGTCGGCTGTGATTTCGAGCGCGAGCAGTTCGTTCTTGATCTTGTTCGGTTCGGGCACACGCGAACCAGATTCAAACTTGCCTGCCGGCACAGTAGAACGTGCGCTCGAAATGCGACGCCCGCCAATATCCGAGTCCTGATAGTAATATGTCAGCGTACCATCGAGCCAGTCGAGCGGCGCCCAACGCGCGGCAATGCGGCCAGACAATACTTCCTCGCTGTCCACGTCATTGGCCTTGCGCAGGTTGGCGGAGACCGCAACCGGATCGTTGAAATTTGGATCGGGCTCAGAGACACCGATCTGCCGTACGAGGAACGGTTGGTCGATGAAGCCGGTGTCGGTCAGCTGATCGAGCGATCCGCGGATTGCAAACGTGTCGCCGAACGATTTGTTGAAGGTGAAGCCGACATTGGTGCTAAAGTTGCTGGCTTCGGAATACTGATAGCCTTCAGCGCGCACTGACAGCGAGTCACCGGAGAAATCCGGACGGTTGGGGATATAGCGGATGGCGCCGCCCAGCGTACCAGCGCCGTACAGGGTGCCCTGTGGCCCGAGCAGCACTTCGACGCGCTGCATGTCGTTAAGCTTGAGGTCCACGTAGACCGGGATCTCGCCGATGTAGGTCGCGACGGTTCCACCGCCGTCATTGTTGCCATCGCCAGACCCGAGCGGATCGGCATTCAGGCCGCGGACGATGATAGGGTTACCCTGACGTCCGCCATTATCAACAATGTTGATACCAGGAACATAGGCCAGCACATCGGCGAGCTCTGTGAAGCCTTGTTCCTCGATCTGAGCCTGACCGACTGCGGCGATGTTGATCGGCGCTGTCTGGACCGTCTCCTCGCGACGCGTTGCCGTGATGATGACGACATCCGACTGATCATCCGATGCAGCGAGTCCCTGGGCCCATGCTGCCGGCAGGCTCGCGGCGGCGAACGCAATGAGGCAGGACGTGCGCAGAAGACACTTCTTTTGCATGGCTATTTCCCTGACTGGTACAAACGGCAAACAAGTCTCTAGACAGCGGGTAAGCTGCATTTCATTTATCTTGATAGTCCGGAATTCGTCGGCGGGCTAAGGGACGCCGGACCGCCGAATGCTTGCTCGCCGTTTAGGCGCGAACGCTTAAAACTTGGGCTGAGGAGTAACGGTTCGGCATGCCGCAGCGTGAAGAAAAGCTCCTTGAGGATGCTGCGATAAAGTTGGGCCAACGCAACTATCGTGAAGCGCACGCCGCCTGCCTGGAGGCGCTGCGCCTCAACCCACGGAGCGCTCAGGGTTTCTATCTCCTGGGCGTGCTGACTGCGGATCACACCAATCACACAAAGGCGCTCGAACTGTTTGATCGAGCATTGGCGCTATCGCCAGCGAACGCGATCTATCTCGCTGAACGCGCCCGTAGCCGTATCGCCCTGTTTGATCGCGAAGGCGCGCTTGAGGATGCGCGCGCCGCTGCGACCGGTGAACGCCTATCCGCACGTACGCTCGACACGATCGGCGTGGTGCATAGCAGGATCGGCCTGCATTCGGACGCCACGCCCTTCTTCCAGCGCGCCGTGGAGAAAGAACCGGGCAACCCGTCCTTCCTCTACAATCTCGGCTCTGCCCTACAGTTCGAGGGAAGTTTCGGCAAAGCGGAGATGATCTTCCGCAAGGCTCTTTCCATCGAGCCCGGAAATGTCCGCGCGTGGTCATCGCTGGTGCTGATGCTACGACAGACGAAGGAGCGGAATGATATTGCAACGCTGGAGACGCTTTTTTCGAAGCTGACCGAAGCGGATGACAAACTTCATATTGGCCACGCGCTGGCCAAGGCCAACGAAGATCTGGGCAATACCCGTGACACCATGAAATGGCTAAGCGAAGCGAAGGCGCTGAAGCGCATGTCGGCGTCTCACGACGCAAGCGAGATTGACGCTCTGTTCGCCGCCGCGGCCGAGACAGTCAGGTCATTCGAATCCCCGGCGGGGCTCACCGCCACCGCCGCGCCGATCTTTGTCGTCGGACTTCCGCGCACAGGCACCACGCTGGTGGATCGTATCCTTTCGAGCCACGATCAGGTCATCTCGGCTGGTGAACTGAGCGATTTCGCTCTTGAGACGAAGCGCGCTACCGGGACGCCATCGTCATTCGTTCTCGATGCCGACACGTTGTGCGCAGCTGCTGGTATTGATCCCGCCGCCGTCGGGAAGTCATATTTGGCGCGCGCAAGCCACGTCGTCGGGGCCGCCCCGCGCTTTGTCGACAAGATGCCACTGAATTTCTTCTATGCGGCGCTGATCCTGCGGGCGCTTCCAAACGCACGCATCATCTGCCTGCGCCGCAATCCGGCCGACTCCATTCTAAGCAACTACCGACAGCTCTTTGCGACGTCGTTCACATATTACGCATACGCTTACGATCTCGAATGGACTGCCGCATTCTACGCGCGCTTCGATGCCCTGATAGCGGCGTGCCGCGAGCACCTGCCTGCGGATCGCTTTACCGAGGTCGCCTATGAGGATCTCGTCTCCAATTTGCAGAACGAGGCTCGGCGGCTGGTGGCTTTCTGCGACCTCGACTGGCAGGAACAGTGCCTGGCCTTCCACGAGAATGCCGCGCCGGTCGCGACCGCCAGTTCGAGCCAAGTTCGCCAGCCGCTCTATTCTACGTCGATGAACCGCTGGCAGCGCTATCGCGAGAGCCTGCAGCCCGCGCTCGACGTACTCACCGCCCGGGGCGTCCCGTTCGAATAGACCGCACCTGTCCTAGGCGATTCTTCGCAACTGTGCCTTTGGCTGGAAGAGAGCAGGTGCGGCTTCCGCAAGAGCAGACACCAGCCATTTGAACCCGGAATCGCGCAGCCGGTTCGGATGGAAGATCAGCCCCAGCTCGATTGGTGGCGTCGGATGGGGCGGCGCGAGAATCTGGATGCTGCCGGTCGGAAAGGCTTCGGCAAGCCCATGCAAAGTCAGCGTGACGAAATCAGACTGCGCCGCGATGGCGATCGCATGCATCGTGTCCGTGGCAATCACGCCGGCACCTGGTCCGCGCGGCCCCGCCGTATCCGTCGCAGCGCGCGTAGCATCGCCAAGCTCGCGCCCTTCATCAAAGAAGCGGCGCACCTCGGGATATTCTGCCGAGATCGCCCGGTTGAACTTTTCGATAATCACGTGGCGTACTTCGCCCAGCATTGCCATGGTCAGCGGCTCGCACACGGTCGGATGCCCGCGCCTTGCGATCCACACCATCTCGTCCACCGTGATCGGCCGCCATTCGAGCCGCCCCGACAGGCTTGCCGGTGTTCCAACTAGGAGGTCGATCCGCCCATGCTCCACGTCGTCCCGCGACTGGTCTTCCAGCCTCCGCATCCTGAAACGCACGCCCGGCGCCACCTTCGACAGCCAGTCGATGATCCGTGGAAGGATCACCACAGCCGTATACGACCCCGCGCCCACAACGAATTCCTGTTCTGCCGTACCCGGATCAAACGCCTCCCGGTTCAGCGCATCCCTTAGCTGCTGCATAGACTGGCGCACCCGGCGGCCAGCTTCCAACGCATAGGCAGTCGGGGTCAGCCCCCCGCCGTGGCGCTCGAAAAGCGGATCACCCAGCGCCGTCCTCAGTCGGCCGAGGGCGTGGCTGACGGCGGAGGGGGTCAAGGAAAGTTCCGCCGCAGCCCTCGAAACACTTCGATTATCCAGCAGCGCCAGCAGGACCCGGAGCAGGTTGAGATCAAGATTCTTGAAATGAATTGTGTTCATGTTGCCCGTGCACAAATGTCATTTGGTTCAAGACAACTGTCAACTTATCTCTGCGATACGGGGATAGTCGGGCGCTTGCGTCCGCACCGAATTCATCACGAGGCACTTCCATGGACGGCTCTTTCGAGCGTGACGAGGCGCAGGCAAGCGTACTTCCGGCCCGACCCGAGACCAAGAAGCCGGGGCTCTCTCCCAAGCAGAAGCGCCTCGCCCTGATGATCGGACCGCCCGTGGTGATCGCTATTGGCGTCGCTATCTATCTGCTCGCGACGGCAGGTTTTGTCTCGACTGAGAACGCGCAGGTGTCCGCCGCCCGCGCGCCCATCAGCTCCAGCGTTAGGGCTCGGGTTTCCGAGGTACTCGTCACCGAAAACCAGAAGGTGAAGGCTGGCGATGAACTGATCCGCCTCGATGGCGGCGATTTCGCCATCAATGTCGCGCAGGCCGACGCGCGCCTCGCCAGCGCCCGCCTACAGGTTGACGCGCTGCGCGCCTCCTATCGCAAAGCGGCCGCTGACCTGCGCACGTCTCGTACCAATTCCGACTTCGCACGTGGCGAGCTCGCGCGGCAGGACAACCTCTTCAAGGCCGGCCTGATCTCGCAACAGGCGCTGGACCAAGCCCGCAACACCTACAACCTCGCGGACCGGAACAACGCCTCCGCGAGGGAAGCGCAAGCCAATGCGCTCGCCGCCCTCGGCGGCTCGCCCGACATCGCCACCGACAAACACCCGCTGGTGATGCAAGCGCAGGCCGGCCTCGACCAGGCCAAGCGCGAATTCGACGATACGTCGATCCGCGCACCTGCCGATGGCATCGTAACACGCGTCAGCCAGCTGCAGCCCGGCTCTTACGTGCAACCTGCGCAAACCCTGTTCTGGATTATCTCCGGCAAGCCGTGGGTCGATGCGGCCTTCAAGGAGAGCCAGCTCTCCGACCTGCGCATTGGCCAACAAGTCACAGTCCATGTCGACGCCTTCCCCAACGCGCATCTCACCGGCCACATCGCCAGCTTCTCGCCCGGCACGGGCTCCAGCTTCGCCGTGCTGCCGGCGGAGAATGCTTCGGGCAACTGGGTGCGAGTCGTGCAGCGCCTGAACGTTCGCGTCGAATTCGACAATCCGCCGCCAGAACTCCAACTGGCAATCGGCCTCAGCGCGACAGCGACGGTTGATACGCGCAACAAAGACACCCCCAACGAGACAGGGGCCACTCAGTAGTCATGGATGAAGCCGTTCCCAATAGGCCGCCAGCTGGCGCCGGACCGGCTTACGGCGCCTATCCCGAGCCGGGGCGCAGGCGCTTGATCACGCTTGGGATCGTGCTGACGACGCTGATGACATCGATCGATGGCACGATTGCGAACACCGTGTTGCCGCAGATACGTTCGTCGGTGTCCGCCTCGCAGGATGAAATCCTGTGGGTCCTGACCTCGTTCATTCTCGCAAGCACCGTCGTGACGCCCGCGATAGGCTGGCTTGAACGGCGCTTCGGGCGGCGCAACCTGCTGCTTGGCGCGTTGGTCGGCTTCACGGTTTCGTCCGTGTTATGTGGTATTGCGACAGGCATCGTCGAACTCGTGGGTTATCGCCTCCTCCAGGGCGCGACGGCGGCGGTATTCATCCCGCTCAGCCAGGCCATTCTGCTCGATATCAATCCACCGAAGGACCACGCCCGCGCGATGTCGCTGTGGGGCATGGGGGCCGTGCTGGGCCCGATCATCGGGCCGATCCTCGGAGGTGTGCTCACCGACCAGCTCAACTGGCGCTGGGTATTCTTTATCAACATTCCGATTGCGTTCTTTGGCTTCCTGATCCTCGCAGCGACACTTCCCAAGCGCATACGGCGCGACCAGCAGAAGTTCGATGGCTTTGGCTTCATGACGCTTCTGGTTGGCCTCATCAGCATGCAACTCGTGCTAGATCGTGGCCCTGGCCAAGACTGGTTCTCCTCGGCGGAAATCTGGAGCTATCTCGGTCTGTCGTTGCTCGGCATGCACCTCTTCTTCGTGCACATCTTCACAGCTAGAAATCCGATCATTCATCCGTCAATTCTCGCGGATCGGAACTACCTCCTCGGCTCGGGCATGATCCTGCTGATCGGCGTGCTGATGTTTGCCGGGATGGCAGTCTTGCCCTCGCTGATGCAAGGTCTGCTCGGCTATCCGGTGCTGACCGCCGGGCTGACACAAGCCACGCGCGGGGCGGGCACGTTTATCTCGATGTTCCTGGTCGGCCGTCTCTCCGGCAAAGTCGACAATCGTTTGATCATCCTTGTTGGGATCAGCCTCACCGGCGTGTCGTACTACCTGATGTCAGGCTTCTCGCTCGAAATGGACCAGACGCCGATCCTGATATCGGGCCTGTTCCAGGGACTAGGCCTTGGGCTAATCTTCGTTCCCCTGATGGGCATCGCCTTCATGACGATACGGCCCACCTTACGGACAGAAGCGGCGTCCTTCTACACGCTGATCCGAAACATCGGATCGAGCGTGGGCATCTCCGTCGTCGGCGCGCTACAGATCTCCAACTCGGAAACCGTGCGGCAGCAGCTTCAGGAACACGCAACGCCCGACAACGCCAATCTCGCCATCAACATGCCCGGCATCGATCTCAACACGGCCTCTGGGCAAGCGGTCATGGAAGGCCTGATACGGCGGCAGTCAGCACTTGTCGCCTATGTCGACAGTTTCCACATGCTGTTCCTCATGTGTGTCGCCATCATTCCTCTGCTATTCCTGCTGCGTACGAAACGAGCCAACAATGCCTAAACGCCCCCTTCTTGCCGGGCTCAGCCTTGCCGTGCTGGCGGCCTGCACCACGGTCGGACCCGACTTCTCACGGCCTGCCGTGCCGGAGCAGAGTGGCTATGCGATGGCTGGCGATCCGACCGCCAGCCCCATCGCGGCGCTTGGCGCAACCAATGCCGATGCACGTGAGTGGTGGAAGGCATTCAACTCGCCTGACCTTAATGCGTTGGTGGAGCAGGCGCTGAAAGGCAACCCGACGCTTCAAGCGGCTGACGCTGCGCTCGCGCGTGTCGCTGAACTTGAAATTGCGCAGCGTGGCGAGAGCGGGCCTTCGGCCAATCTCGCTGCCAACGCCGGACGCCAGCGCGTCAACACAGCTGCGTTCGGAATAGATGGCTTTCCAAGCCCCACCATCTCGGTGTTCTCGATCGGTACAAGCCTGAAATACAATCTCGACCTGTTCGGCGGCGAGCGCCGCAAGAACGAGACAGCAGCGGCTCGCACGGAAGCCCAGCGCCAGCGAACCGACGCGGCCTATCTGAATCTCACCGGCGCGGTCGTCTCGCGCGCGATCGAACTTGCTGCATTGCGCGCTCAGCTCACCGCGCTGGATGGGATCATCAAGGTCGACAGCGAAACGATAGACATGATCAAGCGTGGCATCCAGGCCGGTGGCGTGCCCGCAGCCGCCGTGAACCCCGCTGACGCACAGCTTGCCGAAGATCAGGCTCGCCGACCGACCATCCTGCGAAGCATCTCCGCAGCGCGCCATGCACTGGCCTTGCTGGTCGGACAGGCGCCGTCGAGTTGGTCGGCGCCGGATATCGCTCTTGCGAGCATCAGCCTTCCCGCCTCCATCCCCGTGAGCCTGCCGTCGGAACTTGTGCGGAAACGTCCCGACATTCTCGCAGCTGAAGCAGACCTGCATGCCGCCACCGCAGCCATCGGCGTTGCGGATGCTGCGCGCTACCCCAGCCTGTCGCTGGACGCATCGTTCGTTTTGACCGCGCTGCACCCGGAGGATGTGTTCCAGTACAACAGCAGCGGATGGTCCGCCGGCCCCTCCATCACCGCACCCCTGTTCAATGGCGGCTCACTTGAGGCCCGCCAGCGGGCGGCAGAGGCGGCGGCGAAAGAAGCGGAAGCAAACTATCGCCAGACCGTTCTGACAGCATTCGCGCAGGTCTCGGACCTACTCTCCGCGCTGTCGACCGATCGCGAGCTGGTCGACGCACAGACGCGTTCGCGCGACGTGGCGGATAAGAACTCGCGGCTTGCGTCGCTCGGCTTCGAGAATGGCGCTGGTTCGTTGATCTCGGTCATCGACGCGCAGCGGCAAGCCCAGCGGGCGCGTCTCGCTTCGATCGAAGCGCAGGCCCTGATGCGCGCGGACATGGCGGCTCTGTTCGTTGCCACGGCAGCGGACTGGCGCAAGAACTAGCCTGGCTGTCCTGAACGGATCGCGCGGCCGAGCTCCAGCAAGGGCTGCCTCTGGACGTCCGGGATGGTCGCGTTGGCCATCGGCCCAACATTGATCAGGAGGTTGCCGCCTCGCGCTGTAAGATTTCGGTAGAGGTCGGTCAACGCCGCGCCGGTCATGTAGTCTCCGGTGCGCTCGTCCTGATTGTAACCGAAGGCGAGACCGAGGCCACGACACGCCTCCCATTTCTTCTCGCCCATGTGCTCGCCAGTCGAGTATTCGACGGTACGGAAGTCGCAATGTGGCGGCGGCGGATTGTCCAGCTCGCCACCCGCCTCGGCAATGCGGCCCTTGACCATCGCATTGAACCCCGCGCGCGCCGCAGGATCGCGCAGCCCTTCGAACATCGCTGCCATCCCGAGCCAGCGATCATTCACCACCCCGTCCGGCACAGCCTTGTAATAACAGGCAAACAGCGCCGGAAGATCTTCATCGCTCGGCCACGCAATGTCGTTCCACAGCACCGAAGGCTTATAGCGATCGATTAGCTCGCGCGCCTGGGCGGCGGCGTAACGGCGATAGTCGTCTGACGTCGGCACACAGGCTAGCATGTCGCCGAAGTTGGAGATGGGCAGGTGGTGAAAGGTCCAGTCGAGACCGCCTGAATAGTACAGCCCGAAGCGCATGCCGCGTGCGCGGACGGCGGACGCAAGTTCGCCCACGAAATCCCGCTTTGAGTGCCAGCCTGGCCTGTGAGGGTTCTCGACATCGGTGGGCCACAAACAAAAGCCGTCGTGATGTTTGGTCACAAACACCACATAGCCGGCGCCGGATGCTGCGAAGTGATCGGCCCAGACGTTTGCGTCGAACGCTTCAGCGGCGTCTTCAAAGTCTTTACGGAAGGACTCGTAGGATCGGCCGCCATGGACGGTGGCGTGGCGCACAGCGGTCGGGCTTCCGGTGACGCGCATCGCGTTCCAGTACCACTCGGCGTAAGGCGACACCGCCATCGCATTGTCGTAGTCGGTCTTGAACAGCTCGGCGATCGAGGTGCCGCCGGGCGCGTAGGCAGGTACAGCGAAGATGCCCCAGTGGATGAAGATGCCGAGCTGTGGCTTCGCATACCAGGCCGGGCAGGCGCGCCCCATATATGTGGCGGTCACTTCAGCAGGCATTGGCGTTTCCCTAAATGTCTTGCTTTTGGGGAATGCTAGCCCACGGTCGACAGCGTCGGAAACCGATTTCGGATGCCGGTGGGGAAGGTAAAAAACTCTACCATCGCAGGACGCGCGGGCCGAGAACGGCGCCAGCGATGGCGCTGAGGATGATGCCGAGCGAATACCAGAGCGCGACGAACGGAGCTGCTGTTTCGGCGCAGTGGAGCCCATAGATTGTGGCAGCGACGCCTCCCGCAAGAAGGCCAGCGGCGGCGCCGGCAAGCGTCAGCCGCGTCGGAGCAAAGCCCCGCATCGCCAACAGGATCATGGCGAGGCCGGGAAGAGACAGGACAAGGATGCGCCAAGGGCATCTGTCCCACGTTGTTCCCATCACGGCATCACGGACCTGCTCAGGCGGTGTGGCCATCAACTGACTACCGGCGATTGCAACGATCACAATCGCAAAGAAACAAGTTAGAGCCCAACCAACGGCAGCCTTGGCGCCCGGCCGCGACAGGCGCTCGACCAAGGCAAAGCCTGCAATGCCAAGGCCAGATGTGTAGATGGCCTTCATCCAGAAGGTCGAGCCGGTGACGGCCTCGGCCAGATCGGGACGGATACCCAGCCACGGCACGAGGATGATGAAGGCAGCCAACGCGCCAATAAGCGCGAACATCACAAAACGCAAAGGCAGCATACCGCGCTTCACCGGTGTCGCATCGTGGGCAAGCAGCGCGATCAGTTCATCAGTCTTCACTGCGCGCCCTCCTCATCAGAACCTGGAGACTGCGATGAATGCTGACCTTGACGGCGCCCTCCGTCATTCCAGCCTTCGTTGCGGCTTCGGCATTGGAGAGCCCGGCAATCTTGACGTCCTCGAGCAGCGCTCGCTGTTTCTCCGGTAGGGTCGCCACCAGCTTGCCT
>CANJXY010000038.1 GCA_947478925.1 Hyphomonadaceae bacterium | reverse complement strand
CGTCTTTCGCGCCGTTATCCGGCTGGATGAAGCCGTAGCCTTTGGTGGTGTTGAACCACTTAACAGTACCCGTAGCCATTATAGTCTTCCTTGAAACATTACGTGACGGCGTCCGCGCGCACGCGATCCACCTTTTGGGACAATCAAGTGTGGGTGGATGTCGTCAGCGGGCGCCGGGAGCCAATAGGGGCAGGGCGGGCCAAGTCGTCGGCCGTAAACTCGATCGGCACCCTATACCCCATTTCAAACCGGATAGCAAAAGCGTTCGGTGTGAGCCTGTTTTGCTTGATTCCGGACCGGCCCAAGCGCATTTGAAGCTATGTCGTTCTTTCGGAGCGCGGACACGGGCCGCGCGGGGGGCGCCGCGAAGAGGCCCTAATGTCGATCGAAGCACTAATCCCTGGAATGTCCGAGGACGAACTCGAGAACCTTCAGGTCAACGCCACGCGCATCGCAAAGGGCGCGTCGTCAAAACAACAAGCCGAGGCCGAGCGCCTCCTGCCGATCATCGCCGAAGCATTGGTTGTCCGGCGTGGCGTTGACTCCGTCGCCTCCGCCGAGAAGAAGGCCGCACGCGCCAAAGATATCGCGGCGGCCCGCGCCAAGCGTACGGCGCAGCGCAAGGCGACCGCCGAGGCCGAGAAATAAAAAGGCCGGCGCGCCGCGCCGGCCTTCCCAGAATTTGCTGCTCAATAATCCGCGTGCTGACGTTTTTGTCAGGCGGCGTCTTCGTCCCGGTCTCCGCCGCGACCGGTGTCGCGCGAGAGGATCTGCCGCTTGCCCGAATGGTCGGCCGCCGAAATGACGCCCTCGCGTTCCATCCGTTCGATCATCGAGGCGGCCCGGTTGTAGCCGACGCGCAGCACGCGCTGGACGTAGGACGTGGTAGGGCGTTTGTCGCGCACCACGGCGGCGACGGCGTCGCGATACATATCCTCTTCCGGGTCGCCGGATTTGACGCCGAAGGCAGCGTCCGCAACCGAGCCTTCCTCTTCCACGTCATCGGTGATGCCTTCGACGTATTGCGGCTGGCCCTGGTCCTTGAGCCAGTTCACGACGCGCTCGACTTCCTCGTCCTTAACGAACGGACCGTGGACGCGAGAGATCTTGCCGCCGGACTGCATCCAGAGAAGGTCGCCCATGCCGAGCAGCTGTTCGGCGCCCTGTTCACCGAGGATGGTGCGCGAGTCGATCTTGGTCGTGACCATGTACGAGATGCGGGTCGGGAAGTTCGCCTTGATCGTGCCGGTGATGACGTCAACCGACGGACGCTGAGTGGCGGTGATGAGGTGGATGCCGGCCGCGCGCGCCATCTGCGCGATACGCTGCACGGCACCCTCGATGTCCTTGCCGGCGACCAGCATCAGGTCGGCCATCTCGTCGATGATGACCACGATATGCGGCATGGGCTCTGGCTTCATGGCTTCGTTCTCGAAGATCGGCTCGCCGGTCTCCTTGTTCCAGCCGGTCTGCACCTGGCGGGTGAGATGTTCGCCCTTTGCGGCGGCTTCCTCGGCCTTCTGGTTGAAGCCGGCAAGGTTGCGTACGCCCATCTTGGACATGATCTCGTAGCGGCTCTCCATCTCACGCACGACCCATTTGAGCGCGAGCACGGCTTTCTGCGGATCGGTGACGACGGGCGCAAGGAGGTGAGGGATACCCTCGTAGATCGAGAGTTCCAGCATCTTCGGGTCGATCATGATGAAGCGGCACTTCTCGGGCGGCAGCTTGAACATGAGCGACAGGATCATCGCGTTGATGCCGACCGACTTGCCCGAGCCGGTGGTGCCGGCGATGAGCAGGTGAGGCATCTTGCCGAGATCGCCGATCTGCGGCTGACCTTCGATGCTCTCGCCGAGCGCGAGGGGGAGGGCGGCGCGTGAGCGCGTGAACTCGTTCGCAGTGAGCAGGTCGCGGAGGTAGACGGTCTCGCGCGTCGGGTTGGGCAATTCGATGCCGATGGCGTTACGGCCCGGAATGACGGCGACGCGTGCGGAGGTCGCTGACATCGCGCGGGCGATGTCTTCGGCAAGGGCGATGACTTTCGAGGAGCGAACGCCAGCGGCAGGTTCAAGTTCGAACAACGTGACGACGGGACCGGGACGTACCTCGGTGATGCGGCCCTTGACGCCGAATTCGGTGAGCACGCCGCCGAGACGGTCGGCCATGTCGAGCAGTCGCGCTTCATCGACTTCGGAACGGCGGGCGGGCGGCACATCGAGCAGTTCGATCGGCGGCACGGCGCTGTTGGCGTCGCGCACGCGGGGGTTTTGCGGTGAACCGGCGTTGGGGGTTGGCGCGCGGATGGCGCTGGCTTGTCCGGGGGGCGAGGCTGGGCGCTGGATGGTGCGCGGCGCGACGGGAGCTGCAGGCGCGGCAGCGGCGGCGGGTTCAGCCGGGACCGGACGGCCTTCGAGCACCCGCGGCACGATCGGGCGCTGGCGGTTCGCCGTTTCGGAATTCTCGACAGCGTTGAAGAAGCCGCGCTCGCCGTCCTCAAAGCCATCTTCCTCGGTGTAGACGATCGGCTCGATGACCTCCTTCGGTTTGTGGCCGAGCAGGCGCATCACGCCTTCGAGCAGTCCGGCATTCGCGACCGGGCGTGAAGCAAGGGCGGGCACGCCGACGATGGCGGGCTGCGTGTCCATGTCGCGCTCGGGTTTCTTGGTGAGGGCGCGCCACAGCGAGGTCGCATCGCTTGCGCCCATACCCATCGCCATAGCGGCGAACAGGATAGCGCAGAGACCAGCGAGGGCGGAGGCCCAGACCTGTGGCTCCGGGATCTTCAGCGCCGCAAACGGCGTTGCGGTGACGACCAGCATGACTTCGCCCGCGACGCCGCCAAGGCCCGCGGACATGTCCCACGATTTCGGGATCGGCCATTCGGCGAGACAGCAGGCGGCAAACAGGATGGCGGCAAGGCCCCACATCCAGGATGCAGGATCCTGTTGGCCGATCGCGAAGGCGCGACGCACGCCGCCGATCATCAGGCCAAAGCCGAGGAGGATAGCGGTCCAGCCGAAGCCCTGCATCAGCACATCGCCAAAGCTGGCGCCGACGAGGCCGAACATGTTTTCGGGCGAGACTTCGCTGATCAGTCCAGTCCCGGCGTCGCGCACGCGGGCAACAGCCATATTGAAACTCGGATCGCCAGCCGAGTAGGACGAGCAGGCCCCGCAGATGAAGACGCCGGCGGAGAACGCGGCCAGCCCGCTCAGGAAGCGGGTGAATGCACGCGACCCGTGGGCCTCGTAACCGTCGTCCTCGGAATGGGGCGCACGGGGATGCGGCATGCCGTTGTCCTTGCACGAAACAGGATTAATAGCGCAGGGCGACACTGGCGCGGGCAGCCTTAACGGGCTGCTACCAAATGGCCGTATCTGCAGGTCTGGAACGGGAAAAATCGTTACCGGGGCGTTGTGAACTGAGGCAGCGACCAGGGGCGGACCCAGGCCAAAAAAGGGCCCCGGACGCGCAAAGGCGCATCCGGGGCCTATCCCCATGATCCAGCCTTGCGGTGGATTCACCCCGCCTGCTTAGCGCGCTTCGTGGACCGCGCATGACCGCAAGCCCGACGGCCGGGCCTTGAGGCAGGTCTTGCCCTCAACCGGGGCGCGTCGGCGGACCGGCGCCCAAAGTTTGTGCATCCACCGCTGAGTCCAGAAAGCCGCAGGGGCCTTTGCTTGTCCATTGGGCAGTCGGCAGCCCCTATCGCTTTCGCATCTGCGAGGGGCGGCTCAGCCGGGCCTCGGGTGTGAAAATCTGCGCCGGTTGCGAGCCAACCTCAGGGGAGAAAAATGTTGAATTCAATCAGTCGAGTAGATCGACTTTCGCTGTGGGGGACCGGTCTCAAGGCCGGTATGGCTGCAATCGCAGCTGCATTCATGTTCACGACGCTGAGCCCCGCTCTGGCCCAGCCGACGCCGGAAGCCCCGGCGACGGTGGAGGCGCCTGTTGCGGCAGCGCCTGAAGCTGCGGCTCCGGAAGCTGCGCCTGAAGCAGCCCCGGCGGAAGCAGCGCCAGCTGACCCAAGCGTGATCACGGCCGCCGCGCCGACGGTCAGCAAGGGTGACGATACGTGGATGATGGTCTCGACCGTGCTGGTCCTGATCATGATCATCCCGGGCCTCGCCCTGTTTTACGGCGGTCTTGTCCGCACGAAAAACATGCTCTCCGTGCTGATGCAGATTTCCACGGTCACCGTCATCGGCATGCTGGCCTGGGCTTTCTGGGGCTACAGCCTCGCCTTCACCGACGGGGGGACGATGAACATGTTCATCGGCGGCCTGTCGAAAATGTTCCTGAACGGAACCCAGGTCGTCGATCCAGCGCTCAGCCCCGACGGGTTCAGCCTCGCGGCGACCTTCTCCACCGGCACATACATCCACGAAATCGTGTTCGTCTGCTTCCAGATGACCTTCGCCTGCATCACGGCGGCGCTGGTTCTCGGCTCACTCGCCGAGCGCGTCAAATTTGCAGGCGTCGTGGTCTTCGCGATTGTCTGGCCGCTGCTCGTCTACTACCCGATCGCTCACATGGTCTGGTTCTGGGGCGGTCCTGACGCTGTTGCGACGCACGCATCCGATCCGGTCCTGAACTCGGGCTTCCTCTATGGCAAGGGCGCCCTGGACTTCGCCGGCGGCACAGTCGTTCACATCAACTCCGGCATCGCCGCGCTGATGGGCTGTATCGTTCTTGGACCGCGCCTCGGCTACAAGAAGGAGCCGATGTCGCCGCACTCGCTGACGATGACAATGATCGGCACGGGCCTGCTCTGGTTCGGCTGGTTTGGCTTCAACGCCGGCTCGAACCTCGAAGCCAACTTCTACGCTGGCCTCGCCATGACCAACACCTTCCTCGCAACAGCTGCCGCGGGCCTCTCGTGGATGCTGGTCGAGTGGGTCACGCGCCGTCGCCCGAGCCTGCTTGGCATGTGCTCGGGTATCGTCGCGGGTCTGGTGGCGGTCACGCCCGCGGCTGGCTTTGCCGGTCCGATGGGCGCGATCATCCTCGGCCTCGTTGTCTCCCCGATCTGCATCATCTTCTGCTCAGCCGTGAAGAAGATGCTCGGTTATGACGACGCGCTCGACGTGTTCGGCATCCACTGCGTTGGCGGCATCATCGGCGCCCTCGGTACCGGCCTGGTCGTGAACCCGGCCTGGGGCGGCGCTGGCGTGGTCGACTATGTCAACTGCTCGGCCGATGGTGCGGTTCTCGTGACCTGCCCGGTTGCGGCCTACGACATGACCGCGCAGATGATCGCTCAGGCAACCGGCGTCGGCACCACGCTCCTGTGGTCCGGCGGCGTCAGCCTCGTGATCTGGTTCGCGCTCAAGCTGCTCGGCCTGCTTCGTGTGTCACAAGAGGTCGAGGAAGAAGGCCTCGACATCAACGAGCATGGTGAAGCGGCCTACCACCTGTAGGACGCAAGCCGACCTCTCCTGCAACCGGCGCTGCCGGCGCGGCCCGGGGGAGGGGAATGAAAATGAAACGGGGGCGTGGTCATTCGGCCGCGCCCCTTTTTCTTTGGGCGCGGGATGGACTACATCGGAGGCATGACCTCCTCATCCGGACCCTTTCGCTGCGACGTGGCCATAGCCGGAGGCGGACCTGTCGGCCTGACGCTGGCCCTCGCGCTGGGGCGACGCGGGTATGCAGTGGTCGTGGCCGATGGCGCCAAGGCTGGGGATGTGTCGCGGCCTGACACGCGGGCGTATTTCATCTCGCACGGTTGCTGGCGGATTTTCCGGGCGTTGGGGATCGAGGATCAGCTGCTGGCGGAAGCAGAACCCGTCACGCAGGTGGAAGCCGAGGGCCGCATTGGCGGCATCTCCTTCATTGCTGAGGAATGCAGCGAGCCGGCGCTGGGCTTCATGGTCAATGCGGGCGTTCTGAACGCGGCGCTGGCGCGCGCGGTCAATGCGGAAGCGAAAGTGAAGCTGCTGGCGGGCGCGACCTTCACACAGACGACGCTCGGCGGCGCGAGCGCGGTCCTTAAACTCGGCGACACGGAGATTTCAGCGCCGCTGGTGGTCGGATGCGATGGGAGGAACTCGCTGGTGCGGCGGGCAGCCAACATCCGGTTCGAGGGCCATGACTACGACGCGGCGGCGATTTCCACGACAGTGAAGCTGGGCCGGCCGCACAATGGCGTGGCGCGACAGGTGTTTCTGCCAAATGGGCCGATGGCGGTGCTGCCGCTGAAGGACGCTTGCGCCAACCTGATCTGGACAGAAAAGGCAGCCGTCGCCCGAGCGCTGGCGGACCTGGCCCCGGAGGATTTCGAGCTGGAGCTGGCAAAAAGGGCGGGAGCATTCCTGCCGGATGCGAAGCTTGTGGGGCCACGTATCGTATTCCCGATCGGTCTTTACATCGCAGAACGGTTTGACGCCGAGCGCGTCGCGCTGGCGGGAGACGCGGCGCACGTGATCCATCCGCTTGCGGGGCAGGGCCTCAATCTTGGATTGAAAGATGTTGCAGCCCTGGTCGATGTGATCGACGAGGCGGCGCGCGCGGGTCTCGACATTGGCGCTGCGAGCGCATTGTCGCCTTATACGACCTGGCGGCGCGGCGATGTGGTGGCGACGGCGGCAGCAATGGAAGGCTTTGCCCGAACGTTCACGTCGGCCCTGCCGGTTCGACTTGCGGCGGGCGCGGCGATGGCGATCGCCGGAATGGTCCCGCCGGCGCGCAGGCTTTTTGCCCGTGAGGCCGGTGGCGATCTTGGCGAATTGCCGTCCCTGATGGCGCGTTAATCGTCTGGTGAGCCCGGCGCGGCAGGGTCGGGGCGATGAAACCCGGCGCGCCCGACACCACACCCCCGAAAGCTGACGTAGCCGCTGCGCTCGCGACCGTGGCGCATGGCTGGCTGGGGCCGGCGCTGGCGATCGATGCTGAGGGCGTCGTGATCTCCGCCAGCCCGCTGTCCGGCCTCACCGAAGGCATGCGATCGCCGTTTGCCCTGCCGGCCGTCGCGATCGCGGCGCAGATCGTCGACAGAGCAGGGCGCAGCTGGCGTGTTTCGGCGCCGGTCGATGGCATTCGACTCGCGACGGCGGAACAGCATGAGTCGCAGGATACGGCACATCGCTTCACGGCCGCCGTGAGCCACGAGATCAGGACGCCGCTCAACGGTATTCTCGGCATGGCGGCGTTGCTCGAAGAAACCGAGCTCTCCGCGGCGCAACGTGATTACGCCAGCGCCATCCGCAAATCCGGCGCGCGCCTGCTCGACCTGCTCAACAATGTGCTCGACTTCTCGCGCATGGAGGCGGGTGACATTCCGCTCGATATCGCAGTGTTTGACACCTACGAACTCGTTCAGGATGTCGCCGAACTTCTGGCGCCGCGCGCGCACGCCGCGGGTCTCGATATTGCGGGGGTCGTGCATCCCGACCTGCCGCCACGCATGATGGGCGACTCCGGTCGGTTGCGGCAGATCCTGTTCAACCTCGCCGGCAATGCCATCAAGTTCACCCAAAGCGGATCCGTGCTGATCGAGGCGCGGCCGGGTGCAGGCGGCGCGGGCATCGAACTGGTCGTACGCGACACCGGTTCAGGCATTCCCGAACACGCCAAGGCGCATCTGTTCGAGGCGTTCTCGCAGGTCAGCGCGGCGGACGCGCGCCGCGACGGCGGCGTGGGGCTTGGTCTTGCGATCGTCTCGCGGCTGGTCGACGCGATGCGTGGAAAAATCCACCTGGAGTCCGCCTTCGGGCACGGCGCCATGTTCGTGGTCGAAGTTCCGCTCGAGGCGGCGCCCGGTTTCGCGCCGCGCGGACGCCCGCACAAGCCGCTGCGCATCGCGCTTGAACTGACGCCAGCCTCAAGTCTTGCCTGCATGACGGCGCTGGCGCGCGATGGCGCGATCGCCACTGCGCCGGAAGAAGCCGACCTCGTCATTCTCGACGCCGCGCTGGCGCCGGCGCACATCGAAGCGACAGCACGGGCAAGACGAACACTGGTCGTATTGCGGCCCGGCGATCGCGCACTGATCGAACAGTTCCGCAAGATGGGTTGTGCGGGCTACCTGATCCGCCCCCTCCGGGCTGCCTCGATCGTCGAGCGGGTTGGGCTTGCCGTGCAGGGGGCAACTGTCCCCGAGCCCGAAGCGATGCACAAGCCTGGCACGGCGGGCGCTGTTCTGATTGCAGACGACAACGCGGTGAACGCGCTGCTGGCGCGAAGTGCGCTGAAGGCTGCGGGTTATCGTGTCGATACGGTCGGCACAGGCGCAGAGGCGCTTGAACGCGCGACCGAGGGCGAGTACGCGGTCATCTTCATGGACATCCGCATGCCGGTGATGGACGGGCTTGAGGCGACACGGCGCATTCGTGCGCTGCCAGGACCTGTCTCGCAAACGCCAATCATCGCGCTGACGGCGGACATTGATCCCGATCTCGAGGAAAATGCCCGACGCGCGGGAATCTCGCAACTGGCGGCCAAGCCGATCGATCCGCCGCGCCTGCGCGAGCTGGCCGCGCGCTGGTCCACCATTCACGCCCGGGCAGCGGAGTAACGGCGCGAATCAGGTCGCTTCGGCAAGGCGCGCCCGTGTGTGGCGCGCCAGGATGATGACGCACAGGACGAGCGCCGGCAGTGCGATCAGGCCGGCGCCAATGTAGAACATCGCATAGGACTCCATCAGCGTCCGACCCGAAGCCTGGAAGCCGTCGACCACGGCGCCCGAGAAACCTTTCAGGAACTTGCCGAACAACGTGTAGAGCGAACTCAGCAGCGCGTATTGCGTCGCCGTGTAGCCGACGCTGGTCAGGCTCGACATGTAGGTGATCAGCGCGACACCGGCGAAGGCATAACAGAAATTGTCGGCCGCCATGGCGAAGGAAAACACGCCGATCTGGGGTCCCGTAAAGGCGAGCAGCGCAAACGCTGCAACGCCGAGGCCCTGCAGCACGGCGCCGATGATAAGGGTGCGCTGGAAGCCGAGCGCCGCTACCGCGATGCCGCCCGCGGCGATGCCGCCGATCGAGGCGAAGAGGCCGACCGAAGCGCGGACGCCGCCGACCACGTCCTTGCTGAGGCCGAGATCGGAATAGAACGGCCCTGCCACGGGTCCGATCACGAATTCGGGCAGGCGATAAACGCTGATCATCAGCAGCATCACGATCGCGAACCAGCCATGGTGGCGGAAGAATTCCAGCAGCGGCCCCATAAACGCGTCGAAGATCCGGGGCGGCGCGGCCAGGGCGGCGCCGATGAGGCAGAGCACGGTCGGCCAGAACAACGGCGCGCCGCCAATGACGTCCTGCCCCGCAATGGCGCCGTAGAACGCCGCCAGCACGGTGACCGCGATGAGCACGGCGCCCGCGATCCATGTGTATTGGATCCTCAGGAACACGCCTGCAGCCAGCGCCACGCTGACAATGGCGAATGCGGTTCCGAATGCGGAGGAAACGCCAAGCACGGCGAACATCTCCAGCCATTTCCATTTGGGCACGAACGGCAGAAGCCAGCAGAGCAGTGCGGCGACAATGAAGATGATCGTGGCTGTCGAGCGCGAACCCGCCACAGAACCCGTGGCGGCGCCGAGCCCCGTCATGCTGACAGGGCGCGCCTCCGGTGAGGGCTCCGGCATGCGCAGCGTGGCTATCAGACCGACGCCCATCAGCACGGCCATGATCGAATACGAGACCGGCCACCCGAGATGGTTGGCGAAGACAAGGATCAGCGCATCCGTGATCAGCAGGGCGATGCGATAGCCAAGCTGGTAGGCGGAGGTGAAGGTTCCAAGCTCGTCTGCGTCCTTCGCCTCCTCGATGCGCCACGCGTCGATGGCGATGTCCTGCGTCGCCGAAGCAAAGGCGACCACCAGAGCAAAGGCGCCCATCACGGCAAGTCCGCCGGGGCCGTGAGGGCCGACCAAGGCCATGGCCAGCAGGGCGAATGCGATGATGACCTGGACAAGGACGGCCCAGCTGCGGCGCTGACCCAGACCTGCCAGAATGGGCAGCCGCACCTTGTCGACCATAGGCGCCCAGAAGACCTTGAACGTGTAGGCAAGGCCCACCCAGGACAGGAAGCCGATCGCCGTCAGCTCGGTGCCTTCATCGCGGAGCCAGTAGCCGAAGGTTGCGCCCGTCAGCATGAATGGCATGCCGGAAGAGAAGCCCAGCGCCGCCATGCCGGCGACGCGCGGATTGCTCATCGCGCGGACAGTCTCCTTGAGACCGTATTTCTTCTTCGCGGGCGCTGGAGCAGGCGTGGGCGCTGCATCAGCGGGGGGCGGGGCGGACGGGGTCGAGGTCAAGGCGCGGCCTCCATCATCTGGCCGCCTAGTGGTGGACGTGTTCTCTCGGTCCGTAAAGGCGACGGACGGAGAGGCTGGCCGTTGATTGGGCGGCGAACATGGCCGCGTCAGCTGCCAGTTCAGCTGTTCGTGTTGTGTGCAGCAAACGCTGCGAGGTTCACGATGTCCTGCGCTGTGGCGTCGAGCTGCGCGATCTGCACCGAAGAGCGCAGGCCGACCAGCAAGGGACCGATCACCGTTGCACCGCCGAGGGCCGCTGCAAGCTTGGTCGAGATCGCCGCGGAGTGAATGGCGGGCATCACCAGCACGTTCGCAGCGCCGGTGAGGCGGCAGAACGGATAGAGGCGGCGCGCTTCGGGGAAGAGCGCCACGTCGACGGCCATCTCGCCGTCATACTCGAAGCCGACGTCACCCTTTGCGTCGAGAAGAGCGACAGCATCGCGCACCTTCGCCATGCGTTCGCCCGGCGGATTGCCGAAGGTCGAATAGGACAGGAAGGCGAGGCGCGGCGTAAAGCCAAGACGCGCAGCGGTGCGGGCGGCAGAGATCGCGATCTCTGCAAGGTCGGCGGCATTCGGCATTTCAGTGACGCTGGTGTCGGCGATCAGCATCGGGCCCGTCTTGCCGATGACGATCGACACGCCGATCGGTCGTACATCGTCACGCTTGTCGATCGCCAGCATGACGTCCGACAGCGAGGTCGCGTAGTTGCGGGTGACGCCGGTGACCATGCCGTCGGCGTGCCCGAGCGCGACCATCGTGGCGCCGAACACGTTGCGGTCCTGATTGATCAGGCGTTGGGCGTCGCGCAGCAGATAGCCTTGCCGCTGGAGACGCTTGTAGAGAAAATCGGTGTAGACCTCGTTCTGGTCCGACACGCGCGCGTTCATGATGGTGAGCTCGCCGGCCGGAATGCCGAGCAGCTGCATGTTGCGCGTCACCTGCTCGTCGCGGCCGACGAGGATGGGCTCGCCCAGCTCCTGCGTCTTGAACTGCCAGGCGGCGCGGATGACGGCAGGCTCTTCGCCCTCGGCGAACACGATACGCTTGCGCTTCTCACTGCGGACCTTGCCGTAGATCCGCTGCAGGAAGGACGCAGCCGGATCGAGGCGCTGGGCCAGCGAGTCGCGATAGGCCTGCATGTCGGCGATCGGCTTGCGAGCGACGCCTGAGTCCATCGCGGCCTGTGCAACGAGCGGCGGCACGTACCAGATGAGGCGCGGATCGAACGGGGCGGGGATGATATATTCCGGGCCGAAGGTCGGGCGCGCGCCAGCGTAGGCGGCGGCGACTTCGTCGGGAACATCTTCCCGGGCAAGTTGCGCCAGCGCCTGAGCGGCCGCGACTTTCATCTCTTCGTTGATGGTGCGGGCCCGCACATCGAGCGCACCGCGGAAGATGTAGGGAAAGCCGAGCACGTTGTTGATCTGGTTGGGATAGTCCGAGCGGCCGGTCGCGATAATGGCGTCCGAACGCACCTCGCGGATATCCTCCGGCGTGATCTCAGGGTCGGGGTTGGCCATCGGGAAGATCATCGGATTCTTGGCCATGGATTTCACCATGTCCTTGGACACAGTGCCCTTGGCGGAGAGGCCCATGAAAACATCGGCGCCCTCGAAGGCTTCGGCCAGCGTCCGCTTCTTGGTCTTCACGGCGAAAGCGGACTTGAACTGGTCCATGCCTTCGGTGCGGCCCTCGTAGATGACGCCCGTCCGGTCGACCATCAGGATGTTGTCGCGCTTGACGCCGAGATGGCGGATGAGGCCGGCCACCGACAGACCGGCAGCGCCCGCGCCGGAAATGACGACCTTCACGTCGGAAAGCTTTCGCCCGGTAATCTGGCAGGCGTTTATCAGGCCGGCGGTGGCGATGATCGCGGTGCCGTGCTGGTCATCGTGGAAGACCGGGATGTCGAGCTTGCTGCGCAGCTCGCTCTCGATGATGAAGCACTCGGGCGCCTTGATGTCCTCAAGGTTGATGCCGCCCCAGGTGGCGCCAATGGCGCGCACACAGTCGATGAATTTCTGCGGGTCCTTCTCGTCGACCTCGATATCGATGGAATCTACGTCGGCGAAGCGCTTGAAGAGGACTGACTTGCCTTCCATCACCGGCTTGGACGCCATGGGCCCGAGATCGCCGAGGCCCAGGATCGCGGTGCCGTTGGTGATGACGGCGACCATATTGCCCTTCGATGTATAGTCGTAGGCGAGCTCGGGGTTGGCCGCGATCGCGAGCACGGGAATCGCCACGCCCGGCGAATAGGCGAGCGACAGGTCTTTCTGCGTCGCCATCGGCTTGGTTGGCGTTATCGATAGCTTCCCCGGCTGTGGATAGCGGTGAAAGGCGAGGGCTTCTTCGTCGGTGAAGCTGGGGCGTTTGGTTGTCATACTGGACTGGGGGGCTTTAGGACTTGAGGGCGGCAGCGCAGGTCACTAGGCAGGGGTCTCTCCGGGGCGCAGACGCCCGGCGGGACAGGCGGGCATTGAGCCGCAAAAAGGGTTTGAATCAAGCGTGAACGGGCGGGATTCCACCTCGCAGGAGCAGGAAGTTGCTCAAAGTGCAGTCCCGGCCGGGGCCGCACACCCCTCCGCAGAGGGTGCAACGCCTTTCATGGCCCAGTATCTGGAGATGAAGCGCAATCATCCAGATGCGATGCTGTTCTTCCGGATGGGCGATTTTTACGAGCTTTTCTTCGACGATGCGATCGCGGCTGGCAAGGCACTGGGGATCACCCAGACATTCCGGGGAACGCATAACGGGCAGCCTATTCCGATGGCGGGCGTGCCCCATCATGCGGCCGAGGGCTATCTCGCCCGGCTGATCAAGGCGGGCCATCGCGTGGCGGTGTGCGAACAGACGGAAGATCCAGCTGAAGCCAAGAAGCGCGGCTCCAAGGCGGTGGTACGACGCGAGATCGTGCGGATTGTGACGCCGGGAACGATCACCGAGGAAGCGCTGCTGGAGGCGCGCGTCGCCAACTGTCTTGCGGCGATCGGACTGGCGGCGGGCGGGCGCGAGGCGGCGCTGGCGCTGGCGGATGTGTCGACGGGGCGGTTCGAAGTGTTTCCACTGACGCCCGCCGCGCTGGCGGACGTGCTGGGCGCTATCGCGCCGCGCGAAGTGCTGGTCGCTGACAGCGTGATGTTGGCGCCCGATGTCGCGCGGGCGACGGACGGGCTGACGCTGACGCCGCGGCCAGATGCGCGGGCGGATGCCAAGCTGGGCGAGCGCCTGTTCCGCGATGCGTTTGGGGTCTCCACGCTGGATGGCTTCGGCACGTTTACGCGGGCCGAGCTGATCGCGTGTGGCCTCCTGTTCGACTATCTTGCGGTGACGCAGGCGGGCGGGCAGGCACGGCTTGATCCGCCGATCCGGACAGCGCCAGATACGTTTCTGGCGATTGATCCGGCGACCCGTGCAAGTCTGGAAATCGAGCGATCAACACGGGGCGCACGGCAAGGGTCGCTTGTGGCGGCGGTCGACCGCACGGTCACGGCGGCAGGCGCACGACTGCTGGCGCTGCGCCTCAGCCGGCCCTCCCGCGATCACGACGAGATCGAGCGGCGTCTTGATGCTGTCGCGTTTTTTCTCGACGCCTCGGACAAGCGGGACTTCACGCGCGATGCGCTGAAGCGCGCCAGTGATCTTGAGCGTGCGCGCATGCGGCTGTCGCTGCGCCGGGGTGGGCCGCGCGATCTTGCGGCGCTTGCGGCCTGCCTCGCTGTGGGCGAACAAATCTGCGCGGACTTGTCGTCGCAGGACGATCCACCAGCGGAAATCGCGTCTGCCTGCGCAGCGCTTGCTCTGGCAGACAAGCCCCGCCTTGCCGCGTTTGCTCAACAGGTCTCGGCGGCGCTTGCGCGTGAGTTGCCGGTGCAGGCGAGGGATGGCGGCTTCATCGCTGCGGGTCATGACGCAGCGCTCGATGAGACGCGGTCGCTGAAAGAAGACGCGCGCGGCGTGATCGCGCGCCTCGAGGTCGGTTACGCTGCTGAGACAGGCATTTCCGGTTTGCGTATCAAGCATAACAACGTCCTTGGCTTCTTCATCGAGGTGAACGCCAAGCACGGCGATGCGATGTTGAAGGCGCCGCTTGCGGCGACTTTCATCCACCGCCAGACAATGGCGAACGCCATGCGATTCTCGACGACGCAGCTCAACGAGCTTGAGGCCAAGATTTCGCGGGCCGACGACGAAGCGCTCGCGCGTGAGATGGAAATCTTCAACCGCTTTCTCGCCGAGGCCGACGCGCTTGGGCCTGAGTTGGCGCTGGTCGCTGATGGCCTGGCGCGTTTGGATGTCGCAGCGGGGAATGCGGACTGGGCAGCGGAAGCCTCCGCCGTGCGGCCCGAGATTGTAGGCGCGGCGGTGTTCGAAGCGGAAGGCGCGCGCCATCCCGTGGTCGAGGCGGCGCTGCGCGCGAGCGGGCAGGGCTTTACTGCGAATGACTGCAGGCTTGATGCGCGCGGCTCTTCCGGTCCGCGTCTCATGTTGATCACCGGGCCGAACATGGCCGGCAAGTCGACTTTCCTGCGCCAGAATGTGTTGCTGGCGATCCTTGCGCAGGCGGGATGCTATGTCCCGGCGCGCAAGCTGCGCATGGGTCTGGCTGATCGGGTGTTCTCGCGCGTTGGCGCTTCGGACGATCTTTCGCGCGGGCGGTCGACCTTCATGGTCGAGATGATCGAGACGGCGGCGATCCTCAACCAGGCGACGCCTGACTCGATCGTTATCCTGGACGAGGTCGGGCGTGGCACATCGACCTATGACGGCCTCGCGATCGCCTGGGCGGCGGTCGAGCACCTGCACGAGGTCAACAAGTGCCGCGCGCTGTTCGCCACGCACTATCACGAGCTGACCGGCCTTGCGGACACGCTCACTGCCTGCGCCAACGCCAGCCTGCGGGCGCAGGAGTGGAAGGGCGATCTGGTATTCCTGCACGAGGTAAGGCCTGGCCCTGCCGACCGCTCCTATGGCGTGCAGGTTGCGAAGCTGGCCGGATTGCCGAGTGCAGCGGTGAAGCGGGCTGAGGCCGTGCTGAAGAAGCTCGAGGCCAAAGAGGGCGGAGCCAAGCGTCTGGAAGAGTTGCCACTGTTTGCAGCCTTCACCGCCCAGCAGCCTGACGTGCGCGCGCCATCGGAGGCTGACCAGATGCTCGCGGGCCTCGACCCCGACACGCTGACGCCAAAGGAGGCGCTCGAGCTGGTCTACCGCTTGAAGAAAGCTGCCGAGACGAGCCAGGCCTGATCGACGCCTCCGCGCTTGGCGCAGTCTTTTGCCGACGCAACCAGGTAGTGTGAGATTTCACCAGAGTGACGGCGAAATTTGCCACTCAAGTGGCGAGCCTGTCGACGAACGCCTGATGCTTCAGGCTATAAATCATAATAATGTCAATAAAAACAACGTGCCTGACGGTTAAAAAAGTCTGGCACGAGCGTTGCAAACACCTTTTCAACGGCGAGGCCCACCAAGAGGCGCAGCCGAAAAAAACAAGAAACGGAGAAAAACAATGAACGGTCTGATCAAACAAACGAAGCTCGATGGCCTGAACACGGTCGCTTCCTTCGCCATCGCAATCTTCAGCGTCGCCGCGGTGCTCGCGGTCCTCGCCACGGCCTTCACCGGTGTCCGCCTGATCTAAGCCCGCCCTCCCGGCGAATCCCCCACGATCCAAACCACTCGCGGCACGGCCCGACAGAAGGCCCACCTGCGGAATGCCCCTCTCGCGAAATGCCCAAGACCAGTTGGACGCAAGATCCACACGGAAAAGAAAAAGAGAAAACGATGAACGGTCTGATCAAACAAACGAAGCTTGATGGCGTGAACACGGTTGTTTCCTTCGCCATCGCCCTCTTCAGCGTTGCGGCTGTGATCTACGTGATGGCGACGGCCATCACCGGCGGCGGGGTTGCCTGAACCTCCTCCAAAGCCGGATAGATTCCAGCCAATCAACCGGCCAGCCGCTCCCCCGGCTGGCCGGTTTTGATTTTGCGGTCAGGTGTTCGGGCGCAACAGCTCATCGACCGCTTCAATCGCCTTCAAGCGGCGCTGTTCGGGCGTGCCCCTGATGTGCACGAACTTCACCCCACGCGTCGCGAGCTCGCGCTCGCAGGCGCGCTGGAAGTTCCGGCGCACAGCAGGATCGCGGAAGTAGCGCGTGCCATCATCGACCCATGGCAGGTCTATGTCGCAGAGCAGGTAGAGATCGGGATAATCACGATAGGCGTCGAACCAGGGATCGCGCGAGCCCGCGAGCGTATCCGACCATACGGCGGTGAGCACGGGATCGGTGTCTTCGATCAGCACGCGATTGGCGCGCAGGCTTGCAGCCTTCACCCCCGCAAGATGGCCCATTACGATCTGGCGCATGTCTTCCGGCGTTGTTGCGCCCGAACCGAATGCCTCGGTGTGGAAGCGGCCGTATTCAGGCGCGACCACGGTCTCGTAGTGACGCGCCAGTTCGGCGGAAAGCGATGATTTTCCTGTCGATTCAGCGCCAAACAGCGTGACACGCTTGAGATAGTAGGGGCGCACCGGTCCCGGCAGGAAACGCCAGTTGCGATAGGGGTCATTGCGGATCGCAGTCGCGGAAATCGGAAAGGCGGTGCGGGCCTCGTCGACGGGCACGAAGCGTGCGCCGGCATCTGCCGCGAGGCGATGGCCGTAAGGCTCGGATGCAAAGATGATGTCGATCGGCTCAGGATGGAGACGCTTCAGCACGTCATGCCATAGCGGCCAGAAGTTTTCCGGGTCGTCCTCCGGCACCTGTGGGAGAATTTCCCCGCAGTGGACGACCCGCGCTGTTGGGAACAGCTCCTTCATCCACTGATAACGGAGCGCGCTGGGGATCGGATCGTCCGGCAGGGAACAGACGAGGATGGTCAGCTCTTCAACATAGGCGCGGCCAAAATCACAGAGGTAAACGTGGCCGACATGCGGCGGCATGAACTTGCCGAGCACAAGACCGCGCTTCGGTTTTGTCAGAAAACTCATGCCACACCCTCGGCGCCGAGGCTTTCAACCGCCTCGGCGCGCATCGCCTTGCGCCATTCCCACCAGCCCCAGAAGGCGTTGAAGAAGAAGAAGACGTAGAGGCCGGTGAACAGCCACATGTGCGCGTTGCCGTAGAGCCAGATCGACGCAACGTTGACGATCAGCCAGACAGGCCAGGTCTCGAGGTATTTCCGGTCAAGCAGGTATTGCGCGACGACGCTGACGCTGAGCGTCGCGGCGTCGGTGAGGGCGAGATCGAAGTCGGTGAATTCGGTCAACGCCCAGGATCCTGCCCAGGCGGCCAGCAGGGCGACCCCCACAGATGCGGCGACGTGGACGCGGTTGGCCATGCGGATGCGGGGGCGGCCCCCATGGTCGCCCCGCAGCCAGTACCACCAACCGTAAACCTGCACGAAGACGAAGAAGACCTGCAGGACGGCGTTGGCCCAGATTCCGGCCTGCCAGACCACCACAAAGAAGATCGCCGTGCCGGCAATTCCGACGGGGAACTGCCACAGGCTGCGTTTGACCCCGAGAATGACGCAGACAAGCGTCACCAGCGTCGCTGCAAGTTCTAGCGGATTGATATCCAAGTCCGGCCCCGGCGCTTCCCCGGTCGGGAACCTGCCCCGTCAGGGACGGCAGGGCAATGTCCGGCCCTGATTTGTCGCCTGTTGCCTCGCGCAAATCGGGGCTAGAGATCCCCTCATGAACGACGCTGCGCCGGCTTCAGAAACGCCAAGGGCCAGGTCCGGGCCGGTGAAGCCCGGCCCGTGGCGGATTGCCGACATTGTCGATGGCCGCAAGCTGCGTATCCAGCTCACCGCCGCCGCCCTGGACAACGGCTCGGACCCTGTCGCCCAGCGCAAGCGGGCGCTGGATCTGATCCATGCCGCCCTGTTCCGCGGCCGCATGATCGCGCAGGACCGCCTGGAGGAAGGGGCCGATGGCCTCGATAGCGCGGCTCTCATGTCCGCCGTGATGGATGAAGCGCTCTCGGCGCTCTACGATTTCACAGTCGTGCACATCTTCCGCGCCCACAATCCGACCGAGGCCGAGCGCATGGCTGTGGTTGCGGTGGGTGGCTATGGTCGGCAGGTGCTGGCGCCATCCTCGGATGTCGACCTGCTGTTCGTGCGCAACTACAAGCAGACGGCCTGGGCCGAGAGCGTGATCGAATACATGCTCTACGCTCTGTGGGACATGGGCCTCAAAGTTGGCCATTCATTCCGCACCATCGACGAGTGTGTAAAGCTGTCGCGCGAGGACGTGACGATCCGCACGGCGATCCTCGACAAGCGCTTCCTGTTCGGCGACCGGGGCGTCTACGACAAGTTGAGCGAGCGCTTCCAGAAAGACGTCATCGCCGGGCGAGGCGCGGAGTTTGTCGCCGCCAAGCTGCAGGAGCGCGCCGATCGTCACGCGCGCGAGGGCGACAGCCGCTACCGCGTCGAGCCCAATGTGAAGGATGGCAAGGGCGGGCTGCGTGACCTGCAGACACTTTTCTGGCTCGCCAAGTATATTCATGGCGGAAGCAACCTGCAGGAGGTGCTCGACAATTCGGCCTTCACGCCGGCTGACAAGGCGATCTTCATGCGCGAAGCGCGCTTCCTCTGGACCGTGCGCTGTCATCTGCACTTCCTGACGGGTCGCCCCGAGGAGCGCCTGTCCTTCGACCTTCAGCCAGAGATGGCGACGCGCATGGGCTATACCGAGCGCAACAATGCCACCGCGGTCGAGCGCTTCATGAAGCGCTACTTCCTGGCCGCCAAGGAAGTCGGCGCGCTGACCCGCATCCTGTGCGCCAAGCTCGAGGTGGACGAGAAGAAACGTCCCGGGGGGCGCGCACGCCTGATACCGGCGGCTGCCGCAAAGCCGATGAAGGAAGAAGGGTTTTCCATCGATGGCGGGCGGCTATCGATCACAGACCCAGACATGTTTGTGCAGGACACACGCAAGCTAATGCGCCTGTTCTGGCTCGCCAACGAGCGGCAGGTGGACATCCATCCCGAAGCGATGACGGCGGCGCGGCGTTCGCTGTGGGCTGTTACGCGCCAGGCGCGGGCGGACGAGGATTCGCGCCGGATGTTTCTCGACATCGTCGGCGGGAAGAACCATCCCGGGCGTGTGCTGCCGCTGATGAACGAGGCGGGCGTGCTGGGTCGCTTCCTGCCGGAGTTCGGCCGCATCGTCGGCCAGACTCAGTTCAACATGTATCACCATTATACCGTTGACGAGCACACGCTGAAGGCTGTGGAGACCATCCACGATATCGCGCGCGGCACCGAGAAGGAGCTGCATCCGCTCTCGACCGAGATCTTCCCCAAAATCCTGAACCGGCGTGCGCTGTTCCTTGCAATGCTGCTGCATGACACCGGCAAGGGCAAAGGCGACCAGCAAGTTGAGGGCGCCAAGCAGGCCCGTTCGGCGGCGTTGCGCCTCGGCGTCCCGGAGGACGAGGCCGAACTCATCTCCTGGCTCGTCGGCAACCACCTTGAAATGAGCGATACGGCGCAGCGCCGCGACATTTCCGATCCCCAGACGATCTCGAAATTCGCCGAGCGCGTCGGCAACCTTGAACGCCTTCGCCTCCTGCTTGTGCTGACCGTTGCCGATATCCGCGCGGTTGGGCCGGGCGTATGGAATGGCTGGAAGGGACAGCTGCTGCGCGATCTTTATTACGCGACCGAGGCAGCGTTGCGCGGCGGCCGAACCGACGAGCTCAGCGTGCGCTCGCAACTGGTCGATCGTGCCGAGCAGGCGCGTCGTGCGCTGTCTGACCGTATCGGGCCAACACCTCTGCTCGCGGCAGTGGAGGCCGCTTACTGGGTTGGTTTCCCGGTCGAGACGCAAGCGCGTCATGCCGCTGCGATGGCCAAGGGCGCGGGCAATCCAATCACCGTGGCAGCCAACGTCGACAAGGTGCGGTCAGCCACTGAAATTCTCATTTCAGCCCCTGACCGTGAGGCTCTGTTCGCCGATCTCTGCGGCGCGCTCAGTGCTGCGGGCGCCAATATCGTGGCGGCGCACCTCTATGAGGCCGGTGATGGCCGCGTGCTCGACGTGTTCGATATCCAGGACCTGCGGGGCGCGGCCTTCGGGGCTGATCACCCACACGCGCTCGATCGTCTGGTGGCCGACCTGCAGTCGGCAGCCCTGGGCGGCGATGGCGTCAAGCGTCCGGGCAAGGCGCCAGCCGCCAGCCGCCGCCATGCGGCCTTCATCATTTCGCCTCTGGTCCGAATCGATCGGACTGCGTCGGCGAACTCGACGATCATCGAAGTGTCCGGCCGTGACCGTCAGGGCCTGCTATACGATATCGCGCGGGAACTGGCGGATTCGAAACTGTCGATCCGTTCGGCGCATGTGGGCGCCTATGGCGAACGCGTGCATGACGTCTTCTATGTCGAGAAACTCGGCGGCGGGCTGATGCCAGCCGACATGGATGAGATCCTGATCAAGCGGATGGAAGAAATCCTCCGCTCCCACTCGCCGAATGCGCCACGGATCCCCGCGCACACGCTTGCACGGGCCCCGGCCTCCTTTAACCGCTAGGCGGACCCTTCCGAATGTCACTTGCGCGCAACGTCATCGTGCAGACCTTCTTCACGCTTGGCAGCCGCGTGCTGGGCTTCTGGCGCGATCTCGAACTGTCAAACCGCTTCGGCCAGGGGCCGGTGATGGACGCCTGGACCAAGGCGCTGTGGCTGCCCAACCTCTTCCGCCGGCTGTTCGCCGAAGGCGCCTTCGCGCAGGCCTTTATCCCGGTCTTTGCAAAAACGCTTGAAATGGAAGGCAAGGAGGCGGCCGAAAAGGCGGCTTCGCAGGCGCTGGCCTTCATCATGGTGATTGTCGTCGCCGTGTCGATCGCGCTGGAATTGGGCATGCCCTGGCTCATGCGCGTGATCCTCAACGTTTATGAAAACGATCCTGCCATCATGCAGATGGCCGTCCTGATGACGCAGCTGACGACGCCCTATCTCGCCTGCATGACGTTGGCGTCTCTCCTTTCAGGCGTGCTCAACACCAAGCAGAAATTCGCCCTCTCTTCCGGCGCGCCAATCCTCCTCAACGTCGTGACGCTGGTCCCGCTACTCACGGTGAAGGACCAGGTCGAGGCGGCCTACTGGACGTCCGCTGCGGTCTCCGTCGCCGGCGTGATGCAGGTCTGGATGCTGTGGTGGGGCGTCAGCAAGCTCGGTCTCAAGATCAGCATCGGCCTGCCGGCCCTGACCGCAACGGTGAAACGCGTGCTCTCGCTTGCCATTCCCGGGGCGGTGGCCGGCGGCGCGGTGCAGATCAACAGTGCTGTCTCGAACGTTCTCACCGGAACGGATGCGGGCGCCTCCAGCGTGCTTTACAATTCAGACAGGCTCTACCAGCTGCCGATCGGCATCATAGGGGTTGCGGTGGGTATGGCGCTGGTGCCGCGCCTGTCCCGGCACTTTGCGGTGAATGATGGCCCCGCCGCGGTCAAGTCGATGGACGATGGCATCGTGCTGTCGATGGCGTTCACGCTTCCGGCGGCCCTCGCGCTGCTGATCATGCCGTACTTCATTGTCGATGGCGTCATCACCCGCGGCATGTTCACCAGCGAGGATGCGAGGCGAACGGCGGAAGTCCTGCGCCATTTCGCCTGGGGCGTGCCCGCCTTTGTGTTGGCCAAGGTGCTCATGCCGCCTTTCTTCGCGCAGCAGAAGACGCGAGCGCCTGCCGTGCTGTCCATGATCTCGGTCGGCCTCAATATCGTCCTTGGAACCGTCCTGTGGTTCTGGCTGCCGATGGTCGGGGTCGATGGCGCTATCGGGCTGGCTGTCGCGACAAGTGTTTCGGGTTGGCTCAACGTGTTCATGCTGGCCGGTGCGCTCGCGCGCGATGGCACCTACAAGGTGAGCGCCAACGGCTGGAGCCGCATCTTCCGGCTTGGGCTCGCCTGCGCAGTCATGGGTGTTTTCATCACGGTTTGCGCCTGGAACTATCACACGCTGAAGCATCTGATGCTGCGGAAGGAACTGGCGGCGATCGGTGTTTCGCTTGCGGGTATGATGATCTTCATGATCAGCGCCTTCCTGTTCCGGGCGATCACACTGACGGAGATTCGTGGCGCGATGCGACGCGAGAAGGGCGTGGCAGGTATTCCGTCCGGCGGCGAGGGCTGATAAGTCCCCGCCATGTCAGAGCAGAAACCGGCAGAGTATTCAGGCCCCCAGCGGGTTTTCTCGGGCGTGCAGCCTTCGGGCAGTCTGCATCTTGGGAACTATCTCGGCGCGCTGGTGAAGTTCGTCGCCATGCAGGACCAGTATCCCTGCATCTTCTGTGTCGTCGACCTGCACGCCATCACCGTGCCGCAGGATCCGAAGCTGCTGGCGGCGCAAACACGCGAGATCGCCTCGGCCTATCTTGCGGCGGGCGTTGATCCGGACAAGTCGATCATCTTTGCCCAATCGTCCGTTCTAGCGCACACGGAACTCGGCTGGATCTTCAACTGCGTGGCGCGCATGGGCTGGGTCGAGCGCATGACGCAGTTCAAGGACAAGTCGTCGGGCAAGGATGCGGAGAACATCTCCGTCGGCCTGTTCGACTATCCCGTGCTTCAGGCGGCCGACATCCTTGCCTACAAGGCCACGCACGTGCCGGTGGGCGAAGACCAGAAGCAGCATCTGGAACTGAGCCGCGACATCGCCGGCAAGTTCAATCGCGATTTCAACGCGCCAGGGTTCTTCCCGCTGCCCGAGCCGATCTATCAAGGTCCGGGCGCGCGGATCATGTCGCTCAAGGACGGCACGAAGAAGATGTCGAAGTCGGATCCGTCCGATGCTTCGCGCATCAACCTGCTCGATACGGCCGATGACATTGCCAAGAAGATCAAGCGCGCGACGTCGGATTCCGACCTGCTGCCCTCCGAGATGAAGGGGCTGGAAGGACGCGCCGAAGCTGCAAACCTTGTCGGGATCTATGCGGTGTTGGCCGGCATGAGCGAACAGCAGGTGCTGGACACGTTTGGTGGCCACGGTTTTGGCAAATTCAAGCCCGCGCTGGCCGATCTCGCAGTCGCCAAGCTGGGTCCTGTCGCGGACAAGATGCGTCGCCTGATGAACGATCCTGCCGAAGTCGACCGCGTGCTGAAGCAGGGTGGCGAGCGCGCCAACGCCATTGCCGCGCCGGTGATGGATGAAGTGCGGAAAGTCGTCGGCTTCTGGCGCCCGTAAGACGGCCTCGAGACGACCGATGACCGGGGAACGACATGAAACGCTTGATCGGCCTATTCGCGCTCCTGCTGGCCGCCTGCAGCGGGCAGACGACAGGCCTGACAATCGAGCATGCGACCTACCGGGCGCCGCTCGTCGACGGGGCGCCGGGCGTCGCCTATTTTTCGATCACCTCGACGACCGCTGACAAAATCGTCGGGATCGCGTCTCCCGAAGCCCGGTCGGTGGAGATTCACCTCGCCAGAACTACGGGCGGCATGGCGGCGATGCAGAAGCGCGACCAGGTCGAGCTACCTGCCGGAAAAACCGTGACATTCGGCCCTGGCGGTCTCCACGTGATGGTGTTTGCGCCCGTCCCCCGGCACGCGAACGCCACATTTCCGATTCAAATCACGCTAGAATCCGGTCGAACCGAGACGATTTCGTTCGCCGACGAGTCCGGCCGGAAATAGCAGCCGGTAACGTCGCATAAACGAATATTGGGTTGAGGTTAACGACGGGCCCGGTCAGGGTCTGATCTGCCGCTAGCTGGGGCTGGGCATGTCTGTACTCAAACTCCGCCGCGACATGGTCGTGGTTGAAGAAGAGCCGGTGGCGGATCCCGTCACCGAGAGTGATCGCCCGTTCCCGCTGCGAACCCGCGACACGAGCGATTCCGACATCATCGACGCTGAAGTTGTCGACGCCGAAGACGAGAGCGATGCCGAGCACGCGCCCGTCCGCGCCTACAAGACATTCGGCCAGCACGTCCGCTTCTGGTTCAACACCATCGTGATCGTTGGCCTGCTGGGCGCCTATCCGGCCCTGACAATTGCCTCCAGCGACGTGGGCGACCGCGATCTCGAAAAGCTGGTCAATCGCGCTGACTGGGCAGCCCCCTGGGTCGGCGGCGTCGCGACCCTGCTCGAACAGCATTTCATCCAGTTCGGCTGGGCTTCCGACGCCGAAGCGTGGGAGCCGATGGCGCGCCTGACCGCCAAACCCGCCTATCAGTCCGCCATGGCGGCAAGCCTTGGCGACGTTCTGAAACTGGCAGCCGTCCAGTCGGCCATCGCGGGCCAGCCGGATGCCGATCTCGAGGCCGCATCGCGGCTCGTGAAGGAAGATTCGACCGGGGTGCAATTGCGGGCGGCGCGGGATGCGCTCCTCAACTTCGACCGCCGTCTGCGCCGCAGGGATGTGGCGACCGATTTCACGGTCAAGCAAGTGTCTGAAGCGCTGGCACTGCTGTCTGCCTGGGCAGCCACGAGCCAGGAGACCGTTATTGCGTCGACGGCCGCCATCGGCGGCAGCCCGATGGATGAAGAGGCGACGCGCGCCGTCTATGCCGCCAAGGG
>CANJXY010000037.1 GCA_947478925.1 Hyphomonadaceae bacterium | reverse complement strand
GCGGACCAGACGGGGGTTGATGATCCGGCCTGCTGCAAAAGCGCCGACCAGACGCGTGACACGTACCTGCCCGAGATCAGGATCGACTTTGACCTCCGCAAAGACAGCGCCATGCGAGAAGAGCGCGTGCTTTTCTGCGATCGCTGGATCGCGCGTGGCCTTCGCCGCGCCCACGACGTCCGCACGCCCGGCTCGTGTCAGGATGTCGGCATAGCTTTCGCCGCGCCTGTCATCGTCGCTGCGATAAAGCCTGCCATCGCGCGCCACGACGCCGATATTGCCGGCGCCGAACAGAGGCGATGCCGGATCTGCCACGGCGATATCGGTCAATTGGGCGATCGCGTCCTTGCCCGCTTGGTGCAGCGACATCCCGGCGCTGGCGGTGTGGCCGGAGCCGCCGGCGACGCCGCCGTCGGGCAGGCTCGACAGGCCGATATTGATTTCAACCTTTGACGGATCGAGACCCAGCGCTTCCGCCCCGATCTGGGCAAGCGCTGTCCACGCGCCTTGGCCCATGTCGGCGCCGGCGGTCTCGATCAGAGCCGTCCCGTCAGCGCGAAGCGTCGCGCGCGCGGCTGTGGGAAAGTGCGGGCAGTGGAAGACGGCTGTTCCCATGCCCCAGCCTACGAGCAGACCGTTGTCGTCACACATCTGACGAGGCTTCAGCGGCCTTGCAGCCCAGCCAAAGCTTTTGGCGCCTTCGGAATAGCAGTCGCGAAGCGCCTTGGAAGAAAACGGACGGCCCGTGCCAGGCTCTGTCTCGGCATAGTTCTTCAGCCGGAATTCAAGCGGGTCCATACCGCAAGCGTCGGCGGCTTCGTCGATTGCCGCTTCGAGCGCGGCCGAGCCCGGTGCTTCACCCGGAGCTCGCATCGGGCCGGGCGTTCCGGTATCGAGGCGAACGCCAACGTGTTCGGACACGATTGCGGGGCTGTCATAGAGCGGCAGCGATGCATTCGCGGCGGGTTCCAGGAACTCGTCGAAGCTGGAGGTTGCGGAGGTCGTGCTGTGCTGAAGCGCGGTCAGCCGTCCCTCGGTGTTCGTGCCGATCCGCAGCTTTTGCCATGTCTGACCACGATGCCCGACCGGTCCATACATCTGCGAGCGCGACAGGACGAGTTTGACGGGTCGCTTCATCATGCGAGCGGCAATGATCGCCAGCATCTGAGGGCCGTTGATGATCGCCTTCGAACCGAAGCCGCCGCCGAGGAAAGGAGAACGGATCAGCACGTTCTCGCGCGGGATGCCAAAATAAGCCGCATAGCTGGCGCAGCTCAGCACCAGCGCCTGGTTGGGCATGTCGAGCGTCAGGTGATCGCCATCCCATTGCGCAACGACCGCATGCGGCTCCATCGCGTTGTGGTACTGGGCTGGCGTGACGTAGTCCGATTGCGTTATATGTGTGGCGGCGGCGAAGCCTGCGTCGATGTCGCCATGCGCCGTACGCGGCGGGCCGCCGACGCCGACAGCCGCCGCGGCAAAGCGCTCGCCATTGTCGAGGCCGGTGCGGGCGGACTCCTCGGCATATTGCGGATTGAGCAGGGCGGCGCCTTCAATCGCAGACTCCAGCGTCTTTGCGAGCACCAGCGCGATTGGCTGATTGACATAGCGTACGGCGTCGTTCTGCAACACGTCGATGCGGAAGCCGAAAAACGGCATCTTCACATCGGGATCGTGGGCCAGCCGCGGACAATTGGCGGGCGTCAACACCTCGACGACGCCTACGTGCGCCCTGGCGGCGGCGACATCAAGCGACGTCACGCGTCCGCGCGCGATACGGCTGACCGCTGTCACGGCATAGAGCATGCCCTCTGGATGATTGTCGGCGGCATAGGTGGCGCGGCCGGTGACCTTGAGCACGCCGTCGCGACGCGTCAGAGACTGGCCAGCATTGGAGCCGTGACGGAGCGGGGCAGCAGGCGTGGGGTTGAAGTCAGCCGGCATGGGAGATCCCCAGTGTTGCGGAGAAGGGCGAGGCGGGCAGGGCCGGCATGTCCTTCGGTGTCCCATCGCGTGCGAGCGTGAGGGCGCGCGCCACGATCTTGCGCGCCAAAGTGATCTTGAAAGCGTTGTCGCCAGAGGGGCGTGCGTCTGAGAGCGCCAGCTCGGCAGCCTTCGCGAAGGCTTCCGGTGTCGGCGCTGCATTCTCGAGTGAGGTTTCCGCCTCGCGCGCTCGCCAGGGCTTCGCGGCGACACCGCCAAGGGCGATTCGCGCGGAGCGGATCGCATCCCCGCTGATCTCGAGCGCCACCGCTGCTGACACGATGGCAAACGCGTACGATGTTCGCTCGCGCAGTTTGAGATAGCGCGTGTTGCTGGCGTAGATGGCGCCCCGGGCTGGAAGTCTGACCCCGAGGATCAACTCGCCGGGGTGCAGCGTCGTCTCACGCTCGGGCGCCGCGCCGGGGAGGGCGTGAAGCGCATCGAGAGCGATGTCTCTGGCGCCGTTGGGACCTTCAACTTCAACCACCGCATCCAGTGCGACCAGCGGTACGCAGAAGTCTGACGGGTGCGTGGCGATGCAATGCTCGCTCCACCCGAGAACAGCGTGAAGCCGGTTTTCGCCGCCGCGCGCATCGCAGCCTGAGCCGGGTTGGCGTCGATTGCAGGCGCTGGCGAGATCCTGGAAGTAGGCACAGCGCGTGCGCTGCATCAGGTTTCCGCTCACGGTGGCGGCGTTGCGGAGCTGAGCAGATGCGCCTGAGAGCAGGGCCTCAGCAACTGATGGAAATGTCCGGGCGAACCGTGCGTCGTAGGCAAGGTCTGAATTTCGTACCAGAGCGCCGATACGCACGCTGCCATCCGCAAGCCAGCTAATCTCATTGAGGCCCGGCAGGCGCGTGATGTCGATGATCCTCGTAGGGGACGACACGCCGATTTTCATCAGGTCGAGAAGGTTGGTGCCCGCAGCGAGATAGGCCGAACCGGGCGCACAGGCTGCCGCGACCGCATCCTTTACGCTTTTGGGCTGGACGTAATCGAACCGGTTCATGCCATGTCCTTCCGGTTGCCAGTTCTCTGCGCCTTCTGGGCGTCAAGCACAGCCTCGGTGATGCCCTTGTAGGCGCCGCAGCGGCAGAGATTGCCGCTCATCAGCTCGCGGATCCGTTCCGGATCGTCACCGGCATGACCTTCGGCAATCAGGCCGACAGCGCTCATGATCTGGCCCGGTGTGCAGAAGCCGCATTGAAAGCCGTCGTGTGCAATAAACGCCGCCTGCACGGGGTGCAGCACGTCACCGCTGGCAAGACCCTCGATCGTGGTCACCTCTGATCCATCGAGGCTGGCGGCAAGTGTCAGGCAGGAATTGACGCGCCGTGCATCGACCAGAACGGTGCAGGCGCCGCACTGGCCTCGATCGCAACCCTTCTTGGCGCCGGTGAGCGCCAACCGTTCGCGCAAGAGATCAAGAAGGGTCACACGCGGGTCGTCGAGATCGATTGCGTGACGCTCGCCATTTATCGTGATGCCGACAGAGAGTGACATATGGCGCCTCACTCGATTTTCAGGTTTTCTAGATCAGGTTCTGCCAAGCGCGACCTTGAGAAGGCGACAGCGATATCGGATTGCCTGAAAGTGAGTTATCTATACGGAGGCGCCCTCCGTTTGTCAAGACTCGCGACACGCAACCTTGAAGAGACATGAAAGCCAAGAGCGTCAAAACCAGACCAAAGCCTCGCGCGGATTCAATCCGGAACCGTGAGCGCCTGCTTTTGGCTGCAACAAAGGTGTTTAGTGAGGATACCGGACAGGCAAGCCTTGATGCCGTCGCGCGCGAGGCTGGCGTGGGCATCGGCACGCTCTATCGGCATTTTCCGACGCGCGAAGCGCTATTCGAAGCCGTCTACCGCCATGAGGTCGACCAGCTTTTTGCGCTTGCTGAAACGCTTTCGCGCAGCGCAGACCCGGTCGAGGGCCTGCGGGAGTGGCTGTACGCCAATATCCGGCTGGTCGCGGCAAAGAAGGGGATGGTGGAGGCGCTGCAACTCGTCGCTCACGGCTCGTCGGAGCTCAAGACGTATTCCTTCCAGCGGCTGACCGCTGCAATCGCCATGTTGCTCGACAGGGGGGTCGCCGCCGGGCTTTTGCGTTCCGACGTGTCGGCGGAAGAGCTGCTTCGTGCGTTGGTTGGAGTTTTTTACTCCCAAGGCGGGAAGGGGTGGCAGGCCGGCGCGTTCAGGCTGGTCAATGTCTTTGTCGACGGCCTCTGCGGCCCGACGCGCACTCGAACTCAGCGCCGCAAATCGCCCGGTCAGCGCTAGCCAGCTGCCTTGATGACACGCAGCCTCGACCGGAGTGTTCGCCGTCACCAAGCCGGCATCTCGATGAAGGCCTCGCCGATCGTGGTTGAGCGCATATGGATAGGGCGCGCAGTCGTTGATAGACAATCGGAATCAGCCTGAAGCAGGCCGGCTGCGCAACTGCACCGTGCCTGTCGAAAGCGCAGTAAAACCTCGCCCGGTAAAAGCGGCGGTGCTAAACGGACTACTTCGTCGCTGACTGAGATCACCGCTGGAATGGCTTTATGAACGGTATAGAGGAGACGGGCCCTGTCAGCGTTGCGCTGGCACACGGTTGGACGCTGGTGAACGAGCAGCCGCAACTGGCGCGCGAACAGGCTGGCGAAATCCTCAAGGTGGTTCCGGGCAACAGGGAGGCCAGGCTGCTAGACGCGGCCGCCCTTCGCCAGCTTGGAGAACTAGACGGCTCCAGCGCGTCGTTCGACGCCCTTGCGCGTGATGGAAGGCTTTGGCCGCGCGCCACGTTCGAACTGGGGCTTCTGCGCTATCGCGAGGGGCGTCTGGATGACGCGATGTCGCTTGTCGGGTCCGCCCTGCGGGACGGGCTGAAACTTCCGAACGCCTGGCGCCTGCTGGGCGACATCGCCACGATGGCGAACGATGCGGAGACAGCCGACGCCGCCTATAACCGGCACGTCGCCGATTCAGCTCGTGACCCGGCTTTGCTAGAGGCCGCGCTGGCGCTGGTGGATGGACGCCTTGCAGTCGCCGAGCACGGCTTGCGCGATTATCTGAAGCGGCATCCAACGGATGTCATGGCGATCCGCATGCTCGCCGAAGTCGGAGCAAGGTTGGGCCGTTACCCAGATGCCGAAACTCTCTTGATGCGAGCACTGGAGCTCGCCCCAGGCTTCGCAGCGGCGCGTCACAATCTTGCAATCGTCCGGATGCGGATCAACAAAGCCGAGGCGGTTGTCCAGGATATGGACGTGCTGCTGGTGAAGGATGCCAATAACCCGAACTATCGGGCGTTGCGATGTGCGGCGCTTGTTCGGTTGGGCGAATATGAAACCGCGATCGCGTCGTATCATTCTCTTCTTGCCGATTACCCTAACCGGCCGAAGGTCTGGATGAGCCTTGGGCATGTTCTCAAGACGGTCGGGCGGTCGCCGGACAGCATTGAGTGCTACCGCAAGTCCATTGCCCTGAAGCCCGAACTCGGTGAAGCCTGGTGGAGCCTAGCAAACCTAAAGACGCTCCGGTTTTCGTCGGACGATGTGGATGTGATGCGGCGCGCGCTTGAACGACCGGATCTGGCGCCCGAAGACGAGCTCCATCTTCATTTCGCCCTTGGCAAGGCTCTGGAGGATGCCGGCAAATATGCTGCGTCCTTTGACCACTACAATCGTGGAAATCAGATGGGCGAAGGCCGCGTCGACTATGACGACGAGGATACTGCGCGTCTGGTGGAGGAATCCTCGCGCGTCTACACGCCTACGCTGTTCGCGTCACGGTCCGGGCAGGGGGGGCAGTCTCCTGACCCGATTTTCATCGTGGGCATGCCGCGCGCCGGATCGACGCTGATAGAGCAGATCCTCGCAAGCCATTCGCGGGTGGAAGGCACAATGGAGTTGCCCGATATGCCCGCCATGGCGCGTCGGCTTGGCGGCCGCATCCGCGGCGACGAGCCGACGAGATATCCGGAACTTGTCGCCAGCCTGTCTCCGGATCAGTTACGGGAGCTCGGTGAGGAATATCTCTCGCGCACTCGCATTCAGCGCAAGACCGATCGACCATTCTTCATCGACAAGATGCCAAACAATTTCGCGCATGTCGGATTGATCCGGCTGATCCTGCCGAATGCAAAGATCATCGACGCGCGTCGTCACCCGCTGGCCTGCTGCTTCTCGGGCTTCAAACAGCATTTTGCCCAGGGGCAGAACTTCTCCTATGGCCTGCGGCGCATTGGCGGCTACTATCGCGACTACGTCCGGCTGATGGCGCATTTTGATCGGGTTTGCCCGGGTGCGGTGCACCGGGTGATCTATGAGCGGATGGTCGAGGATACGGAGACCGAAGTCAGGGCGCTGCTTGCCTACTGCGGTCTGGACTTCGAACCCGCCTGTCTCGCTTTCCATGAAACGCAGCGCCCCGTACGCACCGCGTCGTCCGAGCAGGTGCGACAACCAATATTCCGCGAGGGAATCGACCAGTGGCGCAACTACGAACCATGGCTGGGTCCCCTAAAGGAAGCCTTGGGGGATGTCCTGACCGCATACCCTGACGTGCCCTAGCGCCCTCGGGCATTGTGCGGGCTTTCGGGTAACGGTGATGCACAAAAATTGGTCGGTTCATCCCCGTTTGGGTGAATCCCTCTTCGCGAAGCTGATACTTCGGTCCTACGCTCGACCCATACGAACAATGTCGCGTGGTCGGGACGTGGCGGACAATTGCGGGGAATAAGCATGGTGACCGAGCCCAAGAAGTTGCGGATCCAGATGAAGACGTGGCGGGGCATGACCCGGGCAGCCCTGCTTGGGTCGACGATCCTGTGTGGCGTGGGCGCCGCCTACGGACAGACGGATCAGCCAGCGGCGGAGCCTCAGTCAGGACGCGACGTGGTGGTGGTCACCTCCCAGAGGCGGTCTGAAGACATTCAGGATGTTCCGATCACGGTGCTGGCGTTTCCGACGGAGAAACTGGACCAGCTTCAGGTCTCGGACTTCTCGAACTACGCGCAGTACATTCCAAGCTTGTCCTACCAGTCGACCGGACCAAATTCGACCAACGTCTATTTCCGAGGGGTTGTGAGCGGCGGCGACGGAAACCACTCGGCGTCGCAGCCCAGCGTCGGCGTCTATTTCAACGAGCAGCCGGTCACGACAATCCTGGGCTTCTTGCCCCTGCATATCTACGACATCGAACGCGTCGAAGCGATCGCCGGTCCACAGGGCACCCTGTTTGGCGCTGGCGCTCAGTCGGGCGTGCTTCGCATCATCTCGAACAAACCGGACACTTCGGGCTTCGAGGCTGGCTACGATCTCGAGGTCAACCAGATTGAGCATGGCGGCACGGGCGCGCAGGTCGAGGGCTTTGTGAACCAGCCTGTCTCCGACAACGCGGCCGTGCGCCTTGTCGGCTACTACAAGAAGGACGCGGGCTACATCGATAACGTGCTGGGCAGCCGCACCTTCCCGACGTCTGGCGTCACCGTCACGAACGCAGACCTGGTCAAGAAGGATTTCAATTCGGCCGAAACATACGGCGCCCGCGCCGCGCTGCGCATTGACCTCAATGACAGCTGGACGATCACGCCGAGCATCCTGGCTCAGAAAACCAGCGTTGAGGGCATAGGTGCGTTCGATCCCAAGCTTGGCGACTTGAAAGTCGAGCGCTTCGAACCTGATTTCAGCGATGATCGCATTCTTCAGGCGGCGCTGTCGGTGGAAGGCAAGATCGGGGATTTCGATCTTATCTACTCCGGCTCCTATCTCGATCGCAAAATCAACTCTGCCAACGACTATACGGACTACGCATTCTACTACGACACGCTGTTTGGCTACGGCGCGTATTTCGTCGGCGACGCCGGTACGCCGATTGACCCGACGCAGTTTTACCTGGGTGAAGACGACTTCAAGCTCTACTCGAACGAGGTGCGGATTTCGTCGCCCTCGACTGACAGACTGCGCTTCGTGGCGGGGCTGTTCCAGAACCAGCAAGAGCACCACATTCACCAGCAGTATGTTATCAGGAACCTCGGGGCGGCGATCGAGGTGCCGGGGCATCCTGATACGATCTGGCTGACGGAGCAGAAGCGGACCGATCGCGATTACGCTGCGTTTGGTGAAGTTACCTATGATTTCACGCCGGAGCTATCAGCGACAGGGGGCGTGCGGCTCTATAGCTACGACAATTCGCTCGTCGGGTTCTTCGGATATGGTTCCGGCTTCTCCAGCCGTACGGGTGAGGCGGCCTGCTTCGGTCCCGCTGTCGTGGAGGGATCGCCCTGCACCAACCTTGACCGTACGGTGAAGGATGAGGGTGCCACTTACCGTGCCAATGTCACCTACCACGTCGAACCCGACAAAATGATCTACGCCACCTATTCGACCGGCTTCCGGCCGGGCGGCGTCAACCGGCGAGGCACCCTGCCGCCCTATCTTGCGGACGAGCTGGTGAACTACGAGATCGGCGCCAAGACGACATGGCTCAACAACACGCTGACGCTCAACGTGGCGGCCTTCACCGAGGACTGGAACGACTTCCAGTTCCCCATCCTTGGCCAGAATGGTCTGACGGAAATTCAGAACGCGTCATCTGCGCGGATCCAGGGCATCGAGGGCGACTTCGCCTGGGATCCGATCGACGGCCTGACCATCAGCGGGGCCTTCTCGGCGCTCGAATCGAAGCTGACGTCGAACTTCTGCGGTTTCGTCGACGCAAACCTGCGGCCGGAGACGAACTGTCCGCAGGCTGTCGACAACCCGGCCACGAATGGCGACGAGACTCAGGACCCGCAAGCGCCGTCCGGCCAGAAGCTGCCGGTGGTGCCCGAGTTCAAGGGTACGCTGACCGCTCGGTACGAATTCCCGTTCATGGACTTCGACGCCCATTTTCAGGGATCGGTTTCAGGGCAAACCGCCTCCCGCTCCAGCCTGTTGGTCGCGGACCAGGCCATCCTCGGAGATCAGAAGGGCTTCATCACCCTCGATCTGACCACGGGCATCGCGCGGGATAACTGGAGCCTCACGGCCTACCTCTCCAACGTAACCGATGAACGCGCAGACCTCTACAATTTCGTGGCTTGCGCCATCGGCACCTGCGGCGCGCATGCGTTCCAGGGAACCAACCTGCCGCGTACGCTGGGCATCAAGTGGGGCCAGAAATTCTAGGGCGCCCCGCCATCGAGGGCGAATGACCTTCAAAGTCGCCACCGCGCCTCGCCGTCTCGGCTTCTGGATGGCGTGCGCGCTGGTGGTCGGTAATATGATCGGGTCGGGCGTCTTCCTGCTGCCCGCCTCGTTGTCGCCATTCGGCTGGAACGCCGTCGTCGCCTGGGTGGTCACTATATCGGGCGCGTTGTGCCTGGCAGCTGTCTTCGCGAAGCTGGCGGCGGCAATGCCGGCCGCTGGCGGGCCTTACGCTTACTCGCGTGCAGCTTTTGGCCCAGCTCCCGCGTTTCTGGTCGCATGGAGCTACTGGGTCGCCCTGCTTGTGGGAAATGGCGCAATCGCTACTGCAGCGATGAGCTATCTTTCGCTGTTCTTCCCGCTTCTGACGCAGGTGCAGGGGCTGCATGCTGCGGTAACCCTTACACTGATATGGGTGCTCACGCTCACGAACTGCCGCGGCGCGATCATGGCGGGACGTGTTCAGCTCGTGACCACCATCCTCAAAATCATTCCGCTGGTGCTTGTGATCGGTGTAGCGATTGTAGTCCTGGCGAGCACGGGGGGTGGCGCCGTGATGCCGATCGAACCCGGGGAATTCAACCTGGGCGGCATCACCGCCGCCGCCACGCTGACGCTGTGGGCGCTGCTGGGGCTCGAATCTGCAACGATTCCGGCTGACAAGGTTGACCAGCCCGAGACGACAATCCCGCGTGCGACCATGGTCGGCACCGCTTTCACCGGCGCTCTCTACCTGCTGGTTTGCTCGGCGATCGTCCTGTTGTCGCCACGCGGCAGCCTTGAGGGGTCAAATGCGCCATTCGCCGACTTCATCGCGATGCATCTTGGCGCAAATGCCGGTGCGTTCATTTCGATCTTCGCCATCATCAGCGCGCTCGGGGCGCTCAATGGCTGGATCCTGCTGCAGGGAGAATTGCCTTCGGCGATGGCGCGCGACGGCGTCTTTCCCGACTATCTGGCCAAGACATCGTCGCGTGGCGTGCCCGTGCGCGCGCATATCATCTCGAGCGCCGTCCTGAGCGGTGTGGTGCTGCTCAACTATTCCAAGTCGATGGCGGAGTTCTTCAACTTCCTGATCCTGCTTTCCACGACATCATGTCTGGTCATGTATCTGATGACCGCCCTGGCCGCCCTGACCCTCCAGGCGAGAAGGAGGCTTCCAGGTACGGCGCTCTTCTCGATTCTTGCAGTGATGGCCCTGATCTATTCGGTCTGGACGATCTGGGGCGCCGGCGCGGAGGCGATGCTGTGGGGCCTCGTGCTTCTTGCTATGGGCGTGCCTGTCTACTTCCTCTCGCGGCGCCGTCCTGTTGCGGAAGGCTAACCGGCCGCTTAGCCCCTCACTTTCCCGCCAGCTCGGTCAACATGACTTTCCATTGATCCAGCGCGCCATCGACTGATCCCAGGTGCACGCGTTCGTTCAGGCCGTGCGAGTGGTCGTCCGACGTCTTCATGAATAGCGAGCCGACGCCGTTTCTTCGTCGCCTGAGAGCACGAGAACATTGTCGGTCGCGGGTTTGAAGCCTTCTGTCTTCAGGCGCTTCAAGGTGACGATGACGGCGGCGACATCGAACTTCACATCCTCGACGCCGCGTCCGAACATATACCCGTTCTCGACGAGGGGCTTGAAAGGCGGACGTTCCCAATCCTTCTCCAGCGTCTCGACCACATCTATGTGATCCGAAATCAGGATCGACTTGTCGCTGCTGGCGCCGCGGTAGGTGGCGATCAGATAGCCTTCGCCACCGACCTCGCCGCCAACGATATCCCCGGGCGCAAACCTGCCAGCCACCAACTGGTCGCCAAGGAATCGTGCGAGAGGGACGGTCTTGCCTCGGCCTCCAGCGGCTTTGGCGTCAACGTCGCAGCGTTCACGATGTCGGCGGTGGCGGTGGAGGCTTCGGTAGAAATGTTAGGAGGGATTGCTGCCTTCGGCGCTGTTTCCTTTTGTGTGCAAGCGGCGAGGCCAAACAGGCCCACTGCCAGGGCAATCACAGAGACGGTGCGACTGGCTTTGAACATGGTGCTTGCCTTCAAGGCCGCAGACCGCTTCGTTGGTCTTTGTGAAGTTGATGTGAGGGACCTGGCTGCGTGACGTCGACATGCGCCGCAGCACGGGGGCACGAAATGCAGCGAAGTGAATTGAGAGGAAGAGTTACGATGCAGGGCATGGCGGGTGCGGGTTTCCTGGTGCGGCTATGCATGGCAATTGCCGCCGTGATGTTCGGCTCAGCGCCCGTGATTGCGCAGACGAGCTATGTCCACGCAGGCCACCTGCTCGACGTCGAGGCTGGTGTGGTCAGGCATGACCAGATTGTGCGCATTGTCGATGGCAAGGTGGCCTCCGTTGGCGCGTGGCGTGGCACGCCATCGGATGGTCCCGTTGTCGACTGGTCGACGCAATGGGTGCTGCCGGGGCTGATCGACATGCACACGCACCTGGCCGGGGATATTCAGGGGTCCGGCGTCGCCGATCCGCTGATCTCGTCAGAGGCGGATGACGCCCTAGCGGGCGCCGCAAATGCCAGCCGCACCTTGCGGGCCGGGTTTACGACGGTTCGGGATGTCGGATCGTGGCGCGCCTTCACTGACGTGGCGCTGCGCAACGCAATCAACAGGGGACTGATTGAAGGACCGCGCATGGCCGTGGTTGGCGCATATCTGACGGCGCCCGGCGGGGGCGGTACGATCACGGGGCTCGCCGACGATGTCGGCATTCCGGCGTCGATGACGCGTGGCGTGGTGAAAGACGAGGACGACATGCGCGACAAGGCGCGCTACCTGCTGCGCCACAAGGTCGACTGGCTCAAGCTGATCGCTACCGGCGCGGTGCTGACGGTCGGAACCGAGCCTGGCCAGCCGGAACTCACTGAAGCGGAGATGCGCGTCGCGGTGGAGGAGGCGAAGAAATACGGCGTACGCGTTACGGCGCACGCGCACGGCGCGGAAGGCGCGAAAATGGCGATACGCGCCGGCGTCGCCTCCATCGAGCACGGCTCGCTTTTGGATGCGGAGGCGCTGGACATGATGAAAAAGGCCGGCGTCTATCTCGTCGCAGACATCTATAATGGCGACTATATCGAGGAGGTCGGCACGCGCGATGGCTGGCCAGAAGAGACGCTGCGGAAGAACCGCGAGACGACCGATGCGCAACGCGAGGTATTTCGTCTTGCGGTGAAGAAGGGCGTGAAGATCGCCTACGGCACCGACGCGGGGGTTTACCCCAATGGGCTCAACGCGCGGCAGTTTCGCAACATGGTGAAATACGGCTTGTCGCCCATGCAGGCGATGCAGTCCGCGACGCTGTGGGCGGCAGACCTGATCGGCTGGCCGAAGCAGGTTGGCGCGATCTCTGCCGGGCACTGGGCCGACATGGCGGCGGTTGGCGCTGATCCCATCGCCGACATCTCTGTGCTGGAGCAGGTCAGCCACGTGATGAAGGGCGGGGTGGTCGTACGCTGACTATTTGGTCAGGTGCTCGTCATACCAGTCGAGGCTGCGCTGGATCCTGTCCTGCGCGTGGCTTGGCGTGGACAGGCTGTGTGTCTCTCCCGGATAGACAACCAGGCGGGTCGGCACGCCGCGCGAACGCAGCGCCTGGTACATCTGCTCGCCGCCGGTACAGGGGACGTTGGTATCTTCCTGCGAGCACAGGAACAGCGTCGCTGCGGTGATCGTCTTGACCTTGAAGAAGGGATAGCTGACGCGCTTCCAGACCTCAGGCTTGTCCCAGGGCGTTCCGAGCTCGAATTCGTAGTCGCGCGCATACTGGTCGACGCCATAGCCGCCGATGAAGTGGGACATCCCGGCGCCGCTCACCGCAGCCTTGATGCGTTTGTCGCTCGCGATCATGTAGTTGGTGAGGATGCCGCCATAGCTCCACCCACCGACGCCGATGCGGCCTGCGTCAATCACACCCAGCTTGATGACGGCGTCGATACCCGCGCTGACGTCCGCAACGTCCTTGTTACCCCAGTCCGCGTAGATTGCTTTCGCGAAATCGAAGCCGCGCCCGGATGAGCCGCGCGGGTTGACCGCGAGCACGGCATAGCCTTTTGCCGCAAGCGCCTGCCACTCGAACATGAACTCATGGCTGAACTGGTAGACCGGGCCGCCATGTACCTTGACGATGAGCGGATGCTTGTCGCCCGACTTGTGATCCGGCGGCAGCACCAGCATGCCGTGAATATCGGTTCCGCCACTGCGCCAGGTGAGATCCTGGTAGGGGGCCAGCGTTATGTCGTTCAGCCAGGGATTCAGGTCCGCCAGTTTGCTCCATGCGCCGTCTTTCAGCGTGCGCAGAGAATAGGGGTGGCCTGCATCACCCTCCAGAACGGCGACCGCGCCCTGAGATGAAACGGCGAAGTTGGATGCGAAGCGCGCGCCGGAAGTCAGATACGCGATGCCGCCGCTCGCGATATCAATTTTCGCGAGCCATGTGTCGCGGTCCTGTTCGATCAGGCCCAGGATCGACTTGCCGTCCGGCGTGAATACCTGCCGCGTGACCCAGCGATCGATGTGCGCCAGTTCGCGCGCCGTGCCGCTAGCCACGTCCGCGACCACGAGCTGCTCAGGTGAATAGTAGATCCATTTGTCTTCCCCGCCGCGGTGCCAGACGAGCTGCTTACTGTCCGGCGACCAGGCGGGCGGGCTTTCCCATTCTGGATTTCCATCTGCGAGCAGATCCTGCCCGATGGCGCGAGGCTCCCCCTCGCCAGAAATTGGCAAGACGAAAACATCGAAATTGCTGTTCCGGTCGGTATCGCCCTGCCGCTTTGAGACGAAGGCGATGCTTCTCCCGTCCGGTGAAATGCGCGGAGACCAGTGATCGAAATCGCCCCTGGTGATCTGTCTGGCTTCCCCAGAGGCGACATCAAGGCGAAACAGATGCTGGCGCCGGTCGTCGAGATAGCCCCGGCCGTCATCCTTGAATACAAAGCGATCGATGACGATTGGGGCGCCGGGCTTCTCCGGGGCTCCGCCGACCCGTGCGCCGACTTCAGCAACCGCGATGATTGTTGCGCCATCCGGTGCGAGATCGAAGTCGGAAATGCCACCCTTGAGGTGACTGACCTGCCTCGCTGCGCCTAGCGGCAAGTCGATCATCCAGACCTGCGCCCCCGTTTCGTCTACGTCGCTGATGAAGGCGAGATGGGTGCCGTCTGCCGAGATACGTGGCGCGCTTTCGCTAACCGTTGGGGTCGAGGTCAGGCGATGCGGTTCCCGGTCACGGGTGCTCACGATCCAGAGATCGGAAACGGATGCATCGTTGGTGACATTGACTTCGGAGGCGGTGAAAAGGACCGAGGCGCCGTCAGGCGTGAACAGGGGGTCGCTGATGTCGACGAGGCGCTGGATGTCGCCAACGGCGATCGGTCGGGACGATTGCTGCGCCGATGCGGATGCGACGAAGCACGTGGCCGCGATCGCCAGAAGCCAAACGCGGCCCATGTTCAGGACTCCAGCGCGGCTTCAAGACGCTCTCGCGACGGTCGCGAAACTTCGGCAGCCAGCGGGATGGTCTCGCGCATCCGTTCGGCAAAGTCGCGCAGGCAGATTTCATTCGAGCCCAGCGGGCCGTGAGCGAACACACTTGACCCCATGCCGTCCTGCACACGCGCGATGAGGTCGTGGTCTTCCCGGTTTACGACACGATTGATGCGCAGGTTGAGGTAGCGAGCCGTCTGCATTTCGCGCCGATCGTCATCGAGCGCATACACACTCTCCCGCAGCAGGCATGAGGTTGGTCCGAGCGGCAGGAACTGCATGAAGTCTATCTGGTCGGGATAAACGTCAAACGCGAGCGACGGCCACAGCTTGAAATAGGTCCACAACCGCTGACGTGAACCCGGCAGGTGATCGACCTTGGGGAGAATGGATTTGTAGGCGTGGTTCGATGGAGTATCTGACCGCATTTCGTCGAGATCGCCAAAGATCTTGTAGACGCCCCGATCAATCTCGAGCCGATAGGTTTCGCCAATAAGATTGTTCAGGCCGTCATGCGCCACCGGGATGTGGAGAGCGTCGCAATAGTTGTCCATTGCGTTCTTCCAGTTCACTTCGCGCAACCGCTCGCCGATTTTCCGCATCGGCTTGAGGTCGGCGAAGCGATACAATGCCGCCTCTTCCGCAATCGGCTCCATGTAGGTGGAGAGACTTTCGCCGCCTGACACGAAGCGGACAAACACAAAGCCGGCGAACACATCGCACTCGATTGGAACGAGGCCATGGTTGGCCTTCGAGAAGTTCTCATAGGCTTCCTGGTTCGGAACCCCGATAAGGTCGCCATCAAGCTTGTAGGTCCACGCATGATAGGGGCAGACAATTCGCCCCGCGCAATTGCCCTGATGTCCGTCGACGAGGCGCGCCGCGCGATGGCGACAGACATTGTGAAAGGCGCGCACGCTTCCATCCTGTTGGCGCACCACAAACGCACGCTCGCCGTAAAGGCGCAGCGTCGCATAGTCTCCGCGATTTGGGATGTCGTTGAGATGGCACACCAGTTGCCACGTCGGTAGGAAGACCCGCTCACGCTCGATCTGCATGAAGGTGGGATCGTCATAGGTCCAAGCAGGCAGGGAGTATCCCGTGCGATCTGCCGCGGGAACGACTTTCAATGTTCTGTCCTGGGCGTTCATGTGCTGTCTCTTCGTCTCTTCTTCACGCGGTCGCGCGCGCCTTGTTGTTTCGGGCGTGCCGTCGCCGGTCCCGGAGAAGCTCCCTGGCGGCGTTGTGGCCGGGAACGCCCGTCACGCCGCCGTCTGGATGGGTCGACGATCCGCACATGTATAGACCGGCGATCGGACTGCGGTAGTCCCCATGGCCCAGCGCGGGCCGGGCGCTGAACAACTGGTCAAGCCTGATTTGTCCGTGGAAAATGTCGCCACCGACCAGGCCAGGCTTCGTTTCGAGGTCCATGGAAGAAAGCGCCATCTGGCCGAGGATCGATCCGCGGAAGTTGGGGGCAACCTCTGTGATTGTGTCGATGATCGTTTCAACGGCCTTCGCGCGCGCATCTTGCCAGCTGCGGACGGCGGGCAGTTCAGGCGCAAAATACTGGCAGAACAGGCTGGCGACGTGCTGGCCGGGCGGGGCGAGGCTGGGATCGATCACGCTGGGCAGGCGCCTCTCACGGCCGCAGCTTTAGCTCGAGACCATGCCGCGCCAGATCCATCGCGCGGACAATCTTCGGCTTGAGCAGGCTAACGGAATAGGACGCGGTCGAGTTCCGGAAGGCGGGGAGAAACTCCTCGGTGACTGCCGCCCCGCCGCCGATAATGACTGCGTCAAATTGTGTGGGGTCGGTCATGAACATTCCAGCCTCCGGGAGCAGAATCGAGCAGACATCGGGGTGTCTGGAAACTCAAGGCTGATGCAATGTGATGGGGCAACGTAGCGTAATGCCGACACGGCGATGACGACTGGATAGGCGATCGCGAGCAAAGCGCGCTAGGAAGCAGTCTGAATGCCGAGCCTGCAGGGGAGCGAGAAGAGTGGAACGGAAACCGGGCGCGTACGATGCGGTGCTGGTCGGCGGTGGCCATAACGGCCTTGTCTGCGCCTTCTACCTTGCGCGCGCGGGGCTGAAGGTGCGGGTGCTGGAGCGCCGGGGGATCGTTGGCGGAGCGGCAGTCACCGAGGAATTCCATCCGGGGTTCAGGAATTCGACAGCCAGCTACACGGTCAGTCTGCTCAATCCCAAAGTCATCGCAGACATGAAGCTGAAGGATCGCGGGCTGCGGATCGTGAAGCGGCCGATCTCGAATTTCCTGCCGACGGTGGACGGTCGTTATCTCAAGGCTGGCGGCGGGCTGGAGAAGACGCAGGCGGAGATCGCGAAATTTTCGGCAAAGGATGCGGCGCGCCTCCCGGCCTACTATGATCATCTCGAGCGGGTGGCCGACGTGCTGCGAAGCGTATCCGAGAAGACACCGCCCAATCCCAAGCGTGGCGTGGCCGCGGGCATCGATGTGCTCAGCCAGCTATGGCCCGTTGTGCGCGGGTCGACAGACTTGCAGCGCGACATACTCGATCTGTTCACCAAGGACGCGCGCAGTTTTCTCAACCGATGGTTCGAAAGTGATCCGATCAAGGCGGCGTTCGGGTTTGACGCTGTTGTCGGCAACTATGCCAGCCCGGATACGCCGGGTTCTGCCTATGTCCTGCTGCACCATGTGTTCGGCGAGGTCGACGGGGAGAAGGGCGTGTGGGGACACGCGATCGGCGGGATGGGCGCGATCACGCAGGCGATGGCCGGCGCCTGCCGCGATCTCGGCGTCGAGATTTCGCTAGATGCGGCGGTTTCACGCGTCCGGGTTGGTCCGAACGGCGTCGAGGGCGTCGAGCTTGAAGGCGGGGAGACCGTGGAAGCGCAACGCGTGATCGCAAACGTCAATCCGCGCTTGCTCTATACGCGCCTGATCGCAGAAAGCGATCTTGATACCGGCTTCCTCGAACGCATACGCGAATGGAAATGCGGATCAGGTACGGTGCGCATGAATGTGGCGCTGTCGGAACTTCCGGACTTCACATGCCTGCCGGGCAAGGAGGGGGGAGAGCATCACCGCTCTGGCATCATTCTTGCGCCGACGCTCAACTATATGGACCGCGCGTTTGCAGACGCTAAAGTTCATGGCTGGTCGAAAGCGCCGATCGTCGAGATCCTCATTCCATCGACGGTGGATGACAGTCTTGCCCCGCCGGGACAGCATGTAGCCAGCCTCTTCTGCCAGCAATTCGCGCCGCAGCTGCCCGACGGAAAAATCTGGGCTGACTATCGCGATACTGTCGCCGAACACATCATCGACACCGTGACAAGTTATGCGCCGAATTTCAGGGCGTCCATTCTCGGACGCATGACGCTGACGCCGATGGACCTGGAGGAAAAGTTCGGCCTGATCGGCGGCGACATCATGCACGGCGCCATGTCGCTCGACCAAATGTGGGCGGCGCGACCGCAACTCGGACATGGCGATTATCGCGGCCCGCTCAGGGGGCTCTATATGTGCGGCGCAGGATCGCATCCCGGCGGAGGCGTGACCGGACTGCCTGGCCGCAACGCCGCGCGCGAAGTTCTGCGCGACGCCGGGCGCCTGGGATGGGGGCATCCCACGATCAACTGAAACGCGGAGGTGCTGTGAGGCAAAACTGCTCGCAGCCGGGCGCTATGGGGTCACAAGATGACTATTCGCTCCGTTTTCCGGAACGGGTCCGGATACCTGGGTCTGCCGGGCAGTCCTGTCAGACTGACACCAACCGGTCTCTGGCAAGGTTGAGAATATCTGTCTCCGGAGAGATCCCAATGGCGCGAATTTCGTACAATGATCGCCGGTTCCCGGCGCCCGTCATATAGCACGCGGTCTGGCTGTATCGACGATCCATTTTCAGCCCGGTCTTTTGCGTGAAAACAATCGCGCCGAAAACCCGCATCTGCCGAACCGACGACGCGAGCGAAAAATGCTCGGGTTGAACTCACAAACCTCGGCGCAACGATTTCTGCAAATGCACGCGGAGATCTATACCCCCTTCGATTTTCAACGGCACATGATCAGAGGGCCTACCTTGCACATCTTCGGGGCCCAGGCAGACCCTGTCTGGTCGAGGGCGATCGCGTGGGCGGAATCCTGCTTTTTTGGAAGGGAACCCAGCTGATGGAGTTATCCTGACAGGCCCTGAAATCCGGATATTCTGGAGATCAGTAAGCATTGAGCGGACGCCACCGCGCCCGTCATCCTCCAGACAAAGGCCCAGCCTTCTTGAGCGACACATTTCGACAGCTGCCCCAGATCCATGCCCTGCTTGAATCCGCGCAGGCCTCGCCGCTTGTTGTTCGGTATGGTCGCGGCGTCGTCGCACACGCCTTGCGCACGCGACTGGACGAAATTCGTGAGGCGCTTCGATCTGGGCGCGAGGCAACGCCACCAGAGTTCCTGACCACTCACTTCTTTGCGACCGTGGAGGCAACCATCACAGCAGGCCGGACCAGAAGCCTCAGGCGCGTCATCAATGCTACGGGTATCATCATCCACACCAACATTGGCCGGGCGCTGCTGGCCCCCGAGGCCCTGGAGGCAATCCAGGACGCAGGCAGGTCCTACTCCAATCTTGAACTTGACCTCGCGACCGGAGCGCGGAGTTCGCGACATGTCCATGTTGAAGCGTTACTGCGTGAGCTAACCGGGGCCGAGGCGGCTGTTGTCGTGAACAACTGTGCAGCAGCCGTGCTCGCCTGTCTCACTTGTATCGCTGCAGGGCGGGAGGTCGTCGCTTCGCGCGGAGAGTTGATCGAGATCGGCGGATCCTTCCGGATGCCGGACGTGATTGCGCAGAGTGGGGCCCGGCTCAGAGAGGTCGGCGCCACTAACAAGACCAGACTTGCCGACTACGAGGCTGCGATCGGCCCGGAGACCGCCGTGCTTCTCAAGAGCCACACCAGCAACTTCCGGATCGTCGGCTTCACTGCCAAGGCCTCGCGACGCGAGCTCGCCGCGCTTGCTCACAGCAAAGGCGTGGTCATGGTTGAGGATCTGGGCAGCGGGGTACTTATCGATCTCTCCCGATTCGGCCTCGTCGATGAGCCAGTTGTTCGCGACATCCTTCAAGAGGGCGTCGATCTTGTGATGTTTTCGGGAGACAAGTTGCTCGGGGGTCCCCAGTGCGGCGTGATCGCCGGGCGCGCCGCGCTTGTGGCCAAGCTCAAGTCACATCCAATTGTCCGAGCGATGCGGATAGACAAGCTGTCTCTTGCCGCACTTGAGGCGACGCTGCGCCTCTACCAAGCGCCGAACGATCCGCTAGAAAAAATCCCGGTCCTTCGTACCCTCGCGGAGCGCATGGTCACAGTGAAGGCGCGAGCCGAGAGGTTGGCCCTGTCCGTTGCTACCGTTCCCGGGCTCGGGGTCGAGATCGTGGAGAGTACCGCCTACGCGGGCGGTGGAGCGCTGCCGCAGCAGGATCTCCAGAGTTTTGCGGTAGCTCTGAACACCCCATCGCTTTCAGCCGAAGCGATGGCGAGCCGTGCGCGAACGGGTGACCCGGCTGTCCTGGGGCGCATTCGCGATGGAAAGTTTTGTTTGGACGTGCGGGCGGTTCTGGACAGCGAGATCCCTGATATCGCGCGGGCGATCCAGCAGGCTCTGGCTCCATGAAATCCTGCGCCGTTACAGTGATTGGTCACGTCGATCACGGCAAAACGTCCTTGGTCCGAGCGCTTACTGGTATCGAGACCGACCGGCTGAAGGAGGAAAAGGAGCGCGGTCTGTCAATCGTGCTCGGATTTGCGCATCGCGATTATCCTTCCGGGATCATCGATTTCATCGATGTACCGGGGCACGAGGATTTCGTTCGCACGATGGTCTCGGGCGCCACGGGCGCTGGCGCAGCACTGCTGGTCGTGTCCGCGGTTGAGGGTATCGCGCGCCAGACTGTCGAGCATCTGGAAATCGCAACGCTTCTTGGAATCACCAAGGGCGTCGTGGCTGTCACCAAGGCTGACTTGCTGGCGCGATCCGAGTGGTCGAAGCGGGAGATGTCAATCAAGGCAGCCATCGCAGCAAGCGGTCTCCGGGAGCAACCAATTGTCTTCTGTTCGTCAAGCACGGGGGAAGGGCTCGATTTGCTGCATCGGGAACTCGATGACCTGCTGTGCCGTTCGCCTGGCCTGTCACGGCTCCCTGGCTTCTTCATGCCGGTGGACCGGGTTTTCAGTTCAACCGGAATGGGGACAGTCGTCACCGGGACGCTACTTGGGGCAGGGCTTGAACAGGGTTCACAGGCCGTCGTGGCGCCGATGGGCAGATCGGTGATTGTTCGTGGCCTTCAGACCCACGGGCTCGATCGTGACTTTGTCGAGGCCGGCAGTCGTACTGCGGTCAACCTCCGGAATGTGTCTCGCGACGACGTCCGACCAGGCGATGTACTTTGTGCGCCGGGCTGCTTTTCGTCCTCCGCCCAGATCGATGTAAGCCTGACGGTGTCGCCGGCTGCAAACCGTGCGTTGAAGCATCTGGACGAAGTGCGCGTGATGCACGGGACGCGTAGTGCAACCGCGAGCGTCCGGCTTTTTCGTGGCAACCGCATCGAGCCGGGCGAACGCGACTATGCTCAGCTCCGCTTTGCCGCGCCTGTCACAGCCTTCGTCGGCCAGCGAGCGGTTCTGCGTTGTCTCTCTCCTGTCGAGACAATCGGCGGCGCCATCATCATAGATCCGGCGGCTTCACCCTCTCGCAAGAATGATGATGATCGGATGGCCATCTTGGCAGCGGCGGAGAGGGGCGATCCCGGTGAGATTGCCAGCGCCCTGGGACGTCGGAATGGAGGCATTGTCGGGCTTGCAGAACTGGCACGACTTGGCTCCCAAACTGCCGAGCACATGCGTGGGGCTCTCGGCCCGGCGTATCTTGATCTCGACGCTGGACAGATAGGGAGTAGGCCGGCAATTGCAGCGACGAAAGACGCCTACCTTGAACAGCTGGCGTCGCTCCATCGTGGCTCCCCCTTGCGGTCAGGATTTCCCGAAGCTCGGGTCCGCCGGGCGCTGGCGGGGCCGATCCCGCTGGTCCTGGTCAACCACGCAGAGCGGCTACTTGCCGAAGAGGCCCGTGTGGTGCGTGGAAGGGAAGGAATCGCGCTCGCCGGATATGATCCGCGTGCTGGGCTCTCGCTTCATCAACGCTCCCAGTTGGATGCGATTGAACAGTCATTGCGCCGGGGTGGACTGAAGCCACCGGACCCGGACGATCTTCTCACGGATGCCGACCCTGAGCCCGGCACAGTTCACGACCTCGTCGAGCTCTTGGTCGCCTCGGGGCGCGCGGTGTCACTCACAAATCATGCGCTCAATCAGCTCCTGGTTTTTCATGTCGACGCGCTGGACGAGGCCGGGCGCGACCTTCGCAAGGCCTTTCCTTTTCCGGCGCGGTTCCGGACGGGAGAGGCGCGAGAGGCTCTGAAGACGACTCGCAAGTACATTGTCCCGGTACTCGAGTATCTCGACGCGCAGGGGATAACCTTGCGCAACGGCGATCTTCGTCATCTGGTCGAGGATGCGAGCCCTGTATCGAACGGTCACGACGATGTTTGACTCAATCATCTCTGACAGTAGGGTTTGTGCGGGTATGGAGGTGACTGGAGTCTGGTGGCTCCCCTGGTCTTCAAAACCAGTGACGCGCCGACAAGGCGTGTGGTGGGTTCGATTCCCATCCGCCTCCGCCACCCATGAATGTTCGCGTCCAGCCGCGATCCGACCATAGCTTACAACCGCCTTGCGGATAGGGCATCCTCGATAGCAGTCTTGCCACCCCGGCGATCGGCGCCAGCGCAAGGGGTCGGGGCGAGATGGAATGGGCCCGATGACCGGAGCCGGAGGGTGTGGATGACTGAGTTCGATCCCGGATTTTCCCTGCCCGATCTCGATGGTTTGCTTCGCCAGTTTCCGAGCGGTCGTCCAAGCCTCGTCTGTTTCGTCAAGGAAGACTGCAAGACCTGCAATCTGGCTATGCCGGTTCTCGAAGCTTTCCATCGCGCCTTCGGGAAGCGGGCGGACGTACTGCTGGTCGGACAGTCAGCAACCGGGAATGCAACATTGAAGGAGCGTCACGCTCTGACGATGCCTGTCCTCGACGATGGCGACTGCAGCGTGTCCTTTGCATGGGATTTCGAAGTTGTACCTGCGGTGTTCTGGACAGACGGGGAGGGGAAAGTCGGGACCCGGTTTGAGGGATTTGTTCGGAGCGAATGGCAAGCGCTCGAACGACAGATCGGCGACGCGCTGGATCTTGGACTGAGTGAGGTCAACTGGCTGGACTACCCGGAATGGCGACCTGGCTGTGGTTCCAGACATCTTGACCCTGAAGTCAATGAGCGCCTCCGCGCGACTGCTTCGAATAATCCGATGCGCGCGCGGCGTATCGAGATTGCGAGCGCGGATGATGAAGCCGAATTCATGTTCGATCAGGGTTTCAGCGATGGCTTGCCGCTTGTTCCGCCGACGCCGGAAAGGGTGTTAAGAATGTTGGCGGGGACAAAGCGTGGCGCGCAAGACATTGTCGCGGTTGTTCCTCCCAACATGGCGCCGGCGAGCGTTGAAAAGGTCGCAATCAACGCGGTCATGGCGGGATGCCGACCCGACTATCTTCCAGTTGTAATTGCGGCGGTCGAGGCAGTCTGTACGGACGAGTTCAACATCCACGGCGTGACCGCAACCACCATGGGGGCCGCGCCCGTGATGGTCGTGAATGGCCCGATCCGGCATCGCATCGGCATGAACATGAAGCTGAGCGCGCTCGGCGCCGGCAGTCGGGCGAACGCGACAATCGGCAGAGCGGTGAGGCTTGTGATCCGCAACATTGGCGGCGCGAGACCTGGAGGGGTTGATCGTTCGACCCTGAGTAGTCCGCTCAAGTTCACGATGTGCTTCGCCGAATGGGAGGAGGGGTCGCCCTGGTCGCCGCTCCATGTGGAGAGAGGCTTCCAGGTCGAGGACTCCGTCGTCACGGTGTTTGCGATGACGAGCGGTCCCGTCCTGATTGTCGATCAGGAATCGCGAGGGGCTGACCAGATTGCTGGATCGCTCGGGCTCGGACTAGAGGGCGCGATTTTGTCCAAAATACATCGCATGCCCATGGATGCCTTACTTGTGGTCTGCCCCGAACACATCCGCACGCTCACCAGCGAGGGTCAGTACTCCAAAGATCGCCTTCGTTCCAGAATCCAGCAGGTAACCTCGCGTCCCTTACGGGAAATGGTGGCAAACGAAATCTCTGGTGCGGGCATTCCACGCGCAGCCGCTGACAAGATGAGCCATGAACAACTAGAGACCCTCGCGCCCAAATTCGCCAGCGAGCGAAACATCCATATCGTTGTGGCAGGATCGGAAGCGGGCAAGTTCTCCGCCGCCTTCCATGGCTGGGTCACGGGGCCAACCGGCTCCATGTCCGTTTCGCGAAAGATCGAAACCAGCTAGAGCTGATTGAACGGGAGGAAACCCATGACACTCATGATTCTCGATCCGACTGACGAACGCGTGCCAGTCGAGCGGCAGATATCAAAGCGGAATGGTACAATAACTGGCACGATTGGCCTTCTGGACATCAGCAAGCCGCGCGGCAATGTCTTGCTGGATGAGCTGGAGCGTTTGCTCGTGGAGCGTTTGCCCCACGTCAAGGTCAACCGCTACCGGAAGCCGACTTTCGCCAAGCCATGTCCGGACGACCTTCGCGGGACGATCAAGTCCGAATGCACCTTCCTCGTCGAGGCGCTGGCCGATTGAGGATCATGCACAACGTGCAGTATGCACGACACTGTGTGGTTCGAGATCCATGGCCTGCCTGCAGTTTCCATTGCCTCCAGCGAGTTTCGCGAAGCCGCGGAGGCCCAGCGCGATGCATTGGGAATGAAGGACGCCCGCTATCTGCTGGTTGAGCATCCTATCCAGGATGCGACGGACGATGAGATGCGGGCCAAGGCGCGGGCAGTGCTGAATGCTGTGGTCGAGGCCCTGACCAACTAGGGGCGAACTGGCAGGAAAAGGAGGTCCGGTCAGATCGGTGCTGGCAGTCTAACGCTGACAGATGAAATGGTCTGCAACATCCCGGGACGGCGTGTGTTCGTGTGGCGCGCTGTTGATTCTGACGGAGAAAATCCTGACCCCGTCGTTCAACGGCGATGCGACGCACGAGCCGCGCTGAACACGTCGAAGCAGCTGCTGCGCCGCCAGTCGGTCGAGCCGGAGAGCATCGTCACTGACGCGCTCGCATCGACCGCTCAGCGTTCTGGGTC
>CANJXY010000036.1 GCA_947478925.1 Hyphomonadaceae bacterium | reverse complement strand
TGCAATGAGACGGCACAGTGGAATCCCGACACGGATCTCTCGCTGCTGACAGGTCCGCTTTATCATGCGGCGCCGCTGGGCATCAATTTTGTCATTCCAATCAATGCAGGCGTCGGTGTACTGCTGATGGACAAATGGGATGCAGAAGAAACGCTGCGCCTGATCGAGACGCACAAGGCGACGCACACGCATGTCGTCCCCACAATGATGCATCGCATGCTGCAGCTGCCGGAAGAGACGCGGAAGAGATACGACCTGTCGTCGATGCGCTGGATGATTCACGGCGCGGCACCCTGCCCTGCGCATGTGAAGCTGTCGATGATGGAGTGGTTTGGACCGGTACTCTACGAGTATTACTCCTCCACCGAGGGCGGCGGCGTCTTCGTCGGACCGCACGAGTGGCTGCGGAAACCCGGCACGGTTGGCAGGCCGGTCGCCGGCGTCGAGATCAAGTTGCTCGACCTCGATGGCAATCCTGTCCCGCAGGGCCAGGAAGGCCTGATCTACGTGAAGGCCCCGGCTACGGGCCGCTTTGAATACTACAAGGAGCAGAACAAGACGAACTCCAGCTATCGGGGTGACTGGTTCACGCTTGGCGACATGGGGCGGCAGGACGCGGATGGCGACCTGTTCCTAACCGGGCGCACGGCCGAGCTGATCATCTCAGGTGGCGTGAACATCTATCCAGTGGAAATCGACGAGGTATTGATCCGGCATCCGTTGATCGCGGATGCGGCTGTGGTCGGCGTACCAAACGAGGATTGGGGCGAGGAGATCAAGGCGGTCGTCGAGGTCAAGGAAGGCGTCGAGCGGTCCGACGCGACGCGACATTTGATCTTTGAGTTCGCGAAGGAGCGCCTGCCGGGGTTCCAGCGGCCGCGTACCATCGACTTCGTGGATACGCTGCCACGCAACGCCGCTGGCAAGGTACTCCGAGCGCAGGTTCGCGCGCCATACTGGGCCGGACGGTCGAAGAGCATTTAATTCTCGGGAGAAGCCGGCTGGCGAGGGCCTGCGTTGCCGCAACACCCTCGCCTTTGACCGTAGTCAGCCACCCGCCGCTGACTGCCACCCTCACCGCAGGTGGCGATCTTGTTATGGGCGGATGCCTAGGATCCAAGGACCCCGGAATGCCGTCGTTCACGGCCGGTCCTGACACCAGCCAACTTCACTCTGTCTTTTGGATTGCAGGACGACAACCATTTCGGGGCTGGAGGCCGCCGGCTGCGCGGGTTTGCGTGGTTAATGTTGCCGGCGTGTCACAGCAGAGGGCCGGCTCAATCCGCGTCCTCTTCGATTGGCAGGACCGCCAGCGGGGCCGGATTGCCATTGAGCGCGGCTTTGAGTTTGTCCCGGTCGAGTGCACCCTCCCACCGGCTGACCACAACGGTGGCGACCGCGTTACCAACAAAATTGGTCAGCGCGCGGCATTCGGACAGGAAGCGGTCGACGCCCAGGATGATCGCCATGCCGGCAATCGGGATGGATGGAAATACCGCCAGCGTCGCCGCCAGCGTGATAAAGCCTGCTCCGGTCACGCCGGCTGCGCCTTTGGAGCTGAGCATGGCGACGAGAAGGAGGAGCATCTGGTCTGGTAGGGTAAGCACTGTGTTGGTGGCCTGGGCGATGAACAGCGCGGCCATGGTCATGTAGATGTTGGTGCCATCTAGATTGAAGGAATATCCGGTGGGCACCACGAGGCCCACGACCGGCCGCGCGCACCCAGCCCGCTCCATCTTGTCCATCAAAGCCGGCAGAGCGGATTCCGAGGAGGACGTGCCAAGGACGAGGAACAGTTCCTCCTTCAGGTAGCGGATCAGCTTGAAGATGTTGAAACCAGCCCACACGCCAACGAGGCCGAGTATACCGACTACGAAAAGCAGTGAAGTCAGCCAGACGCTCGCAATCAACTTAGCGAGGTCGAAGATCACCTGCAGTCCCTGGTCGGCGATGATAAAGGCGAATGCGCCGAATGCGCCGATGGGCGCCGCCCGCATCAGGATCGCCACCATCTTGAAGACGGCGGCGCTGATCGATGTCAGCACGTCCACCGCGAGCTTGCCGCGATCGCCGATCGAGGCGAGCGAGATGCCGAAAACGATCGCCAGAAACAGAACCGGCAAAATGCTGACGCCCGTGAAAGCGCCAACGAAGGTGATCGGAATGATGTCGCTGATGAAGCCCATCACGGTCAGGTCGTGGGACTGGCTCTCGTAACCGTGGACTTTCTCGACCGCCGTAGGATCGAGCGTGGAGGGATCTATGTTCATACCCGTTCCGGGCTGGAAAATGTTGGCCACCAGCAGGCCGACGATCAGCGCCAACGTGGAGAAGAACAGGAAGTAGGCGAACGCCTTGAACACCACGCGACCGAGCTTGCCGAGGTCGCGCATACCGGCGATCCCGATTACGATGGTGAGAAACACTACCGGAGCGATGATCATCTTCACGAGCTTGATGAAGAGGTCGCCGAGCGGCTTCAGGTAGTCGCGCACCCACGAATGATCGGGGATGGCGGTCGCTGTGAGTCTGGCCTTGCCCGACAACGGATCTAGCAGCGCAGCGCCGGTCGCAGGGTCTGTGGCCGTGCTATAGGACCAGAGCGGGAAAAGCGCGCCGATCAAGCCTCCTAGGAAGATGGCGAACAGGACCTGGAAGTACAGCTGCGTGTAGAACGGCCCCTTGCGGTGCGGCGTCGTCGCCGTGTCCAGCACCGCCATGGAAATACCTCCGCCCCCGGCCGCGCGCCGCCTTGCCGGGCGCATCATCCTGCATTTCCGATTGTAATAGAGCCGGCGCGACATGCGCCAGCCCCTTCACAGGAAGATCAGGCGCGCGCCTCGGCCGCGGTGCTCTCGCCGCGGTATTTCGCGCCTGGAATGCGGCCCGGCAGATGGATTAGCAGCGGGGCCGCCACGAAGATCGACGAGTAGGTGCCGATGACAATGCCGAATACAATTGAGATGCCGAAACCCGCCAAAACTGCGCCGCCGAGGAACACCATCGCCAGCGCCGCCAGCATGGTGGTGATCGACGTCATCAGGGTACGAGACAGAGTGGCGGTGATTGAGATGTCGATGACCTGCGAGACCGTCAGCTTCTTGTACTTCTTAAGCATCTCGCGGATGCGATCATAGACAACGACGGTGTCGTTGATCGAATACCCCGCGACCGTCAGCACGCCGGCCACGATGGTGAGATCGAAGGTCATCTGCGTAACCGAGAAGAGCCCGATGACTGCGTAGACGTCGTGGAAAGTGGTAAGGAACGCGCCGGTGCCGAACTTTACCTCGAACCGGAACCAAACATAGGCGCCGATGCCGATAACCGCGAGCAGGCAGGCAATCACGCCCTTGACCAACAGCTCGTCGCTGACCTTGCCACTTACATTGTCCGTCTTGCGGATCGTCGCGCCTTCGCCCAGCGCGGTGGTGAGCCTGCCTGCGATCTGTTCGACTGATGATCCCTGTTCCAGCGGCACGCGGATGATGACGGTCGTGCCGCCTTCAGTTGTGGTGACGGTGTTCTCGTGGAACCCGGCCTTGGTGACTTCGGCGCGGACGACGCCCGCATCGAATGGCTTGGGACTGGTGGCTTCGATCTGCACGCCGCCGGTGAAGTCGAGGCCCATGTTAAGACCCTGCGTCAACAGCGAAACCGTAGTGACTATGATCATCGCAAGCGTCGCGAGGAAACCGATCCAGCGGATCTTCATGAACGGAAACGGCTTCACTTCTTCCGCAGGCACCTTGTCGGCGTTGGGTTTATCCCACCACATGCATCTTCTCGCCTGAACATGCCCGGCAGGTTCGATCGCCTGCCAAGCCCTTCGATTGGGCAACCCGGCTACCAGCTGAAACGCCAAAACGCCATACGAAAGCGCCGTGACCGTCTGCACCGGATGACAGATTGCGACAAAACCGCGTCGGCCGGGGGTAATTGTGCGACATTCGGCCCCCAGATTGGCTTCATCAGGCGACGAATCGATCGCCGATATACGGAGCGAACTCCCCCATGCATCTTTCCACCCAACTGCCCCTGCTTGCCCTGGCGACCCTTGCCCTGGCCGGCGCAGCCGCCGCCCAGCCCCCCGGTCGGGGACCAGGCGGTCCGTTCAGCCTTCTGGCTATGGACACCAATGCCGATGGCAAGCTGACCCGCGCCGAATTCGACGCCGGTCAGCGCGCTCACTTCGCCGAAATCGACACCAACAAGGACGGCACGGCGGCACCCGAAGAATTCAGGAAATTCCGCGAAACCAAGCGCGCCGAGATGTCCAAGATCCGGTTCGATGCCATCGACAAGGACAAGAATGGCCAGGTCAGCCAGGCCGAACTCGCAGCGGCCAAAGACGACAAAGCTGGCCCGGAGGGTCCGCGTGGCCATCACGGACGCGGCAGGGATCATGGCGCGCACGGCAAACACGGCGGCGATGACGCCGCCAAGCCGGTATCGTTTACCGAATTCAGTGCCCGAGCCCTTGAGGGCTTCACCCGTGCTGACGCCAATCAGGATGGCACGGTCACCATATCCGAACTGCAGGCCCTAAAACCAGGCAAGCTGTAAGGATCGCGAAAGGGGGCACGGTCGCGCCCCCCTCCCCCCAATGGTGGCCAAGTTCCTCTCTGCAGCCTGTTGCCTCGGGCCTCCCCGATGCAGCAGGCTGTTTTTCCTTTAGAAGACCGGAAGCGGAATGAGCCAGAGCCTGCTGATCGTCGAAGACGAGGCCTCCATCCGGGAGCCGCTCGTCAAGTATTTCGGCAACAACCAGTTCCGCGTGAAGGCGGCGGCGAACGCAGCCGAGGCGCGCGCGCTCTTGGCAGGGCATGCGTTCGATCTCGTGATCGCGGACATCATGATGCCAGGTGAGGACGGGCTCAGCCTCTGTCGCCATATCCGTTCGACCAGCAACCTGCCTGTCATTCTGCTGACCGCGCGCGTGGAAGAAATCGACCGCATTCTGGGCCTTGAAGTGGGCGCCGACGACTACGTCACAAAGCCTTTCAGCCCCCGCGAACTGCTCGCCCGCGTCAAGGCCGTCATCCGACGCACCAACAGCTTGCCGCCCAAGCAGGGCGCGCCGGTCGACACGCCGTCCTATGCCTTCGGGAAATGGGTGCTGAAAACGGGCGAGCGCGAGTTGGTCGATTCGGATGGTGTGACCGTGCCTCTGTCATCTGGCGAATATGCGTTGCTGCTCGTCTTGATAGAACGTCCGCGCCTTGTGTTAACGCGCGACCAGCTACTCGACCTAACGCAAGGCCGCGAAGCAAGTATGTTCGACCGCTCGATCGACAATCAGATCAGTCGTCTGCGCCGCAAGATCGAGGACGATCCGAAGACGCCGAAATACATCAAGACCGTTTGGGGCGGCGGCTATAGTTTTTCGACCGAGGTCAGGAAGCAGTGAAGTCATTCCTTCCGAAAAACCTCCCGGGTCAGCTCGCACTGGTGATTGCAGGCGCTCTGCTTGTCGCCAGCGCGGTGAACTTCGTGCTGTTGCTGGGAGAGCGCCAGCGCGCGGCGCTGATTGAACAGAGCGGGCCGCCAATGGCACGCTTTGCGGACATCGCCGCCGTTGTCTTCACAGACCCTGCGCGCGAATTAGGCCGGCCTAACGGAATTGGCCGTCCGCAGGGGCCGGGTCGTTATTCCTTGCAACCGAACAATCTGGTCGAGAAGCACAGCCTGCAGCGCAACTCCGGGCTGGAAGACCGCCTGCGCGAGGCGCTGTCGGATGCCGGCGTAAAGCCATCCGAGATCCGCGCCTCAACGCGCACCCTGTCCCGGCCCGACAGCATCAGCGACGCGATAACCGCGCTAGCACGAAACCGAGACCGCCCGCCCAACTCCGGCAGAGGTTTCGGCTCCGGGTCCGGCTTTGGCTCTGGGCCCGGACCGGGGCCGATGGATGATCGCGGAGGACCTGGCCACGAGCCTCCGCCCATGCGCGAATTGCGCGAGATTTTTCTATCGGCCCAGCTGCCCGATGGCCGCTGGCTTAGCAGTTTGACGATGTCCCCCGAGACGACACGCGGGGATGCCATCCTGCTGGCGGCCAGCACGTTCGTTATCTTCATTTGCGTTTTCGCCGCCGCTCTACTGGTCGCGAGCAGACTCTCGCGCCCATTACGTGACCTTGCCGCGGCGGCTGGACGCGTCGGGGACGTGGATGAACCCCAGCAGGTGGTCGCACGCGGGCCAGGCGACGTGCAGCAGACGATTGCGGCGTTCAACGCCATGAGCCGCCGCGTCAGTCAATTGCTGCGCGAGAAGGATGTCATGTTCGGCGCGCTCGGGCACGATTTGCGCACGCCCCTCTCCTCGCTTCGGATCAGGCTGGAGACGATGGAGCCAGAGGCCGAGCGGTTGAAGGCAGTGCGCACCATCGAGGAAGCCACCGAACTTCTGGAAGACATTCTTGAGCTCTCGCGCCAGGGCAAATCGCGCGAACCCGAACGGACGATGGACGTGTCCGTGCTCGTCGAAGACATGGTCGAAGATTATGCCGAAACAGGTGCGCCAGTGACGCTGGTGTCGACGCAACGGTCGGTAACGGTATGCCGTCCGGTGCTGATGCGGCGAGCGCTGCGCAACCTGATCGACAACGCCGCAAAGTATGGCGGCGCGGCGCGCGTGACAATCGAGCACGGCGCCGGACAGGTCAGCATGCATATCGACGATGACGGACCGGGCATGACGGACGAGGCGCTGAAGAAGGCCACCGATCCATTCTATCGCGGCGAGGCGTCGCGCAACCGCGACACGGGCGGGGCTGGGCTCGGGCTAACACTGTGCGAGGCGATTGCGCGCGCGCACGGCGGATCGCTAACCCTGCAGAACCGGACACCGAACGGTCTGCGCGCAACGATCAAGCTGCCGCTCGCACCGCCTCAGGGCGCCGCCGCTCCTGCTCCGCCGGCGCGTTAAACGTCTCAGGTCAGCGGTCGGCCCTTGGTTTCGGGGAGCAGGAACAGTGTCGTCACGATGCCGATGATGCCGAACGCCACAGGATACCAGAGGCCGGCAAAGACATCACCCGTCGCCGTGGCGATCGCGAAGGCCGTCATCGGCATGAAGCCGCCGACCCAGCCGACACCGATATGGTACGGCACCGACAGCGCCGTGTAGCGCACTCGCGTGGGGAACATCTCGACCAGCGTTGCCGCCATAGGCCCGTAGAGCGCCGTGGCGGCGATCACGATGGCAAGAAATCCCGCGACGATCAGCGGCCAGTTGAAGTCAGCTGCCTGGACCTGGAATTCCGCCATTGTTGTTGGCGGCTTGATCGGTGCGGGATAGCCGGCTGTCCTCAGCGCTCCGGTAAGGCTCGCGTTGATCGCCTTGGCATGTGCATCGAGCGCAGGCTTGGCGAGACCGGTGCCGTCGCCAGCAGGTGTTCTGTGATCGGAATCCTCGCCAATCTGCACTGTCGTTAGCGTGCCTGGCGACTCAGACTTGATGGTGAAGCCGATGCCAGCATTTGTGAGATAGGCGCGCGCGATGTCACAACCGGTCTCATACTTGCGGCCACCCAGCAGGTCGAACTGGAACGAGCACGAAGCCGGATCGGCGTGGATCACGACAGCCTCTTCCTTCTGCGCCGTCAGCAGCGGACCGTTGGTCCCGGCGGAGAAGGCCTGAAAACCCGGGATCATCGCTACGACCGAAAGAACCATCCCGAAGAGCAGCACCGGCTTGCGGCCGATTCGATCCGACAGCCATCCGAAGAAAACGTAAAGCGGTATCGAAACCAGCGTCGCGCCAATCAGGAACACATTCGCCCAGACGCCCGGCAGCTTCATGAAACGCTCGAGGAATATCTGCGTGTAGGAAAAGGCGCACCACCAGATCGCACCCTGCGCCATCAAGAAGGCGAAGATCGACAGGAGAACGAGCCGGAGGTTCTCCCACTTGAGGAACACTTCCGCATAGGGAGCCCGGCTAAGCGTGCCGGCGGCTTTCATCTTCTCGAACTCGGGGCTCTCATGCAGCTTCAGCCGCATCCACACCGAAACCGCGACAAGAAGTGCGGAGGCCAGGAAAGGAATACGCCAGCCCCAGGCAACAAACTGCTCTTCTCCCAGGATCGCTCGCGTGCTCAGGACGACGGCGAGCGCGCCCATCAGGCCGAATGCAGCGGATGACTGGATCCAAGCAGTCGACTCGCCGCGATGATGCGGCTGGCAATGCTCGGCCACGTAGATTGCGGCGCCGCCATACTCCCCACCGATCGCCATGCCTTGCAGGATACGCAGCAGAACCAGCGCCAGAGCACTGAATGCCGTAAATTCCTTGCTGTCGGGCAAGAGGCCAATGGCGAAGGTGGTTCCGCCCATGATGATGACGGTTGCGAGAAACGCGCCCTTGCGGCCGAACCGGTCGCCCATCCGCCCGAAGATAAGGGCGCCCAGCGGCCGAAAGAACAAACCTGCCGCAAACACCGCTAGCGTCGCGAGGGTCGCGTTTGCTTCCCCGATCTCAGCGGCGTTGAAGAACTTGGTGGCAAAAATGGTGGTCAGCGAGCCATAGACAAAAAAATCATACCATTCGAACGCGGTTCCGGCCGCAGAGGCCACCACCACTGTCCGCAGCGGCGTCGCGGGCTGTTCTGCAGCCGTATTCGGCGTCGCCGATTCCATCGATTACTCCCTCGCCCGCATCACGTTTCTTATTGCCGGAAGACCTGCACCAGAATGCCCCCTTTCGCCAGAGGGCGGCGCGAATCCGTTGAATTCTGCAGGACCCAAGGCTCTACTGCGAACGCCTGCCTGACCTGCAAGGGAATCGCCGCCAGATGAAACTATGCCTCACCCTCGTTCTCGCGGCTATTCTGGTGGCAACCCCGATATCAGCCCAGCAGTCAGTTCGCTCCGCGCCACAGCCGCAGGCCTACGCCCCTGCCCTGCCGGCGCTGAAAGACGAAGCCTATCCGGGCGTGGTGACATTGGATGTGGATGCGACGGACCTCGACCACCGGATCTTCAAGGTCAGGCAAAGCATTCCCGTCGCGAAGTCCGGCCCTCTGACGCTGGTCTATGCGCAATGGATTCCGGGCAACCACGCGCCGCGAGGGCCGATCTATAACTATGCCGGGCTGGAGATCACCGCGAATGGCAAAACCATTGCCTGGCAGCGTGATCCATCTGACGTCTACGCCTTCCATATCGACGTACCGCAAGGCACCAGGGCCATCGACGTTGAATCGATGTTTCTGACGCCGATCGAGGCCGCGCAAGGCCCCGTCATGGTGACGCCAGAGATGCTACGACTGAACTGGTACGTTGCGGCTCTCTATCCGGCGGGTTACTTCGCACGCCGGATCAATTTCGATGTTAGTGTGAGGCTCCCACCCGGTTGGGACTACGCAACGGCGCTGGAGACGGCGTCGTCTTCCAATGGCGTTGTCCGCTTTAAGACGGACTCGTGGGAGACGGTTATCGACAGCCCGCTGTTCGCTGGAAAACACCTGCGCAAGTTCGATCTTGATCCCGGCGGCCGCTCGCGCGTTACGCTGAATGTCATGGGCGATGAAGCTGGTCAGGTCGATCCGGGATCGGAAATCATCGAGGTGCATCGCAACCTCGTAAAGCAGGCAGACAAACTGTATGGCGCGCGGCACTTCAACCACTACGATTTTCTGCTGTCGATCAGCGACAGGCTTGCCGGCTCCGGAACGGAACATCAGCGCTCCAGCGATAACGGCACGAACTCGGGCTACTTCACCGCCTGGAACACCGGTTTCGTCAGCAAGGATTTGCTGGCTCACGAATACACCCATTCCTGGAACGGCAAGTACCGCCGCCCCGCCGACCTTTGGACGCCGGCTTTCAACACGCCGATGCGCAACAGTTTGCTCTGGGTCTATGAGGGCCAGACGCAGTACTGGGGCAATGTGCTGGCGGCGCGCGCGGGCTTTGTCACTAAGCAACAGGCGCTCGACCTGATCGCCAGTAACGCTGCGACCTACGACACCCGAACCGGCCGCGAGTGGCGCCCCATGGTGGACACCACCAACGACCCCATTATCGCGGCGCGTCGGTCGCTGCCCTGGCACAACTGGCAGCGCAGTGAGGACTACTACTCGGAAGGTCAGCTGGTCTGGATGGATGCTGATACGCTGATCCGTGAGAAGTCCGGCGGCAAGCGGTCCCTGGACGATTTCGCAAATGCGTTCTTCGGCGTGAACGATGGCGATTGGGGGCAACTCACCTACACGCGCAAGGATCTGGTCGCGACGCTCAACAAGATTCAACCGTTCGATTGGGAAGGCTTCTTCAACGCGCGAGTGGACGCCGTCGCGCCCATTGCGCCGCTGGGAGGACTGGAGCGCGGCGGCTATCGCCTCGTCTACGGTGACACACCGAACGCTGTGTGGCGCGACGGAGAGGCGCGCACGCGCGCAGCCAACCTGCTTTACTCGATCGGGCTTGCGACGGATGCCACTGGAAAGATCACGCTGGTGCAGTGGGAGGGTCCTGCCTGGAAAGCTGGCCTCACCACGGCTCTCACCATCTCGGCGGTTAACGGACAGAGTTACACTTCAGACCGCCTTAGGGTGGCGGTGGCTGGAACCAAAGGCGGTACGCCTGTCGATCTTCTGGTGAAGGCCGGCGATACAATGAAGACCATCCGGCTCGATTATACCGGCGGCCACCGCTACCCCCGGCTGGAGCGGATTTCCGGCAAACCGGCTTACCTCGACGACATTCTGTCGCCGCGCTGACCTATTTGGGCGCTTCGACCGGTGGGAAGAATGCGCCCGGCGGACCAGCATACTGGATCGGGCTCCCGAAGCCGGATACCGAGAGCGTCTGCACCCCGAAGAAATGGTCATCGAGCACGACGTCCTTGACCACGAACTCGGTCTGGCCCGATGGCACATCCACGCTGTGCTGCCATAGCGGCGAGATCGTATCACGCCACCAGATGCGATAGGTGGCGGCACCGTTGGTTGCCGTCCACTTCACCGTCGTATCATTCGACAGCGCCCCATTGACGGTCACCTCGACCGGTGGCGGCGGCGCGCTGGCGAGGCTGGCCAGCGCCATGGCGTTTAGGCGCGTCACGCGGGCGAGATAGGCGAAGTCGACGTAGTCGATTGTGTCGCCGTAGAAGACCCCGTTCTCCGTGCGGATCGTCTGGTGCTGATGGTTCCAGTTCTCGGCGCCTTCAGTCACACGGATAGCGGGATAGCCGGCGTCCTGAAACGGGGTCTGATCGCCGCCTCGGCCATACCGGTCACGGCGATAGATCATGCGGACGCGGAAGTCCGGCATGTGGTCCACGGCGATCTGCGCCATGTAGCGCGCGAGACTACGCGAAGGGCTATCGACCTCGCCGCCGTTCACCTTGCGCGCGTTGGCCATCGCGGCCGTTTCGGTCGCACGTACGCCTTCGGAGAAGACACGCGCGGTCTTGTCGTCGATCTTGCCGTTGAGCCCGCGTGAGTTACCAACGATGTCGTTGTTGAGTACCGCCTCCACCTGCCAGCCCTGGCTTTTTGCATACGCGGCAAGAATGGTTCCGCCGGACAGCCCCTGCTCTTCCCCGCTCAACGCAGCATAGACGATGGTTGCGGGAAACTTCTGCTTCGACAGGATGCGCGCAGACTCGATCACTGCAGCGACACCGGATGCATCGTCATTGGCGCCCGGCGCGTCGTCCGTCACGTTCTCATTGGTGGAATTGCGGCTGTCGAGGTGCCCCTGGATGATGATGATCCGGTTCGGCTCGACCGTACCGCGCTGGATGGCGACCACGTCCACCACGACGGTCGGTTGCGGATAGCGGGTGCCGGTCACGGTGTCAGACGGCGAAGCGTATTCAAGGCACCGACCGCAGGCATCGCCGATGGAGCGGAACTCGCTCTCCACCCATTTGCGCGCCGCGCCAATGCCACGCACCGGCGACGCCTGATCCGATATGGTCGACCGCGTCTCGAATGACACCATCTTTTCGATATACACACGCAGGCGGGCCTCGCTGACCTCGCCCGATATTCCGATCAACGTACTTTTAACCACCGGCGTAGGCGCAGGGCCGACCGATCCGTTCGTCGCACAAGCCGCCGCCAGCAGACCGGCTGCAACTGCGCCTGCGATGGTTGCTTTCATGCTCGTCTCCAGTGCCGCTTGCATCAGGATGCTAGGCTGATGCTAGAACGGGGCACAAGTCTCGTGCCGAGGATGTCATCCGCAATGCTCAGGAAGCGTATCCGCGCAAGCATCGCAGCGTCGCTCGCCGCCATCATTATCACCGGAGCAATCGCCATGGCCAACGCCCAGCCGCCGAAGCTCGAACCAGAAGACTTCCTTCCACCCATACCCGCATGGACCGGCGCCAGCGAGGCCCTGATCGCCCCGGCAACCGACAAGTGGCGGACACCCAGCGAGGCAACCGGCCTCACGGCCACGCCGAATTACGACCAGAGCATCGCCTTCCTCGAAAAGATGGATAAGCAATCCGCTCTGATGCGGATCGAGGCGTTCGGCCATACTGCGCAGGGCCGGAAGCTGGTCGCCGTAATCCTGACCAAGGACGGCGCGAACTTCCAGCCGTCCAAGCCCGTTTTCCTGATCCAGGCCGGCATCCATTCCGGCGAGATCGACGGCAAGGACGCGATGCTGATGCTCATCCGTGACATGCTGTTCAAGGGTCGCGACGACCTGATCGACAAGGTCAATATCGTCTTCATTCCGATGTTCAATGCTGACGGTCACGAGCGCTCCACGCCCTATAGCCGCCCGAACCAGCGCGGCCCGAAGGAGATGGGCTGGCGCAACACGGCGCAGAACCTCAATCTCAACCGCGACTACATGAAGGCCGACGCACCCGAGATGCAGGGCCTGCTCGCCCTTATCAACAAGTACGATCCCGATCTTTACATCGACCTGCATGTCACCGACGGCATGGATTACCAGTACGACATTACCTACGGTTTCGACGGCTGGGATGGGCTTTACGCATGGAGTCCCGCGACCGGAAAATGGCTGAACGACGTCTACCGTCCCAAAGCTGATGCTGCACTGAAAGCGGCGGGCCACATTCCCGGCCCCCTCATCTTCGCCCGTGATGATGGCGATGTGAGCAAAGGGATAGACCTCTACGCCTTCGCGCCCCGCTTCAGCACCGCTTATGGCGATCTGCGCCGCCTGCCTGCCGTTCTGGTCGAGAACCACTCGCTGAAACCCTACCGGCAGCGCGTGCTCGGCACCTACGTCCTGCTGGAAGCCTCGCTGAGGGCGCTGTCCAGTGATGGCAAGGCTCTCAAGCAAGCTATCGGGGCGGACCGCGCTATGCGGCCCCAGACGGTCAACGCCAACTGGAAGGACAAGGCTGAACCTGTCGGAAAGCTGGACTTCCTCACCATCGCCTCCGAGGAAATCATCTCCCCCGCCACCGGCGCAAAGGTAACCCGCTTCCTCGGCAAACCAGGTCCGACGGTACGTGTTCCGGTCTATGTCTCCGAGGCCGGCCTGCAGCTGTCAGTTCCCAAAGCCTACTGGGTGCCCGCCACAAAATCCGAAGTGATTGCCCGGCTGAGGCTTCACGGCATCGCCATGGAAACGCTTAAGACTGCGCGGACAGTCGAAGTTGAGATGGTGCGGCTGGATGGCTTCAAGACTGCGGCACCCGCCGAGGGCCGAATGAACGTCACAACGACTGGTGTCAGCCGCTTCGTGCGCAAAGAGCTCTTCCCGGCTGGGTCGATCAGAATTAGCACCGACCAGCCACTTGGCGCGCTTGCGACTTACCTGCTGGAACCGGAAAGCGAAGACTCATTCCTGTCTTGGGGTTTTTTCAACGAGATCCTGAGCAGGGTCGAATACATGGAGCCGTACGCCATTGCGCCAATGGCTGAGAGGATGCTGGAAACCGATCCGGCCTTGAACGCGGAGTTCAAGAAGCGATTGAAGGACGACAAAGACTTCGCTTCATCCCCTCTGCGTCGTCTGCAGTTTTTCTACGAACGCAGTCCGTTCTACGATGATCGCTATCTGCTCTACCCCGTGGGTCGCGAGCTCTAGATCGTCGCAGGGTTGCTCGGCACCGGACTATAACCCTGAGGCACCGTGCGAGACGCCCACAGAACAGCGCCATCGTGATCGGACAACAGATGCTCGATGGCGGTGCGTTCGGCGTTATCCAGCGTCAGGTCGGATTGATCGATAAGGATGATTGGAGCGCCTGATAGCCGAGCCCGGATCAGGCCAAACACCAGGCGATTGCCGCCCGTTATGCGACGATCGCCGATACGGACAACATGCTCAAGCCCCCCGGGCAACGACACGATTGTGTTGGAAAGGTTGTGGGAAGCGACCAGCGCATCCAGTCCGTCCGCACGTCGCTCGGATACGCCGTAGACGAGGTTCGCGCGCAGACTGGCCTCGAACAGATGGAAATCCGCAGACACCAGCGCGATGTGGCGACGAACATCGCGACGGTGGATCCGTCGGAGATTGAGGTCGTCGAGCTTGACCCGCCCACTATCGGGTTGCAGCACGCCTGCAGCGAGGCGAAGAATTGCGTTTCCTTCGGCCGGAGTTGTGTTGCCCAGCCAGAGCCGGTCGCCGGGCGAGAGCGCCAGTGTCACGTCCCGCACTTGATCACCGTACGCGACATTCTCGAGGCTGAGATATCCCGTCGCTTGACGCAAACGCCTCGAACTACTGGTCGATCCCTTCCTGCGTCCTACCGGACGAAGCGCCAGAAAACGCGTCTGCTTCTCGATCGAGATGCGTGCATTAGTCCAGTACTCAAATGCACGGGTCAGATCCTGCATCTTTGGACTCATCAAGCCAGCTAGCAGCATCGCAGCCACCACTGCGCCAGGCGTCGCCAGCGACATGCCCGCCAGCAACGCGCCAATCAACAGCGCACCAAGGCTCGCCGCCGCCGCCCCCGCCTCTCCTATCGACCGCAGCACGCCGATCAGACCCGCGCGAGACACGGCCGCGCGCGCCAAGCCATCGCTTTTTCGTGCCAGCATGCGGCGCTCCCGCGTGGCGTCGCCGGCTGTCTCAATCAGCGGCAACTGATGCAGGCGTTCCTGCGCATGCTTCAACATACGTGTCCGGCGCCGACGGACCTTCCGTGTCGATCTATCCAGCGCAGGCCCAAGCGCAAGCGCCGCCACCGCCGTGAGCGCCATTGATGCGCCAACGGTGAGACCAATAAACGGTGCCACAACTAGCAGCGCGATTAACGTCACCATGATGCTGGTCATGGCGACAACGCCGCGCGAAAGGCCCCGGCTGATCCACAGTCGCAGAGGACTCATGTCGCCGGTGAAGCGTAGCAGGACTGTGCTGCGTGACGTTTGCGCCATGCCCGCCTCGCCCAGCCGGATGGCGTGGCGAAAGACCTGGACTCGAACGGCGTGGACGTAGCTCTGGGCCAACCGCTCGGATTCCAAAAACTCCCGCCAGCGTAACACCGCACCGAGCGCAAGCGCCGCAAGCGCAATGCCGGCGGTACGCAGCCCGGCCGAGCTGCCTGCGTGGGCACCGACCAATTCGTCAAAAGCTTCGCGGACGCTCAGCGCGATCACTACCGAAAGCACGGATTGCGCCAGACCTAGTACGACAAGAATCAGCATCCGGCGCTTGCGGCGACCGCGCAGCAACAGGGGTAGGCGCCAGGCCTTCGCGGCCTCGCCGATGGGAGTGAGAAAGAACCGGCGCCAGTTGCCCTTCGCCATAATGCGTCCCCGCGGATTTGCCCGCCGCCGATTGGAGCGAGCAAAGCGCGGCTGTCGTTCTACACTAGAACGCAATCTGCAGGCGACCCATTACGGCGGAGGGGTTATCTGTGACACCAAGGCGGCTGGGCTCGGCTTTCGCGTCGACATAGTTGGCCGAGACCCGAACGTTGCGGTTCACGTACCAATTGACGCCGACGGTGAGGTTCTTCTCTTCTCCGCCCGCCACCGCGCCATCGGTCAGATCCAGCGTGCTGTAGCGCGCTGCGACTTCCCAGGCGCCGAACCAATTGTCCTTGTCGGGGGTAACTTCGCCAAAGGTGCCTGCACCGACACTGTATCGCTGACGCTCGCCTGTGATCACCCAGGCGGCCTCGACCTCCCGCGCCGTATACTTCGGATCGCCGAGCCCCGGAGCGTCATTGTCGCGGGTGACCTGCTGCGCCTTCATCATTAGGGGGCCATTCATATAGCCCACTTCGAAGTTCAGGTTGGTGTAGCTATCGATTCCCGCAAGCGTGCCCGTATCGAGGATCGCCTGACGCGTCAGCGCGAATTCCGAGTTGGTGCGAACACGTGAAGAGGCGCCCGAGTCCAGCTCACGCCGCTCGATGGCCGCAGCGAAGTGCAGTGCTTCGCGCTTCTTGTCGATCGGCGCGAAAACGCCCCGCGCAACGAAGCTCTTGCCATCGTCACGGTTAGTCAGGGTCTCGTCCTCGATCGGGTTCGTGAAGTAGCCACCGATTACAGACCAGTTCTTGCCCTCATAGGCAGCAGACGCGCCGAGCAGGAAGTTGGGCGAGAGTTCGGAAGGAAGAGAACGCTCGATGAACTTGGTATTGTTCGAACTCATCATGTTCTCGCCGTTGAACGGCGCGATGAAGTTGCCGACCCGGAACTCGGTGTCCTTGATACCGCGATAGGCGATCCATGCATTGTAAATGCCGGGGCTCAGGCCGCCGACATCGCCATCGATCTTGAAGCGCCAGTCATTGCCGATATCGAGCGTCGCATCGACGCGCAGGCGGCGGATGTCGGTTTCGTCTGTATAGGCGATGCCGTCGCTTTGAACGGAAACCGTATCAACGTGGATGCGGCCACCGACATTCAGCTTCATGATCCCGGATTCAAACGTGAAACCGTCCGCGCCCAGATCAACATCCGTGTCCTGGGCTGCTGCTGCGCCACAGAAGCTGATCGCCACGCCCACCGAAGCGATCAAGGCTTTTTTCCACGTTCCCACCATAGTCCCTACTCCACTAGTTGATAAGCCAGTCCGTCACGATCTCACCCAGACCGAACGTCTGCATGTTGTCGTCGAAGTCGTGTCCCGCTCCTTCGAGGAGCTTGAGTTGTGTCATCTGCGGCAGGCCCCTCGCCTTCGCCAGCCCAGTCATCGCATCATACCACCGATGTGCGCGCTCCAAGCGTGTCTTCCCCTGCGAGGATTCCACGATTGCTTCGCGGTTGAGTGATTTATCGCGCCGCGTGTCTTCGGCGCCCACTGTCAGCAGCACAGGGATGGACAACAGCCGCGCGAGATCCACAGCTCTGCCCTCAAGCGCGGGGCTCTCTCCGAGGCCGTAGGGAAAGGGCTGTTGTGTGTTCGGCATTGTGAACCAACCAGGCGCCGCCAGCGCGAGTCGCCCCACGGGCAATGATCCAGCCAGCGTGTAGCGCATTGCGAATTGGGCCCCACCCGAATAGCCGAAAAGACGCAGCGGCACAGACGCCAAACCGGTTGCGCGCTGCACGTGGTCAACTGCCAATTCGAATGCTGCGATCGGACAATCACCCAGAGGGCCACGCTCCAGTCGCTGGTAACGCGGAACGCGCGCCTTGCTGAATATCGGCGCTACAACGATGAAGCTATGCTTCTCCGCTAGTTTCGAGAAACGGACCGCATGCTGCAATGCCATCCGTTCGATGCCATGCACCGTGATCAGCAAAGGCGAGTCCATTGTCGCCGTCCGGGGAATATAGGCGAAATAGTCCAGCTCGGCGCCGAGCGACTGGTGTGCGCGCAGGCCGCAAATGGGTACGGGCTGCGCCGGGTCGCGCATGGGTATGATTTCAGCGCTGCGCAGCATGCTTTTTCCCAGACTGGCCATTCGCCGGCGAGAAGAAGTAGGTCGAGGTTTCCTGCGCTGATGCTTCGGCCGCGTAGATGACCGGGGCATTACAGAACGAGGTAAACTCGCGCACGGCCAGGGGAGACGCGGTCATCAGGCCTCCAACGGCCGAGACGTCGAGGCCCCAGCTGGCAAGGAGTTGCACACCAGCCGCTGCGCCCAGAGGATCCGAGGCCGCGAACAGGATTGACCCTGCGCGGGCGCGAAGGTTTGACTGCTGCAACAGCTGACTTGTCTCACGCTGCAGAATGCCGTCGGCCAGTTCAGCGACGATCACATCGGCCTGCGGGGACACAGCCGCACAAAGGCGGCCGATCGCTGCATCGAGCACGCGGATGTCCATGCCAGCCGTCGAGGCCAGCCCGACATTGCCAAAGTCCATAGCCTCAAGCGCACCCGAATCCTGATACTTCCACAAGTCCCCGCCCGAGCCCGTGCCCGTAAGCTTCAATGCGGCGGTCCGCAAACCGCATTCGCGCAGTGTCCGGATGACATTGGCGCATAGCGTCGTCTTGCCTGCGTTCATGCTGGTGCCGACCACGAGGATCATGTGCGGCTGTGCCGGCGCATTCGCAGGCGTCGCGACACCTGGCCAGCCCCAGCGCGACAGGTTCAACGCGACCCCGCTCGCATCACGCAGTATACCGAGCGGCTGAATATCGGTAGGCGCCTTCATTTTGGAATGCTGCGACACTGCCATGGAAGCGATGCCGCCCGCCGCAACGAGGTGGCATTCGGCAAGCGACGGCGGGATCAGCGCTTCAAACTGGTCTGATGCGTAACGGTTGCCAAACGCAACGATGAGCTCATCGCCGACAGCAAGTGCAGCGCGACGGCCGGAGACAAGTTCGACGTGACGATGCTGTCCAAGACGCGTCACTCGCACGAGGCAGAGGTCGCCCGCCGCTGGGCGTGCATCCAAATCAAGGCTGGCCGCAAGACCAAGATCGGCAATGCGCGTGGCAAAAGCGCGATGCGCATTATCCAGCTGATCGGCAAGATCCCTCGTCACCCGCATGTCTCGACTCCCGCTACCACCACGCCTGAAAGCGCCACCACGAGCTTCCCGTCTTTTCCGCGGGTCGGACAGCGCACGGAGACAACGCAGTTTGCCGCGAACATATTCTCGAGACCAAATAGAAATTTTCCGTAATCAAATCGATATGGGAGACTCGCAAATCGCGAAAACCGTTCGCACTCTAACGACTTTTCCCAGCTAACGCAGCTGGTACTCGGCATACAAGGGAATGCCGCCAACTCGATAAACGACCGTGATTGAATCTGACACATTCTAAAACAAATTCGCAGCTTCGCGAGAATAACCACAAGCACTCTGACGTTTTGGACATGGAGCAGACAGAGCTCCTATGGGGATAGAGCATGGATACGCGGGACGACGACGCGATGGCCGGCCATCCCAACAAGGGTGAGGAGAGTGCTGTGCTGCGTTACTTCGAACTGATGGAATCCGGACTGCCGCCTGAAAGCTTTCTGGTTAAGGTGCCGATGGCAGCGCAACCAAACACCGTCGTGCCCCGCCGCCGTGTCCGCTTTCGCACCGACTCTCCCTGGAAGAATAGTCGCAAGGCTGGCGAAAAGCTCACCTGGCGTGGCCGCAGCTTCGTCGAAGCATTTGCCGAAGTGAATCGTCGCGAAATTGTACAAGCGACCGTAATGGAGCTGCCGGCAGGCGGCGGTCATGTCGCGGTCGAGGGTTGGCGTCCCGGCCCCAGCAATGTCGAACGTTATCATTTCATTTGCGAGACATCGAGCGGCGCTTACATCCGGATCGGCGAAGAACGTATCACGCCGGAGGCTGGCGAACTCTGGCGGATCGATGATCGCTTCCACCCGGCGATCATACGCGGGGGGCTGTCTGGCAGCGTGCATCTTGTGCTTGAGCTGACGCTGCAGCACGGCCTCTCAATTGTCCCCAAGGATGAATTCTTTGAAACGTCAGGAATAAGCAACGAGCTGCAGCGTAGTCACTCCGTTGGTTGACTTTCGGGATCGGAATCCAAGCGATGAAGCGTTTGATGTTCAGTGCGGCTCTTGGCGCGATGATGTGGGCGTTAACCCCGCCTGGCGCGTTGGCGCAAGCAATGTCGGCGCCTACACTTCTGGCATCATCGGATGACATCCACGCCGACGACGTTAAGCTGCGTGGTGATGGTTCAGTGGATGACGACCAGCCGAACGCGGATGGCAGCGTCTCGGACGACGATGTTGGCGATGATCACCTGAAGCATCGCGGCGATGGCTCTATCGACGATGATCAGACGCGCGATGACAATCGCGGCAGAGACCGCGTGCGCGGTCGTGATCATGAACGCGAAGACCGCGACGACGACCATCGCGGCAGCGATCATGAACGGGGAAGAGAGCGGGACCGGGATACTGATCGCAGCGAGAACAGAGGCCACGGTTAACGCCTAAGCAAGTCGAGTGTCGGCCTGACGGCAGACGGGGGGCGGAAGTCGCTGGTAACCCCACCACCAGCGCTTCCGCCCCCTTCGATTCCGGGTTTTGTCTTCCCATGGTATGTACCTTGCTTGGCGCTGCGCTCTCCGGGAGGCCATGCTTATGAAGTATCGCAATACTTGTTCCCTGGTCGTCTTGGCCGGGGCTGCCACCATTGCAACTGCGGGGTCCGCGTCCGCGCAGACGTTGCAGGTCGGCGTTGGGACAGAATACTCGACCGGCTCTTATGGCGGCACTGGCGACACCACGATTTACGAAGTTCCGGTTACCTTCCGCGTGCGGACAGGCGACTGGTCATTCCGCCTTCGTGTACCTTTCGCTTCAGTTGAGGGTCCCGGTGGTGTTGTACCTGGCGGCGTTGACGACAACGGCGGCGACCGTAGCGGCAATAGCGGCAGCGGCAGCAGCGGCGGAAGTGGCAGCGGTGGAAGCGGTAGTGGCGGCAGTGGTAGTGGCGGCGGCGGCGGGGGTGGCGCCCCCGTTGATCCAACCATTCCGATCGATCCTGCGCTGGGCGAAGTCATTGGCGGCGTAGAGTCGTCTGGTCTCGCCGACATGTCTCTTTCGGCCACCTACTCTCATGACCTCGGCGGCGATAACTATCTCGACCTGACTGGGCGTGTGACGTTGCCGACGGGCGACAAGGACAAGGATCTCGGCACTGGCGAGACCGACTACACGATGCTCGCCGAAATCGGGCACGACTTCGACAACGCCGGCATCTATGCTTTCGGCGGTTACAAATTGCGAGGCGGCGCTACTCGCGCGGACGGTGCGCAGTTCGGCGCAGGCGGCTACTTTCGTCCAATGGATGGCGTCGTCGCTGGTATCGACGCCGGTTGGTCAGAGTCTTCGATAAACGGTCTCGACCAGTCGGCCGATCTGACGGCCTATGGCAGCTTCACGCTCTCAAGGGACTGGCGTGTATCCGTCTATGCGCTCACGGGCCTCACCGACAACGCGCCTGATTTCGGCACTGGCTTCACGCTTACCTGGCGCGCCGACATGCGTCGACCAACTGAAGACTGAGCTGGATGCGCCGATAGCTTGTCCGTGAAAGGCGAAACGCCCGACCATCACTGGCCGGGCGCTGCGCTGCGAGTTTGGTGGGGTCAAACCAGCGCTAGTATTGTGGGGCTTTCCAACCAGCGGCGATCGCTGCCGCTTCATGCGATTGATCAAGTACTTCTTTCACGCCGCGACGCTCCAGTGCGGTCGCGATAGCCGACTCAACTGCACCATCCGCCATCACGTACTGCTCGCCATTCGCGATCGTAGCCTTGGTCGGCGACAGTGTGTCGATTTTCCATTTGTCGTTGTCGAGACAAGCGAGGCCAGATGCGCCGGTGGTTTCGAACTGACGGCAGTAATTGCCGCCTTCATCCACCATGCTGAGCTTGATACGAATAGTCTGAGGGCCCGCCGCCCCGCCCGACTGGAGCGACGCGAGGCTCATCCCCATCTCTTTATTGGCCACCAGATCGCCATCGGCAGTCGTCTCGAAGCCGGGTTTGGCGGCGGGAACGCCCAGTAGCAGACTGCCCGCAACAACGCCGACCACCAGCGCCGCCGTAGCCATGCCCAGCGGGCGCGGCTCCAGCAAGTCACCGAACACGGAACGCAGCCCGGACAGGCTCCAGACCGGCGCGCGCCGACGGAAAAGTATCGCCTCAAACCGCTCCGGGATCGGCAACTTCAGCGTTTCTGCATAAGCGGGGGCTAGCATCCGATCCATCCGCGAGAGCCGCGCCACGCGCAGGCCGAGTTGCGACGAGGCTGCAACGGCCTGCTCGACCTCTTCGCACTGTTGCGGCGAGAGTTCACCATCCAGCCAGGCGGTGATCATTTCGTCCGAGACCGTCGTCATTGCTCTGTTTCCCTGGGAGCGGGGTTCAGTCCGTCGAGCAGCGCCATCAGCTTGTTTCGCGCCCGGGCAAGGCGGCTCATGACCGTCCCGATCGGGATGCCGAGAGTGTCGGCGGCTTGCTGATAGGTCTGCCCTTCAATCGAAACCAACGCCAACACCGACCGCTCGTCGATATGCAGGCGCTCCATCATTTCGCGTACCTGGCGAAGGTTGATCCGGGCATCGAAAGAGTCCCGTCCATCTTCGCCGATCGCAAACGTATCCTCTTCCATCGGCTGAACGACCAACCGCTGGCGGGCGGAGGATCGCTTCTTGTCGATCCAGGCGTTCTGCATGATCTTGTACATCCAGCTGTCCAGCCTGGTGCCTTCGTGAAACTGCGCCTCCCGGGACAAGGCCTTTTCCAAGGCATCCTGGACAAGATCGTCGCCATCATCGGCTGATCCTGTCAGGGCATGTCCGAACCGCCTGAGCCGCGGGATAAGCGAGCGCAGTTCAACTCTGAACCTGTTGTCACCCTCGCCCATGCTGTTCTTGTCCAGACAACGCCCCAAACTCGCGGATATTCTCACAGCAGGATGAAATATTCGGTTCGCAACGAGGCGGTAAAAAGTGTATTGTTATGTGTAATGAAGTCGCGGTGGTTAACTCTTATTGCAGTGGCGGGGCTTGCCCTGGCGCTATCCGGGCAGGCACTTGCCAAGCCCCCGGAAGAGGAAGCCATTGATCGCGCTGAGAAGGCCGCCGAGCGCGCCGCCAAGGCTGCCGAGCGCGCTGCAGAGGTTGCTGACAGAGCATCCGAGCGTGACAAGAAGGATAGCGGTGATCGCAACAGCCGCGACACAGGCAAGTCCAGCGACAAGGACGTTAGCCGTAGCAGCAGCGACACGAAGGTCGAGCTGGCGTCCCTAGATACGAGCGGCGGTTTGCCGACGAAGACCCCCGCAGGAAGCGGCGATGGCGGCAGCAACTCGTCTGGGTCCACAGAGTCCGGATCAGGATCCGGCGATAGCGGCGGAGGCTCCGACGGCAGTAGCGGCAGTGGCGAACTCCTTTCGGGTTCAAATTCCGGCTCCAGCGGCAGCGGTGGCGATGGATCCTCAGGCTCCAGCGGCGGCAGCGGGGACGACTCTTCCGGTTCGAACTCCGGTTCCGGTGGAAGCGGCAATGGGGAGGACGGCGACGATGATGACGATGGCGACGACGGGAACAGCAAGGGCAGCGGTCGCGACCAGAAATTTGGGATTATACCGGTTGAGAACGACGAGACTGGAAACCCCTATCGCGAGGGCGAGCTGGTCGTCATGTCGGACGACGCTGGATTGGTGAGCCGCGCCCAGTCGCTGGGTTTTGGCGTCATCGAGCAACGGCCCCTGGAATCCATCGGTGCCGTGGTGGCCCGCCTGCGCCGCCCAGAAGGCGTCACCTCGAACCAGGCGCTTGAGCTGCTGCGCGCGCGTGAGCCCGCCTCGGCTTCAGGTTACAATTACCTTTACAGCGCCACGGGCAAGCCGCCGATCGAGCCGGAAGGCAGGCAGCAAGGCACCCCTGCCCCGATGCCGACCATGTTCGTTCCTGCTCAGAAGCGCGAGAAAAACAAAACCATGTCGGTTGGGGTTATCGACGGTTTCTCCATCGAAACAATCAATGGATGGAAGGTTGAGCGCTTGATCGACAAGCCCGCGCTCGCGGGCCATGGCGATGCTGTCGCCGGGATCCTTCTCCGGGACCTGGCCAATGCCTACAGCGCCGAGCCTGACCGGCTGATGTTGCTCGATGTGATGGGCGGACAGACCGGCAAGGGAGCTGCCGACGTCGCTGCGCTGGTATTCGCGTTCGACCGCCTCGTCACGGGTCATGTCGGCGTCGTAAACCTCAGCCTCGCTGGCCCGGATCATCCGGCGCTGCAGAGAGCTGTTTCGCAATCGCTCAAATCTGGGATGATCGTCGTTGCAGCCGTGGGCAATGAAGGCCCAGCCGCGCCGCCCGCCTTTCCTGCCGCCTATGACGGCGTGGTAGGCGTGTCCGCGGTCGATAGCAGCGGCAAGCCCTATCTCTACTCAGGTCGAGGGCCGCAAGTGGACATCGCCGCGTTAGGCTTCGAGGTCTCGTCTACCGCAAAGGGCGGCGAACTTGTGGGCACCTCCTACGCCGCGCCCCATGTAACGGCGATGATTGCCGGCGAGCAGAGACGCCATACCAACAGGTCGATTGACAGCCTGCTCACCGAGTTCGCCGAAGACGCCGGCGCCCCCGGGCGGGATCCAATCTACGGACTGGGTATACTCACCCTCGACAAACCGGCCCGCCTCGCCCAGGCGGCGCAGAGCAGCAACAACTAAGGCGCTGACCTGTGATCGTCGCCTTGTGGACCGGTGGACTTGAGGAGACGCAGACAAAGAAGGATCGCTGCGCAGTTGCGCGCGATCCAACTTCATTGTCCGAAGTTCTTGGTGAGCCGGGCAGGAATCGAACCTGCGACCCGCTGATTAAAAGTCTTGGGGTTTAGCTTTCTCCTGCCTTCGTCACGCTTCGCGTAGATGCAGAAAATATCGATGGAATAAGGGGTTTCTGCATTTCTCGGATTCGCCTAGATTCTTCCTGTTTCGCGTAGTGTGGAAGGCAGGTGGAAGGCAGATCATGGTTGGTTCTCCCCGCAAGATCACGCAGACGGTCGCTGACGACGCCGCGGCCGGCGACAAGAAGATCGTCATCGCCGACACCCAGATCCCCGGCTTTCGGCTCATCGTCACCCCGACAGGTCGGAAGTCGTACTACTTCCGTTATCGCGTCGGCGGCGGTCGCAGCGGGACTGTCCGCGAGCCGAAGATCGGCGAATGGCCAGCGCTGAAGGCCGAGGCCGCCCGCAGGATCGCCGGCGACTGGCACGCCATCGTGCGGCTGGGCGGCGATCCAAGCCTTGCGCGGCAGGAGATGCGCCGCGCGCCGCTGATGTCGGACCTGTTCAAACGGTACATGGACGACCACGCCCGGCCGACGAAGAAGGCCTCCAGC
>CANJXY010000035.1 GCA_947478925.1 Hyphomonadaceae bacterium | reverse complement strand
GAAGACATGGCCCTCCGCCGCGCCGCCGAGCTCACCACGCAGAATGGCTATGAGTGGTTCACCGTCGTCACCCGCAACACCTACCTCGCCGACGGCAGCTACACGCCCAGCGGCCCGACCGTCGGTATCGGCGGCTTCAGCGGCTCGCACGGCGGAGGGCTTGGCCTGGGACTCGGCTTCAACATCGGCAGCGACAGCCGCCAGTACGAATCGACCCTCGAAATCCTGATGGGAAAAGGCCCGAAACCCGCCGACCCCGACGCCTATGACGCGCGGCAAGTCCTGTCGCGGACGATGTAGTTCGACACGGCAGCTATGGCCTATCTGCTCTACGAGGCTAGGCGCGAACCGGGCGAAACCGCCGTAATGTGTTGGCAGGCTGGCGAGGCGCTAGATCGTCTACTGGTGCAGATCCATCCCAACGCCATGTTTGTCCGAGCATACCATGCGAGCTCTCACGAAGATGCCATGCAAGAACATTACGACGCCGAAGGTCTAGGTGTCTGGAAGCGCGTTCCTGGCGTCAGCGATATCCCCTTCACCGAGCAGGAAGCGGGAGATCAACATGCTTATCTCGCCCGACGTGGTCCGCTTTCGCGGTCATAGCGAGTCCCTTGAGTCCATTCCCACCACACCGTAGGAACCACCCTTCCTGCAACACGAGCAAATACCCGTGCCCACCGACCTCTCCACCCGCGCCGGTCTCGGCCGCGCCATCACGCTGATCGAGTCCCGCCGCCCGGATCACCAGGCGCAGGCCCGCGCGCTGCTGTCCGAGATCATGCCCCACACCGGCGGCGCACAGCGCATCGGCATCACGGGCGTCCCGGGCGTAGGCAAGTCCACCTTCATCGAAAGCTTCGGCACGATGCTCACCGCGCGCGGCTTGCGCGTCGCCGTCCTCGCGGTCGACCCGACCTCGCGTCGCTCCGGCGGATCGATCCTCGGCGACAAGACGCGCATGGCCAAACTGGCCGCTGACGACAACGCCTTCATCCGCCCCTCGCCCGCAGGCGACACGCTCGGCGGCGTCTCCCGCAAGACGCGCGAAACCATGCTGGTCTGCGAAGCGGCCGGCTACGATGTGATCCTGGTTGAGACAGTCGGCGTGGGACAGTCCGAGACGGTCGTCGCCGACATGGTCGACTTCTTCCTCGTCCTGATGCTGCCCAATGCGGGCGACGAACTGCAGGGCATCAAGAAGGGCGTGCTGGAGGTGGCCGACCTCATCGCCGTCAACAAGTCCGACATCGACGAGCATGCCGCCAAGCGCGCCGCCGGCGCCTACGAAATCGCCCTCCACATCATGGAGCAGATCGACCCCGACTGGTCGCCGCCGGTGCACACGGTTTCCGGATATTCCGGCATGGGGCTTGAGGAACTCTGGGCCGCCATCGAGATCCACCGCAGGAAAACCGAGACCTCCGGCTCCCGTCTTCGCCGCCGCGCCGGCCAGCAGGTGCGCTGGCTTGATGCCCTGATCCAGGACGGGCTGACCGACCGGTTCCTCGCCCGCTCGGAAGTCGCCGCCCGCCTCGCCGGCATCCGACAGGATGTCGCATCCGGCAAGATCCCGGCCTCGCTGGCGGCCGACGCCCTTCTGGCGCTCGCTTTCGACACCTCTTAAGCCAGTTGTAATGCGGTACGCTTATTGCCCACCCCAACGGCTCGGGTAGATGTGAGGCGTTCGAATCGGGAGGCGACGGCGATGCGCCGCCGTATAGGCAAATTGGCGCGGATGCTCGGCATCCTGGTCGCGTGGGGCTTTGCAACCCTGCCGGCGCATGCCGATAATTCCGGCAAGCCAATGACTTTCGACTGGGGCGTCATCTATGGCGACCAGCCCGCCATTTTCGCCGATGGCGATTTCACCCCCGATACACCCGCCGCCCTCAAATCCTTCCTCGCCCGAAGCGACCAGCCGACGCGTGACCGCATGATCTTCTTCAACTCCCTCGGCGGCGATCTCAGCGCCGGGATGGAAGTGGGCAAGATCGTCCGCAAGGCAGAACTCAACACCGGCGTCGCTCGTAACGCCCGCGATCCTGCCCAGGTCAACCTGATCGACCTCGACTTCAACAGCCGCGTCTATCCCGGCCATTGCGTTTCAGCCTGCTCGCTCGCGTTCCTCGGCGGAGTAAAGCGCGAAGTGAAGCCCGGCTCCATCTTCGCCGTCCACCAGGTCAGCATGAACTGCGTCGACAAGCGCAAGGCGCTTAAGTCGTATCCGTGGGTCGCGATGCCCGGCGTCAACTACTGCCCCGACCTCACCGAAGCCCTCACAATGATGCAGGTCGCGAACGGCGTCGTCGTCGAATACGTCCGCTCGATGGGCGTCGACCCGATCTTCCTAACCGAGATGTCGCGCGCCGGCCCAGAGACCATCAACACGCTGCCCGAGGACAAGCTGCGCGAATACCGCATCATCTACGAGTTTCGCACCGAGTCCTGGGAGTTCCAGACCGACGCGCAGGGGCAATTCTTCCTGCAGTATCTCCACGGCGACCAGTGGCGCCGCGACAAGGTCGAGATCTACTGCAACCGCACAAATGCCCCGCGCCTCTATCTCTGGCTCGTTCACGATGTGAACCGCGCCAACGGCCCCATCGATGGCCAGAAGATCGTCGACCTCGCCGCCAAGGGCGTCACCGCCGTCTGGCAGATGGACTCGCAGACCTCCGATGGTTTCGCTGACGTGCGCAGCATTGCGCTGCAGCCCTACGAAATGATCGAGCCGCCCAAGCTCACTGAACGCGGCCACGTCGCGCTCACCATCGACCTGACGCCCCGTTTCCTCGATGTGCTGGCCGGCGCCGCGCGCTTCCAGCTGGTCACCTCCGAACCGGACGGCGCATCGGGACAGGGCTTCAGCCTGATCACGATGAACCTCGACCGCGACAAGCTGTCTGGTATTGTGCGCTCCTGCCGCTAGCCGACAGGAAGCTTTCCATGACCGATCCCATGACCTGGCACGCAGGCGGCTGTCACTGCGGCGCAGTCCGTTTCGAAACGCTCCTTCCCGACGTGCTGGAGGTCGACGACTGCAACTGCTCCATGTGCGCCCGCACCGGCTTCCTGCACATCATCGTCCCCGCCGCCCGCTTCCGCCTCACCGCCGGCCAGGACCAGATCACCACCTACACATTCAACACCGGGGTTGCGAAACACCTGTTCTGCAGCTCCTGCGGGGTGAAATCGTTTTACGTCCCCCGCTCGAACCCCGATGGTTACAGCGTTAACTACCGCTGCCTTGACGATCAGTCGGCGTTCCGCGAAATCCGCGTCATCAAATTCGACGGCAAGGGAAACTGGGAGGGCCAGGCCCACGCCCTCGCCCACAAGTCGAAAGCCTGAAGATGTCGGAACGCCCCCTATTCGAACACATCTCCTCCACCGCCAATGACACGGTGAAGCTGCTGCGTTCGCTCGACCGCAAGCGGGAGCGTGTCGAAACCGGCCTCTTCCTCTCCGAAGGCGCCCGCCACGCCGAGGAAGCCCTCGCAAACGGTTGGTCGCCCGCCTATGCCTTCGCCAGCCAGGCCGCCCTCGAACGCCCGCAGACGCTCGATCTTCTGCAGCGCATGGAGCGCGCCGGCGCCCGCGTCCTCACTGGCACCGAGAAAATCCTCGTCACGCTCTCGCGCAAGGACAATCCGCAAGCGGTCATCTCCGCCTTCAAACAGCGCATCACCGCTCTCGCGGATCTTCCCACCGCCGGCCCGCGCCGCTTTCTCGCCCTCTACGAAATCCGCGACCCCGGCAATCTCGGCACAGTGATCCGCACAGCCGACGCTGCGGGTTGCGACGGCGTCATCCTCATCGGCCAGACCTGCGACCAGTTCAGCGTCGAGGCCGTCCGCGCCAGTATGGGCTCGCTCTTCGCGATCGCCATCGCGACCGCCACGTTCGAAGACTTCAAACAATGGACTACCGCCAACACCGTCCGTATCATCGCCGCCTCGATGCACGGGACGCACGCGCATGACAAAGCCGAGTTCGGCGAACGAACCTGCATCCTCATGGGCAATGAGCAATCCGGCCTGCCTGCCGACGTCGAAGTTGCGTGCGACCAACTCGTGCGCATCCCCATGATGGGCAAGGCCGACAGCCTCAACCTCGCCTCCGCCGCCAGCGTGATGATCTATGAAGCCTGGCGTGCCGCCGGATACAAAGGCGCCAACCGATGAGCGCGTCCGACTTCCACCTGCTCACAAGCGACGACTGGTCCGACTACCAGCTCATCGACTCGGGCGACATGCGCAAGCTCGAGCGCTTCGGCAAGGTGCGCGTCAATCGTCCCGATCCGCAGGCGCTGTGGAAGCCCAACGCGCCCGTCGGTACGTGGCAAGTCGACGCCACCTTCGCCCCTACGAAAGACGATGACGACGAACGCGGCGCCTGGTCCTTCACCGGCAAGCCCCCCGCCGACGAATGGCCCATCGCGTGGAACGGATTGAAACTCAACGCCCGCCTTGCCGCCTTCCGCCACATGGGCGTCTTCCCCGAGCACTCGGTTCACTGGCGCTGGTCGATGGAGCAGGTTGCCGCCGCCAAACGCCCGATCAAGGCGCTGAACCTCTTCGGCTACACCGGCATGATGTCGCTCGCGCTCGCGAAGGCAGGTGCCGAGGTCGTGCACCTTGATGCCAGCCCCAAATCAATCGCACAGGGTCGCGAGAACGCCGCGATGTCCGGCCTCGAAGGCGCGCCGATCCGCTGGATCACCGACGACGCGATGAAGTTCGTGGAACGCGAAATCCGCCGCGGTTCGAAATACGACGCCATCGTCCTCGACCCGCCGAAATTCGGACGCGGCCCCAAGAACGAAACCTGGCGCTTCGAAACCGATTTCCCGAAACTGCTCGAGCACGTCCGCACGCTGCTCGGCGACCGCCCGCTCTTCGTCATCGCCACCGTCTACGCCGTCCGCCTCAGCTACGCCGCCGTCGGCCAGTCCCTCGCCGGCGCCATGCCTGCAGGCAAGACCGTTTGTGGCGAGATGGCGATCCGCGAGACGTCCGCCCGCGACTCCATCCTCCCCACCGGCCTCTTCGCCCGCTGGACGCCCTGAGAGCCTAGCTCGCGGCCTTGCCGCCGCTCTCGCGCTTGATCCGCGTGATCACCGACGTGAAGCTCAGCGCTGGCTTGCCGTTCGCCGTGATGATGCCCCGCACGTAGATCAGCCGGCCGCCCGCACGTGTCACCTCGCCGGTCGCTTCCATCACGTCACCCGCGCTTGCCGACGACAGGAAGTCGCCCGACAGGTTCACCGTCACGCTCGGCCCCTGCGTGTGTTCCTCGGCGATGGCAAAGCAGGAATAGTCGGCAAAGGTCAGAAAGCATCCCCCATGCATGAACCCGCCGCCATTCATGTGGCGAGGTTCCGCGATGAACCGGCAGACCACTTTTCCGGCCTCGTCCCTGCGGTAATAAAACGGGCCCACCCCGCTCTCGAACGTGTCGTGCGGCCAGGTGCGCCAGCCGGCCCATTGGCCGGTTTCGATCAGGACAGATGCAGACATTAACGGCTTCCGGGAAGGTGATTTACCTTGTCCCTAGCGGCCTCGGGAGGCCTTGTCATGCCCCGCCTTGAAACGGCCCTCGGGATCGCGTATTGGCCTCCCCTCGACTACAGGGGTGTAGCTCAGTTGGTAGAGTACCGGTCTCCAAAACCGGGTGTCGTGGGTTCGAGTCCCTCCGCCCCTGCCAGTCGATTGATCCAGATAGCGACCCACGCCAAACCGAACGCTTCATCCCTGTCCCGTCTGTCGCCTCCCGCCCAACGGAGGTCCCATGGAACCGATTGAACGCGAACTGGCGGACCGCAGGGCCCAGCTACAACGCATGGCTGCAGACGTCCGGCGCCTCCTGCTCGAACGAATCCACGGACCCGACGACGACAGGAAGTTGGCGCTCTATAGCGACATCGCAAAGCTTCGCTACGAGATCGCCAGGTCCGAAGCAGGTATCCGCGAGCGGCCACGCACTCCGAGCAATCCGCAACCACCACTGCCAAAAGCAAGGCAGCTTGGCGTTGTCGAACGCCAACGCATCGACCAAGAAACGCGCAACAAAGCCCTTGGTACGTTTCCCAACGCTGATAACTTCGTCATCCACGTCAACGTAGGCTAAACGACCGACGAGCTTGGCGAGCCTCAGATCAGCATCCACATCGTAGCAGACAGACGAAGCACGCGACGTGATGACTGATCTACTTCAAGCCCGGCCGCGCGTTCATCCGCTCGCGCCACGCCGCAAGATTGGCGTGCCCTTCCCACGGCTTGAACTTTACCAGCCGCCCAAAGCCCAGCGTCACGTGCAGCGTGATGTCAGCAATCGTGAATCGGTCGCCCGCCACGAACGCCGACTCCCCCAGACGCTGATCAAAGAACCCCGCCACCTTGCGCGCGCGCGCCTCACACACCGCCGCCCATTCGGGGATCTGCGGCTTCTCGAGTTCGGCCATCGCCGGATGCGAATTGCGGAACCAGCCCGCGATCTGCATGAAATACGTCAGCTCCACGCGCCGGTCCCACATCTCGATCAACGCCTTCTCGAGCGGCGTGACGCCCATCAGGTTCGGCTCGGGATACAGCGCCTCGAAATACCCGCAGATCGCGCGGCTCTCGGTCAGCCCCGTGCCGTCATCGAGCTCCAGTGTCGGCACCTGCGCCATCGGGCTGATCGCACGATAGCCGGGCTGCTTGTGCTCGCCCTTCATGATGCTGACCTCGGCCTTGTCGATGTTATCCCAGACGCCCTTCTCCTGCAGGAAAAAACGCACCCGGTCCGGGTTCGGCGCCATCGTCGCAAAGTGCAGCTTCATCGTCTCTCTCCCCGTTTACCTAGCGCGGCGTACGCGGACCGCGCGAAGGTTTCGCTCCACCTGGCCTGCTTCCGCCTGGCTTGCCGCCAAATGGTCTGCCGGCCCCAGGCCTTCCGCTAATTGGCCGTCCGCCAGTCGGCCGCACGCCCGGCGCTGTCGGTCGCGCCCGCTTGGCGCCGCCAGACCCTCGCTTGTCCGGACGCTTGTCGACGAATGCATCCAGCCCCTTGCGAACCGCTCTTGGATCACGCTCGACGGGCGCGACCTTCAACACCTGCTTCGCATGGATCGGCTTGGCATGGCTTACCTTGGCGCGCGGCGGCGACGCCTTACGCGCAAATGGCTTCGGCTTCCGCTTGTCGGAAATGTAATTGCCGAACTCCGCAAGAATTTCCGCCGCCTCGACTTCCTCGATCGCGCCCGGCCCGAGATCATCGAGCTTGAACGGGCCATACGACACGCGGATCAGCCGATTTACCTTGAGCCCGAGGCTCTCCAGCGCGCGACGCACCTCGCGGTTTTTTCCCTCGGTCAACGTCACATCGATCCAGCAATTCGACGCCGTCTGCCGATCCAGCCGCGCGATGATCGATTTGTATTCGATGCCCTCGTGCACGATGCCCTCGCGCAGCTTGTCGAGCTCCTTCTGCTCGATCCGCCCATACGCCCGCGCACGATAAGTCCGCTGCAGCCCCGTCGATGGCAGCTCCAGCGCACGCGCCAGCTCGCCATCATTGGTCAGCAGCAGCAAGCCCTCGGTGTTGAGGTCGAGACGCCCGACGGTCACAACGCGCGGCATATCCTGCGGCATGCCGCCAAAGATCGTCGGCCGCCCTTCGGGATCCTTGTTCGTCGTCACCAACCCTTCCGGCTTGTGATAGCGCCACAGCCGTGCCCGCTCGGGGCGCGCAATCGGCTTGCCGTCGACCAGGATTTTCTCGCGCCCCGTCACCTTGAACGCCGGCGTGTCCAGCACCTTGCCGTCCACACTCACGCGGCCGTCGGTGATCAGCCGCTCGACATCGCGCCGCGAGGCGACGCCAGCGCTCGCCAGGTATTTCGCAATCCGCTCGCCATCGGCGAAGGACTGGCCAGAGACGTCTTGGGGCTCATGACGCTCCGTCATCCTGCATCCTTCCTGATAAGTCCGCGCGTGAAGCGATGCACCAGCAGCGCCACGCCAAACAACGTTGCTGACAGCGCCAGAACAGCCAGCGCCACCATCCATGGCGTCGAGTAGTTCTCATGGTCTGCGTAGTCCATCATATGCAGGCCATAGAGAAAATCGTAGGTGCGCCACAGGTCCGTGCGCGGCGCGCTGACCCTGCCATTCACGGACGAAACATACAGCATCGGCTTGCCGTCACCGGCGAAATGAAAGGCCCACACGTCTCCCTTGACCGAGGACTCGCGTGGAGCCGCTTCCAACTCCTCCACATGCTCGATCGCCGCATCGCTGACCCATGTGGCGCGCGCGATTGATCGCGCCAACTCTTCGTCGACAACGATATGCTCGCCTGTCTCCGCCGAGACCAGGAACGTCCCGATCGCCCCGCGCACCTCATAGACAGGCGCGCCTGCCAGAGCCTTCAGCGTCACTTCGGTCGGCGCATCTTCGGCCACCGCCTTCAGCGCGTCTGCGGAACTGAATTTCACCTTGCGAAGATCGACCGGCGCCGCGTGACCCGGCGGATGCACGAGGCTCTCAGCCCGCACATCCGTCATGTGCATGGACACGAAGAACAACCCCGTGGCCGTCCACACCATCAGCTGGGCGAACACGATCAGGCCCAGCCATTTGTGGATCTGGGCGATGCGTCGGGCGAGGCGCGGGGAAATCATCCCCCGCGCTTATCTTGGGGCCTGTCCGACGGCAAGGACGCTCACTCGCTCGCGCCCGATTTCACGTTCATCGCATAGGGAATGTAGATTTCGAGGTCCAGCGGCCCTGTCGGCCGCGTCACCGTCCGCTGCTCCATGCCCGTCATCGACACCTGAACCGGCCCCGTGAACGACGCCTGCATCAGCTTCACGTCCTCGGCGATAGCCTTCACCAGCGTATCGCGATGCTTCTTGGGATCGGTGATGCCGAGGAACTGGCTCGACCCGATCACCGGCTCCACCCGCCCCGTCAGCGGCGTATCCGCGACGAATTTCTCGACCCGCGCACGAATGGTCTGGAACGTGTCCTTGTCCCGGACGTCCGCCTTGATCACGAGGTCGATATAGGACTGGTCGTTCTGCGTCCGCACGATCACCTCCTTCATCGTCGCCGTCTCCAGCGCGGCGGAATTGCCCGGTTGCCCGACCTCGATGCTGATCCCCTCATTGTTCCGCTGCACGCGCTGCGTCACGGTCTGGAACATCTTGGTCAGCTCCGTGTCGCGCGTATCCACCGCCCGCGTCGCCGTCGAATAGCGCACGCTGAACAGCACGAAATCCGCCCGCACCGTGATCGAGATCTGCGGCAATTGCTGCGCGGCGTTGCGGTTCACATAATTGCTCTGCGCCACGATCTGCTGCGCGTTCGCCGGCAGGGTCATCGCGACGAACACTGCCGCCAGAACCAGAATGCGTTTCATCGAGTGCCTCCCCGTTTGTTTCGATTGCATCAGCGGCGCGGCGGCCCTGGCGGACCCAGCACCACATCGTAAGGCACGTACATCTCCAGCTCGAGCGCACCCACCGGCCGCGACTTCACCCGGTTCGCCAGACCCGTCAGCGAGATCCCTGGCGCGGGCTGGCCCTGCGGCGTGAAGATGTCAGTCAGCAGGCGAATGTCCGCCGCGATCTTACGCATCAGGTCCTCGCGGTGCTTCGCCGGATCGTTGACGCCGATATACTGCTGGTCGCCAGCCGTCGCCTCCGTGCGGCCGCGTACCTCGATCGACACGATAAAGGCCTCCGCCCGCGCGCGCACTGCCGGGAATTTCTCCTCGGGCTTCACCGCGAACTTCAGCACCAGCGGAATGGCGGACCGCTCACCCCGGTTCTCGATGCCTTCCTTCGCCGCTGTCGTCTCCACGGCCGACGAACGCCCTGGCTGCCCGACTTCCAGCGTCACACCCTGCGACCGCGACACACGCTGCGCCAACTGCTTGAAACTGTTCTCCAGTTCCTTGTCGCGTTCGGTAATGCTCTTGGTCGCGCTCTCCAGGTCGACCGTGAAGATCACGAAATCCGCCGGCACCTTGATCGAGATGTAGGGGATCGCTCCGAACGCGCTCGTGTATTCTTCGTCACTCTGTATCATCGACCCCGTGACGACGACCATCTCGTCATCCTGAGCAAATGCAGGCGCCGCGGACGTCAGACCCGCCCCCAGCATCGCCAGTCCCAGCCACATCGCCTTCATGTGCAATACCCCAAAAGCCTCAGCCCGAAAACAACAAGCCCCGATGCAAGCATGCGCCTGCATCGGGGCCAAGACGTTTCTACCAGTTTGAACTGGATGGTGCAGTGCGATCAGCGCGAGCCAACCACTTCCGTGTACTTCTCGGCCGCAACTTCCGCCGCATAGGCATTGTCACGGTATTTCTTGAACTCGTTCCGCGCGATCGCACGGCAGTGCACTTCATCCGGACCGTCCGCGAGACGCAGCGTACGGATCGAGGCGTAGGAGCGGGCGAGACCGAAATCGCTGGTCACGCCGCCACCGCCATGGGCCTGGATCGCGTCGTCGATGATCCTGCAGGCGATGCGCGGGGCTGCGACCTTGATCATGGCGATCTCGTTCGCGGCCACCTTGTTGCCGACCGTGTCCATCATGTACGCGGCCTTCAGTGTCAGCAGGCGGCACATTTCAATATCGGTACGAGCTTCGCCGATGCGCTGTTCCCAAACCGATTGCTCGGCGACCTTCTTGCCGAAGGCCGTGCGGGTCAGCAGGCGTTTGCACATCTTCTCGAGCGCCACTTCGGCCGCGCCGATGGTGCGCATGCAGTGGTGGATGCGGCCCGGTCCGAGACGGCCTTGCGCGATCTCAAAGCCACGGCCTTCGCCAAGGATCATGTTCTCAATCGGAACTTTGACGTTCTCGAGCAGAACTTCGGCATGACCGTGCGGCGCGTCGTCATAGCCAAACACGGGCAACATGCGCAGAATTTTCACGCCCGGTGCGTCGGCTGGGACAAGGATCTGGGACTGTTGCTGGTGCTTGGCTGCGCCCGGATCCGTCTTGCCCATGACGATCATGATTTTACAGTGAGAGTCGCCCATGCCCGACGACCACCATTTGCGGCCGTTGATCAGGTAATGATCGCCCTTGTTCTCGATGCGCGTCTCGATGTTCGTCGCGTCTGAGGACGCGACTTGCGGCTCGGTCATGAGGAAGGCCGAACGGATCTCGCCGTTCATAAGCGGCTTCAGCCACTTCTGCTTCTGCGCCTTGGTGCCGTAGCGGTGGAACACCTCCATGTTCCCCGTGTCCGGCGCCGAGCAGTTGAACACTTCCGAAGCAAAGCTCACGCGGCCCATGATTTCGGACAGCGGCGCATATTCCATGTTGGTGAGACCAGCGCCGTGAAACTCGTCATCGTCATGGTCGCTCGGCGGCATAAAGAGGTTCCACAGACCCTCTTTCTTCGCCAGCGCCTTGAGGTCGTGCACAATCTGCGGCGTGACCCAGCGGTCGCCTTCCGCGTGTTGTTTCTCGAACGTCGCGACGTTCGGATAGATGTGCTTGTCCATGAAGTCGGAGACGCGGCGGACATAGTCCTTGGTCTTGTCAGAGAATTCAAAATTCATGGGTGGGGGCTCCTGATTTCTCGCCGCACGGTTCAGCGCCACGTCCCGTCATTCAGGCCCCTGCCCGTCGGGTTCGCAGCCGTCCGGTTTTCACCTTTTGGTGCAGCGTGGGTATCCCCGCTCCCGAAGCAAGGCAATGGGCTGAACCGGTGCTTTCAGTTCCCGACGCCGCACATTTTGAAGAGACCCTATGTCAATTGCGCCAGATCAAACTATCGGCACGATTTGTTCGCGGGCCAGCGCTTGCGCTCAATAGCGTCCGGGCAGGATCACGGACACCTGTCGCTCGGCAAGATCCGCAAGATCGCGCCACCAGTATCCTGCCAGCTGCACGATCTGCCCGCCGACGCTGTCGGCCTTGCGCCCCGTCGGCTCGCCGTTGAGCGCTTCGTAGAAATCCCGCCCGGCGCCATTGTCGCGCAGCACCCACAGCCCCCCGGAGAACAGCCCGCGCCGGATGCAATGATCGGCCGACGCCTTCATCAGCCCGCGCCCAATCCCCGACCCACGATGCTCCTTCAGCACATAGACCATCGTGATCTCGGCTTCCCACGGCGCGAACGCCTCGCGCGAGGCGCTAACTGCGGCGAACCCCACGACCTCGCGCCCGGCCAGCGCGACCAGCACTTCCTCGTCGAGATCCTGTTCCCGCCGGTCGAGATGCGTGTGCCACCGCGACGTCAGCCGCCGCTCCGCCATGTTGTCGAGATACTGACTATCAAGCAGCCCGCGATAGGCTTCTTTCCAGGTCGTCGCGTGCACGCACGCAATCGCGGCGGCGTCCATGCGCTGGGCTGTCCGGATGTGGATCATGGATAGTCTCCCTTCCGACTCACCCAGCTTGATCAGCGCCGCAGCGATACGCAAGAGCGACCGACACAACTCCACGCCAGGCACCACTTTTGGCGGCAACCTGTTCACGGCGCGCCACTCGGGCTAGGCAACAGCCAGCGAAAACCGCTCCGGGTCTGCCTGAATGTCCCCAGCGATCATCGGAACCATCCTCGTCGCGGCCCTTGTGACCGCCACGATCTCCGGCGTGTTCGGCATGGCGGGCGGGCTCATCCTGATGGGCGTGCTCACCACTTATCTGCCCGTCGCCTCCGCCATGGTGCTGCACGGCTTCATCCAGATCATTTCGAATGCGTCGCGCGCCTTCCTGCTGCGGCGCCACATCGCGTGGAAAATTACCGCCCGCTACGCAATCGGAATCGGCGGCGCATTGATGCTCATCGCCCTCATCCAGTGGCGTCCCACTCAGCCGCTGGTCTTCATCATGCTCGGCATGACGGCATTCCTCGTCTGGATTCCGAAAAGCTGGGTCACCATCGACGCCAGCCGCCCGATCCAGGCCGAGCTTTGCGGCTTCCTCGTCCAGACACTCAACACCATCGCTGGCGTGGCGGGTCCGCTGCTCGACTTGTTCTTCGTGAAGACGCTCCTGCCTCGACAGACAGTCGTTGCCACCAAAGCCGCGACACAAGTCATGGCCCATGCCGTGAAGATTGCCTTCTGGGGCTTTCCGTTGATCGACATGCTGTCAAGGGTCGGCGCCTCGGCTGAAACCGGCTTCCCGCCGCTCTGGGTCCTCGCAGCGGTGATCCCGCTGTCGCTCTTCGGAACATGGGCCGGCGGCAAAGTCCTCGACCGCATGACCGACGCGAACTTCCGCGCGTGGACAAAATACATCGTCACCGCCACCGGCGCCGTCTACCTGATACAGGGCGCGATGCTGCTGAGCGCTGCCTAAGCGTACCGCGCGAGTTACACCCCCTTTTGTTGGAAAGCCTCGGTGCAGACCCGGGGGAAAAAAGCTCTCCGCTGCAATCTCAACCACCAGCCCGAAACAATCGGCGGATTGGCGTTGTCCAAATTGTACGACCCTCCAGCGCACGTACAATCGCGCCCATGAAACGCAGGAGCTTCCCTCTGTGGCTGCTGCGAGACGCCCCAGTCCTGCTGGCCGTCCTCGCCAGATTCTGGAAGTTGGTCATCCTCATGATGACCAATGGCGGCAGAGCCATGCGTGCGGGAACGGCCAGCAAACCCCTCCGCGATCATGTCGCGCTTCTTGTCGCCTTTGCCGAAACCCGCCTCGACTTCGCCCTATGGCGCCAGGCCTATCGCCCCCTCGGCTGGGATCTCCGCGTGATGCAACTCCACGCTATCGCCCCGTCAACACTCTAGCGCGACACGTGCCAGCGCATACACAGCTACGCTCAAGTCATCCGCTACATGAACCGTGTCGTCGACGCCTATACCGATGACTTACGCGAGCGTTATGACATCAACTAACGTGCGCTCGTTGTGCATGGTTCGACGGACGCGTGTCTTCGCCGCGCTGCTAACCATGAGCTGATGGGTGCCGCCCTACTTAAGCTCTTACCATTTGCACTCATCCTGAGCAGCGCCCGCAGGACGCGTCCGTCGAAAGACGCACACGGCCACACGCATGCACGCGGACCGCCGCCAAATCTCACCCATAGTCAAGAACCATCCACCTCGCACGTCAACGTGCGAGATTGCTTCGCCATGCCTACAGCTTGCTGAAATCCGGCGCACGCTTCTCGTGGAAAGCCGTGAACGCTTCCATCGCCTCAGCCGACCGCAGCCGCTCCGCGAAAACGGCGCCCTCGGCCCTCAGCTGTTTCAGGATCGTGTCGCTGTCCCGCATCAGTTTCTTCGTCGCCATCACCGCGCCGAGCGGCCGCTTCGCCAGCATCGCCGCCGCCGACCGCGCCGCGCCAAGAACTTCGCTGGCCGCCATCGACGCATTCGCCATGCCCAGCTCAGCCGCCTGCTTGCCCGTCAGGTGTTCGCCCATGGCAAACATCGCGAACGACCGCGCATATCCTATCCGCGCCGGCAGCAGCATCGAGGACGACGCCTCGGGCACCAGCGCGAGAGTCACGAACGGCGTGGTCAACTTCGCATCGTCGGCGACAAACACGAGATCGCAATGCAAAAGCATTGTCGTGCCCACGCCCACCGCAAGACCCGGCACCGCGCCGATCAGGGGCTTGGGAAATTGCGCGATCGCCTCGATGAAGCCACCCGCCGCTGTTGCTTCGCCACCGGTCGCGGCTGCAGCGAAATCGCCCAGATCATTGCCCGACGTGAAACTGTCGCCGGTCGACCCCAGGATGACGGCGGCAATCGACTTGTCCTCGATGGCTTGCGCCAGCGCAGCGGTCGCCGCGCGATACATCGCATTGGACAGCGCGTTCTTCTTGTCCGGCCTGTTCCAGAGAATTTCCATCACGCCGTTGGCGATGCTGATCTTCACAAGCTCGGTCATGTCACGCCTCTCCGTCATCCGCCCGCAGACTGATGCGTTTTTGCCGCCACGTCGAGATCGGAGACGGATAGACCTACTTCGCGCGTGTGTACGCCAGCCGGCTGCCACGACCGACATAGAACATGTCGAGGTTTTCGGCGTCGATACCGCCAAGCTCGTAGTAATACGTCGCTTCGGTCCGCTTCACTTCGAGATAGGTCGCTTCCGGCGTGAACTCATTCGTCGGCGACGCCGCCTTCGCCTCAACGCCGTTGATCACGCGCCACGGATACGTCTCGTCCTTCGTGCCGTCCAAATAGCTGTCCGTCCACCGGCCGTCAGCGGTCAGCGTGATCGATGATTTTGCATCGTCAATCGACACCCACTTCCCGGCGATCAACGCGGTCACAGCCGCCGGCGGAACAATCGCCGGCGTACTGGGGTTGGGCTCGCCAATCGCGATCGTGGCCGCCGACGCAGCTGCTGGCGTCACTTCGGCAGCCGGCGCCGGTGTCTTCTCACCACACGCGACCAGGGCAAGAGCCGAAACAGCAGCCAGGCAAATGCGCATGTGAAACATCCTATCCGGTCAGACGATCAAGTCGGGCGATCAGGTCAGGCTGCGCGACATCACGGCGACCGGGCCGTGAGTCGTGTCGACCGTGCCTGTCGCCTTGAATCCGCATTTTGCATAAAAAGGTTCGGCGCGCGGGCTGGCCGCCGCAACAAGTTCCGCAGCCTCGAGCGCCATCGCAAACTGCGCGCACTCTTCCACCAGCTTGCGTCCGATACCGCCCCGCCAGAGATCCGGCTCGACAAACGGGCCATCGATGTCCGCGCGACCATCCTCGCGCGGCACGACAACGGCGAAACCCGCCGCCTCGCCCCAGTGCTCGAACACGATGACCAGTCCCGCCGCGATGTGATCGGCGGCCGGCAGGGTCAGCGTCTGCGGATGCTGAACCTGCTCGGGACGCGCCGCGTCCCATTTGAGCGACGCACGGCGCTGCAAATCCTCCAGCGCTTGGCGCTCTGAAGGACGTGCGGGGCGGAACTGACGGGTGATGGCTTAACCTACGATTTCATCGAGGCGGAAGAAGAAGGCGATCTCGCGCTCGGCCGAAGCTTCCGAGTCCGAACCGTGGACGGAATTCTCGCCGATCGACTGGGCGAAGAGTTTGCGCACGGTGCCATCCGCGGCCTTGGCCGGGTCTGTCGCGCCCATCACGTCGCGGTGATGTGCGACAGCATTCTCGCCTTCGAGAACCTGTAGGACGACCGGGCCGGACGTCATGAAATCAACCAGCTCGCCGAAGAAGCCACGCGCCTTGTGCTCGCCATAGAAGCCTTCGGCCTGGGCGCGGGTCAGGCGCACGCGCTTCTGGGCAACAATGCGCAGGCCGGACTTCTCGAACACGGCGTTGACGGCGCCTGTGAGGTTGCGGGCCGTTGCATCCGGCTTGATGATCGAGAACGTACGTTGGACCGGCATGTGGTATTCCTGGAAGGTCTGAATCGGGTTTGGACGGCCCCTATAGCCTTGGGAACTGGCCCCGCCAACAGCTTGCGGGCAATTCTTGGCAGGGCGCGCTGCGTTCGCCTGCGCAGGGTATTTTGGCAGGCGTGACAGGAGGATGACATGGCCGGCGACAACACGTTGCAGGTGGCAGACTGGAACGGCGCCGTGGGCGAACACTGGGCGGCCGAACAGGAACGCACCGACAGGCTTATCCGCGCGTTCGGCGACGCTGCCCTGGCTGCCGCGCGCGCCATGCCGGGCGAACACGTCCTCGATGTCGGTTGCGGCTGTGGCGACACGTCGCTCGCTCTCGCCAATTCCGTAGGCACGACTGGCAAAGTCCTCGGGGTCGACGTCTCCGCCCCCATGCTCGCCGTCGCCCGGTCGCGCGTCGCCGCCCTCCGCAACCTTACGTTCACGGAGGCGGACGCCTCCAGCGCCAGCCTGCCCGGCCCATTCGACCTGATGTTTTCCCGCTTCGGCGTGATGTTCTTCGACGCCCCCGTTCCGGCGTTCCGCCACCTGCACAGCGCTTTACGCCCCGGAGGCCGCCTATCGTTCGTCTGCTGGCAGATGCCCGCCGAGAACGCCTGGGCCGCCCTGCCGGCCCAGACCGCCCGCAGGCTCGCTGGCGAGGCCCCCAAATCAGACCCTCACGCGCCCGGCCCCTTTGCCTTCGGTGATCGCGACCGCGTCGCGGGGATCCTTACCGACGCCGGCTTCCGCGACATCGTTCTCGCGGGTTTCACCGCTCCCATGTACTTGGGCAGCTCGCCCCGGTCCGCCGCCGAAGGCGCCGTCCGCATCGGCCCGGCCTCCCGCGTCGCACGTGACGCCGGCCCGGCAAAACTCCCGGCGATCATTGACGCCATCGAGGCCGCCCTGACCCCGCACCAGGCCGGCGACGGATCGGTGTCCCTGCCCGGAAACACATGGGTCGTGACCGCTTCGGCATGATCACCCGGATGACCCGAGGGATGACGCCGAGGCTTTGCCGTATCCGCAAAGTGTGACCTAACGGCAACTGTCGTTTCGTTTACAAAACATAAACCATTGTCTGTTAAGTCTTTTTTGACTCAAAAAAACTTGTTCCGAGGCGCCTTCCTTGAGACGCGAACCGAAGCCATCTGTTGTCCATCAGAAGACTGGGGAAGAACCCCGGCCACGGAACAGTAAAAGAGAACGAGCTCCTCCCATGCTCGCAAAACGCTTCATCGTCGCTGCCTTCGGCCTCCTCGCCATCGGACTGGTTCCCCTCGCCCTCCCAGGTGAACGCGACCTGTTCGTCGACATACCGGGCGGCCATCACATCGTCGCAGCCAACTAGCTCCGCACGCCTGACCGCGAGCGATCACCTGCGCCGGTAACCCGCTTGCTGGGTTCGTGGATTTGGGCGAGGCTCCCTGAGGTCGGGGAGATCAGCAAAGTGCGTTTCAACTGGATCACGACGTTCGCAGCGCCCACGCTTGCCGTGCTGACGCTCACCGGCGCTTTCTATCACGGCGACCGCCTGTCGATCGATTTTCCCGAGGGGTGGGCAGTCACCGGCCCCGACAAGGATGAGCTGGTAACCGCGACTGAGCCCGGCTCCGTCGTAAACTGCAACGTCCAGACTCGTGATCTCGCGGCGCTGGACAAGGCCTCGCTTGCCGACGTCAACGCGGACTATGGCCACGTTTTCACTGTCGCAGACTGGGCAGACCTACTCGGCCAAAAGCTGGCGGACATCACGCTGGAACGCAGCGACATGTCGCCCTTTGCCGACACTTTTTTCCACACGGCGACATTCCGCATGAAGGTCGACGCCACCAAGGAGGTGAGCGTGCGCTACGGCTTCTACGTCCTTCCCGGGCGCATCTCGATGGCGGGGTGCTATGTCCTTACCCCCGACTATCCCGCCTACAAGGTCCGCCTCGAAAAGGTAGTGGACTCGTTCCGGCCCTGGTAAATCGCGCCTATTTCAGGTGCTGCTCGAACCACGCGACCATCGTGTTCATCGCATCGAGTGCATAGGCGTCCGTCTTCACCGGATCGCCCTTCACATAGAAGTCGTGGTCTGCCCCCGGCATGATCTTGAGCTGGTTCTCGACGCCCGCCTTGTCGAGCGCCGCGTGCAGCGTTTCCGATTGCGAAACCGGCACGCCCTTGTCCGCATCGCCCGCAATGATCAGCGTCGGGGGATCGCCCGCATCGACAAAATGGATCGGCGAGTTCGCGGCGCGCAGGCTGTCATCGAAGGCGATCGCGCCCGACTTGGCCCGGTCGCCAAGCAACGTATCAAGATCGGTGGGCGGGAAATACGCAACTACGGCCCGCACGCGATTGTCTGACCGCTCCAGCGGATTTGCCGCTTTGGGATCGCCGTCATCCGCCATCAGGCCCGCAACCAGCGACAGGTGTCCGCCCGCGCTCGCGCCCCACACGCCGATCCGCTTGGGGTCGGCACCATACTCTTTTGCGTGCAGCTTGATGTGGCGCAATCCAAGCCGGACATCCGTCACTGCATCAGGCACCTGAAAACGCGGCGCCGACGAATGATACAGCGCAACAACCGTAAAGCCCTTGTCGATCAACCACTGATACCGCGCCTGACGTTCCTGCGGCGGCCCCCACGACGATTTCCATCCCGCCGAGACCATGTTCACCACCAGGGCGCCGTTCGCCTTTTTCGGCTTGAACACATCGTAGGTCAGCGCCATCCCGTCGCGATGGCCGTAGATGACATCGCGCACGTAAGTGGCCGTCTTCAACTCGGCCGGCGTCGGCGCCCCAAGCGCCTTGCGCGGATAGCCGCTCAGCGGCGCGCCGGGATCGGTCGCCGTTTGCGGGGTCTGCGCGCACGCTGGCGCCGCGAGCATCAGCAGCACGGCTGCGACAAGGAAGCGTTTCATGGGCTCGTACCTCCCTTGCGACCGTGGGCGGCCGCTATTCATCTGCTTTGGCGAAGTGTGCCTTTTGGTTGGCGTGGGCTTGTTTGAAGGCAGGAAGCGCCACCGTCCCGTCGACATACGCGCGAAGAGCCCGCAGTTTCTGCGTGGCGTTCAGCACCTTTGGCATCCGTAGCACATTCGACATCATGATATCTGCAACGGTGAAGCGAATCGCGGCGATCCATTCACGCACGGGCAATACAGCGTGAAGGCGCCCCAGCCGCGATACCATCCAATCCTCGTGCGGAATGTCCTTCGTGCCTGACAGCCCCATAACCCACCAGGGCACGGACACCATCTCGATCGTGTTGAGCCCGGCGATTGTCCATTCGAGCGCTTCGGCTTCGCCCTTCGGATCACGCGGCATCAGCGTCTCGCTCTTGCGTGCGAGGTGCAACAGGCAAGGCCCGCTCTCGAAAATCGAGATGTCGCCATCCTGCAGGAACGGCCCCTGTCCGATTGGCTGATTGGCAATATGATCCGGGCCGCGATCCTTGAAGGAAACCGGTTTGACGTCGTAGTCGAGCCCCGCCTTCTCGCACGCCCAACGCAGCCGAATGTAACGAACATAACCACGCGGACCGTCGGGCACCCAATCATATATCCAGATCATCAGCGCGTTGCTCATAGTGAGCTTACCGCGTCAGAAACCGCGATCACTTCGACTCTTCAAAAAGCTCCCGCCCGATCAGCCAGCGCCGGATTTCGCTCGTACCCGCGCCGATCTCATAGAGCTTCGCATCGCGTAGCAGGCGTCCCGTCGGATAGTCGTTGATATAACCATTACCGCCAAGGATTTGGATCGCATCGAGCGCCAGCTGCGTTGCGGTCTCCGCCGCGTAGAGGATCGCACCCGCCGCATCCTTGCGCGACGAACGCCCCGCGTCACAAGCCTTGGCGACCGCGTACACATAAGCCTTCGATGCATTCATCTTCACATACATGTCGGCGACCTTGCCCTGGATGAGCTGGAACTCGCCGATCGATTTTCCGAACTGCTTGCGGTCGTGGATATAGGGCATCACCACGTCCATGCAGGCTTGCATGATGCCGGTCGAACCAGCCGCGAGAACCGTACGCTCATAGTCGAGACCCGACATCAGGATTTCGACGCCACTGTTGAGCGGTCCCATCAGATTCTCTTCGGGAACCTCGCAGTCTTCGAACACTAGCTCGCCGGTTTCGCTTCCGCGCATGCCAAGCTTGTCGAGCTTCTGCGCCACCGAGAACCCCTTGAAGCCCCTCTCGATGATGAAGGCCGAGATGCCGCGCGAGTTCTTCTCCGGCGCGGTCTTGGCGTAGACGATGAGCGTATCCGCGCTTGGTCCGTTGGTGATCCACATCTTCGAGCCGTTGAGGATGTAGCGGTCGCCTTTCTTCACGGCGGTCAGCTTCATCGACACCACGTCCGACCCAGCGCCGGGTTCCGACATCGCCAGCGAACCCAGATGCTCGCCCGTGATCAGCTTGGTGAGATACTTCTTCTTCTGCGCGTCCGTGCCCCAGCGCCGCATCTGGTTGACGCAAAGATTGGAGTGGGCGCCGTAGGACAGGCCGACCGAGGCCGACGCCCGGCTGATCTCTTCCATCGCTACGGCATGCTCGAGATAGCCAAGGCCTGATCCGCCCCATTCCTCCTCGACCGTAATGCCGAGCAGGCCGAGCTCGCCTATGCGCGGCCAGAGGTCGCGGGGGAACTCGTCCGTACGGTCGATCTCCGCCGCGCGCGGCGCGATTTCGGATTGTGCAAAACTGCTGACGGTGTCGCGGATCATGTCCGCAGTTTCGCCAAGGTCGAAGTCGAGGGAGCGCGTGTTTGAGATCATGGCGGCAATCTACCTAGCGCCGCGCAGATTGCCAGTTCCCGTTTGCCTCAGGATTCGTCGGAATGACGCTTCCAGAAGATATAGTAGACGCTCATCACCATCATGATGCCGAAAACAGCCAGCACGGTGGCCGCAAGACGCTGCGGCCCGGCCTGAAGGCCGTCAGTCTTCATCGCCTCGACCGCCCCGATGCCGAAGCCCACGAGCGACAGCACGAGAACGAAAATCCACGGCGCCATCACCATCACGCGGCCCGAGATCGGCCCGACGCGCTTGGCGTGACCGTTCACGACCTTCGCCTTGCGCTCGGCTTCGGCGAACAGATGGGAGGGATCGTGGCCAGGTTCGACAATCTCGAGATCGTCTATCAGCGCGCGATCACGGGCAATATCCGCCGCCCTGGCCTTCTCAGCCGGCGCGTTGAAATCGGGAAGCCCCTCGCGCACCACGCACTGCGGTCCCTTCGGAACGGCAGGCTTCGCTCCGGGATGCGACCCGGACGACGCCTCATGCGAGTCGATCTTGTTTTGCAGGCCGGTCAGGATGTTGGCGACACGCTCAGCGACTGTCCGGCTGGCGCGGGCAAGGTCTTCGGCGGTGACGGGCGCTTCGGGCTCGCCGGAGGTCAGCGCGGCAGCTTCCGGGACATCCGCGACGATTGTTGTCGTCTCGGCAGTCGTATCGGTTGGCGCCTCGTAGGCCATGGGCGGAGCTTCCTCTACCGGGGCAAAAGTCGCCAGACCCTCCGCCAGCGCGACTTTCGCGCCGGGCGGGAGGGGAATTTCGATGGACGGCCAGATGGCGTTTTGCGTCTTCTCGGCAAGACGGCGCACGGCATCTGCAATTTCGCCGGACGGCGCAGGTCCGCTGCGCGGCATCTCGGGCACTTCGTCGTCATTGGCCTGCGCCAGCGGCGGCGTTGCGCGCGGGCGTTGCGGTGGCTCGGCGGTCCCGAAATCCATCTCGGGCGTCACCATCGGCGTCGGTGCGGAAGGTGGGCCGCTTGGATGCTGGAGAAAAAGAGTCTTCTCGGCGGCGCGGCGACGTACCAGCGCGTCCACCACGATCACCCGACCATGCAGGCGCGCCTTTCGCCACATATCGAACGCGTTGGCCGCACCCAGATAGTCGCCCGAATTCAGCAGGCGCACGATATCGGAATCGCGCAGCTGGCCGAGCGAGATGTTGAAAGCGAGCGACACCAGCGCATCGAATTGCCCCTGCATCAGGGGCGCATAAATCATGTTGGAGACGGCGTTCTCGATCGATTTCAGATCGTGGAGCAGTAGCTCATCCGCGTCCTTCGGCGTGATGGTCAGCCCTTCACGGGCCGTGCGCACGTGGCCGTAGCCAATGGTCCAGCGACCATCGGGAAGACGGACAGCCGTCTCGCGAAAGCCCTCAAAGCTCTTGATGAGTTGAAGGCCCGCCGGGGAGATACGCATGGGTCCAGTCATCGTCCTGACCTGGCACAGCCGCCAAGGAGTTCGCCTGTCCGGTGCAATCCGGACGCCAGTCGCCCGAATAGCGGGAGATGCCTAGAGCAGAACCAGGCTGGCCAACCCGAGGAAAACGAAAAAGCTCGCCATATCAATGCTCGTAAGCACAAAAACGGACGACGCGACGGCCGGGTCGGCGCCGAAGCGGCGCAGGGTTAATGGCGCGAGAATCCCGATCATCCCCGCCCAGCCGAACGTGATGGTCATCGACACGCCGACCACCATGCTGATGCGGGGATCATGGAACCAGACCAGCACGATCAACGCCGCCGACCACGCAATGATGACCCCGTTGATCAGCGCCGTAAGCCCCTCGCGGCGGATCGCACGCAGCACCATAGGGCCCTGCAGGTCGCGCTCGGCGATGGCGCGTACCGACACGGCCAGCGCCTGCGATCCCGCATTGCCGCTCAGGCCCGCCACCACGGGCATCAGGAAAGCCAGCACCACGACGTGGTCGATCACCGGCGCGAACAGCGACACGATGGTCGATGCAATGAACGCCGTCACAAGGTTAATCCCCAGCCAGGGAATGCGCGCGCGCACGGCCGAGAACACTGACTGGTTGACGCCCGCCTCGCTCACGCCCGACAGCGCGAGGATGTCCTCCTCGGCCTCTTCCTGGATAACGTCGACGACGTCATCGATGGTGATCATGCCGGTGAGGCGCCCGGCTTCGTCCACCACGGGGGCCGAGGCAAGGTTGTACTGCCGGAAGAGGTAGGCCACCTCCTCCTGGTCCATCTCCGGCGTCACGTGGATCGCCGTTTCCTTCATGATGTCCTTCAGCGGCTTGTCGCGACTGTAGCGCAGCAGGCGCGACACCGGCACGCTGCCCTGCAGGCGAAAGGCGGGATCGACGATATAGATCTCGAAGAACGTCTCCGGCAGGTCGTCTTCGGCCACGTTGCGCATGTGGTCGATTGCCTGCCCCACCGTCCAGAACACGGGCGCGGCAACGAAGTCTCGCTGCATCAGGCGGCCGGCCGATTCCTCGTCGAACGCCAGCGAGCTTTCGATCGCCGCCCGGTCGGTCGCGGAAACCTTGTTCAGAATGCGCGCGCGCCGGTCGTCCTCGAGGTCGCCCAGCAGGAACGACGCATCGTCGGAATCGAGATGCCCGATCATCGCCGAGATCGCGGCGTCGGTCAGTTCGTGCAGCGCCTCGGCCCGCGCCGTGTCCGAGAGTTCGGCCACCGCTTCGGCCGGCAGCTCCTTGCCCAGAAGGTGGATCGCCTTGCGGAACGCCTCGGGCGGCAGATGTTCGAGCAAGTCGGCGACGTCGGCCGGGTGAAGCTCCTTTACGGTGCGCCACAGGAAGGGCTTGTCACCATCGCCCACCGCGCCAACCACCTGCGCGATAAAGCCAGGGGAGATCACGCCCGTCTGTTCATTGGATTCCAGGGCTTCAATAGCGATTTCGGGCGCGTCAGGGTCGCGAGTGTCATTCATCGCGACCTCCCTCCCCGAACGGCGTTCTCTCTGTTCAGGTTGCTGGTGCGGTCGAGAAGACTCGAACTTCCACGCCTTGCGGCGCTACCACCTCAAGGTAGTGCGTCTACCAATTCCGCCACGACCGCACGCCGAAGCAAGGGCGCCGTATAAGCCGGGTTTGCGGGATTGTGAAGTGCGAAAGTCTGGGACGCTTTGGCGATCGAAATGCCAGCGAAAACCGAGCTATTGCTCGACGGCGAAGTAGTCGGCCACTTCGGCCGGCCGGGTGATGTTCACCGAGATCTTGTCGTTTTCGATAACCAGCTCGCCCCGAGCTATGGGATGATTGTTCGCCAGAATCCAGACCTGGTCGTCCTCGTGGGTGTCCAGCTGGATCACGGCGCCCCGGCCCATGCGCAGCAGTTGCTGCATCGGCATCAGCGCCCGCCCCAGAAGGACAGTGATCTCGACCCCGACCTGGTCCAGTTGAGACGACACGGCAATGCTCCGATATACAGATCTCAGGGTTCATGTTTCGGGTTGCAGACAGGTTAATGACGACACGATGGGCCATTTCAGAGGGTTTGGTGAGCTACCCCGAAGCGGTGGCCGCCATGGAATCACGCGCCGCCGCCATTGCGGCCGGTGAAGCCGACGAACTGATCTGGCTGCTGGAACACCCACCGCTCTACACCAAGGGGGCAAGCGCGCTGGACCGCGACCTGCTGGACCCCGCCCGCTTTCCCGTTTTCGACACCCAACGCGGCGGCCAGTTCACCTATCACGGCCCCGGCCAGCGCGTGGCCTACGTCATGCTCGACCTAACGAAACGCGGCCGGGATGTGAAACAGTTCGTCTGCTCACTGGAAGACTGGATCATCCAGACCCTCGGCGCTTTCAACGTGAAGGGCGAACGCCGCAAAGGCCGCGTCGGCGTCTGGGTCGACCGCACGCGGTCCGGAGGGGCCCTGCGCGAAGACAAGATCGCCGCCATCGGCGTCCGCCTCAAACGTTGGGTCAGCTATCACGGCATCAGCCTGAACGTGGAGCCCGACCTCACCCACTTCGGCGGCATCACTCCGTGCGGGATCAGCGAGTCAGGTCTCGGCGTCACCAGCCTCACTGACCTGGGGCAGCTCGTCTCGATGCATGAAGCGGACATGGCGCTGAAGGCCGCCTTCGAGAAAGTGTTCGGACCTGTGGAGCGGGTTGATCCGCCGATCCCGTAGGGTGCATTGAGCGGAGCGAAATGCACCCTTGGTCGGGGTGGCGCTCATGCTGAGCAGGTCGGTGCAGCGGACCGTCCGTCGAAGCACGTGCGCGGGCTCTCCGCCCTACCCGCCACTCAAAGGCGGCAACAGCGCAATCTCGTCCGCCCCCGAAATCCGCGCCGCCGCTTCATCGGTAACCAGCTCCTGGTTCACCGCAATCCGCACCGTCTT
>CANJXY010000034.1 GCA_947478925.1 Hyphomonadaceae bacterium | reverse complement strand
GCGGGCCTGCTTACCGATCTCAAGCTGGACCAGTCCACCATCATCGCCGGCCTGCTGCATGACGTGGTGGAGGACACCGACGTTTCGGTCGACGAGGTTCGCGGCTTGTTTGGCCCGGACGTTGCCGACCTGGTGGACGGCGTTACCAAGCTGCCGAAAGTCACAGGCAGCAATTCCCCGCGCGCCCTGATCCAGGCGGAGAACTTCCAGAAGTTCATCCTCGCCACCACGCGCGACATCCGCGTGCTGCTGGTGAAGCTGGCCGACCGGCTTCACAACATGCGGACGATCGAATTTATGCCGACGGAAGAATCCCGCCTGCGCATCTCGCGCGAGACGCTGGATATCTATGCTCCGCTTGCCCGTCGGGTTGGTCTGTCGATCTTCGCAAGCGAACTGGAAGAGCTGGCGTTCAAGCAGGTGAACCCGGTCGCACATGCGGCCATCACCAAGCGCCTTGAAGAACTGGTGGAGGACGACACCTCCATGCTCGACCGTATCCGGTCCGACCTCGACACCGTCATGCTGTCGCGCGGCGTGCGCGGCGAACTGCAGGGCCGCATGAAGCGACCCTATTCGGTCTGGCGGAAGCTCGAGACCAAATCGATCTCGTTCAAGGATCTCAGCGACGTCTTCGCCTATCGCTTCATCGTGGCCACGATCGATGATTGCTACCGCGCGCTTGGCGCGGCCCACCAGCAATGGGCGGCCCTGTCGGAGAAATTCAAGGACTACATCTCCGTACCCAAGCCCAATGGCTATCGCTCGATCCACACAACGTTTCTCGGCCCCGGCAACCGACGCGTCGAATTGCAGATCCGCACGAAGGACATGGATGCGGTCGCGGAGCGGGGCGTGGCGGCACACTGGAACTACAAGAACTCCCAGTATGGTTTCGATGCCGAAGCTGCGCGCGAAGCCGGGCTCGACCCGGAAGCCGAACTCACTGAATTCGCTGACATGCTGAAGCATGGCGGATCGCCCGAGGAGTTCCTCGAGCATGCCAAGCTGCAGATGTATCGCGATAGCGTGTTCGTCTTCACGCCGAAGGGGCAGCTGGTCCGGCTGCCGGCCGGGGCCACGCCGCTGGATTTTGCTTACGCTGTCCACACGGAGATCGGCGACACCACGGTCGGCGCGCGCATCAACGGCTCAGAACGCCCGCTGCGTACCAAGCTGGAGAATGGCGATACGGTGGAGGTGCTACGCGGAACGCGACCTGCTGCGCAGCCGCACTGGGAAAGCCTTGCAGTTACCGGCCGCGCACGCTCCGCCATCCGTCGCCTCACGCGCGTTGCCGAGCGCGGTGAGTTTGTCGCCATCGGTGAGCGCCTGATCGAACACGCGCTGCGCCGGATCGGTCTCGATCCGGAAGAGATCGACTACACCGAGATGACCGAACGCACGGGTTTCGAAAAATTCGATGCGTTGTCTGAGGCCATTGGCCGTGGCCGCCTTTCGACCGCCGACATGCTGGAGAAAGCCTTCCCTGGGCTCGACGATCCGGGTCGGAAGGCTGCGACACCGGAAACCGAAAGCCCGAGCCTGCTGGCCGGCGGTGAGACCACAGCGGGCGTCACAATGCATCTTGCAGAATGCTGTTCGCCCCTGCCGGGCGACCGCATTGTGGGTGTGCTGATCCCTGACAAAGGCATCGAAGTCCACGTCATCGATTGCGCGCGTCTGGCCGATTATGAGAACCAGGCAGACCGCTGGCTCGACCTGCGCTGGAAGCCGAAGGGCGATGCCGATGCCCTTGCCGTCGGCCGGATCCACGTCACGACCGCGAACCGTCGTGGCGCGCTCGCCCTGCTGGCCAAGACCGTGTCGGATGCGCAGGGCAACATCATCAACGTGAAGACGTTGAAACGCTCGCCCGACTTTTTCGATTTCGAGTTCGACATCGAGGTGGAAGACAGCAAACGCCTCACGCAGATCGTTGCCGCGCTCAGGGCCCTCGCGGTCGTGGATTCGGCGGACCGGGTAAAGGGATAGACATGAACATTCGCATCATCCTCGTCAGCCTGGTGCTGACGTTGGTAGCCTGCACGCAACCTGCCGTCTCGACGGTGGTTGCGCCAGTCGACGTCACGGCCGCGAAGCCGCAGCAAATTCTTACGGAAACCGCATGCTCAACCGTCGGCGGCGACTGGCGGCCTGTCTGCATGATGGGAAAGCCAGCTTGCGTGGTAACGTTCAAGGATGCCGGAAAGAGCTGCGCGGACAGCTCTGAATGCTCCGGTAGGTGCGTCACCAAAGGCGGTGAGAAGCCCGGTGCGGAGACGCGCGGCATCTGCACGACCAACAGCGATCCGTGCGGTTGCTTCCAGTTGGTCACGAAGGGCAAGGCTGATTATACGCTCTGCGCTGACTAGCGCGCAGACACCCCGTTGAGCCCCGGAACCAGAGACGATAGAGCGACCGAATGAACACACAAGACGTACTGGACGAATTCAGGAAGGTTGGCGCGCTTCTGGAGGGCCACTTCATCCTGTCCTCTGGCCGGCGCAGCCCAGTGTTCCTGCAGAAGGCGCTTGTCTTCTCGCATCCCGAAACGACCGAGCGTCTATGCGCTGCGTTGGCCCGTAAGCTTGAGGCGGCTTTCGGCAAGATCGATGTCGTGGTCGGCCCTGCTGTCGGCGGCCTAATCCCCGGCTATGAGACGGCCCGCGCGCTTGGCTGTCGCTCGATCTATACTGAGCGGGAAGGCGGCGTGATGAGCCTGCGTCGTGGCTTCACGGTTGAGCGTGAGGACCGCGTCATCATCGTTGAGGACATCGTCACCACCGGCATTTCGATGCGCGAGACACTCGAAGCCATGAAGGCAGCCGGCGCCAATGTGATCGGCGCCGCCTGCGTGGTCGATCGCGCCAATGGCAAGGCCGATGTCGGCGGCTTGAAGCTTGTCTCGCTCGCCGCTGTCGATTTCCCGGACTACGACGCCAACGATCTTCCACCCGAACTCGCGAAACTTCCTGCAATCAAGCCGGGTAGCAGGGGGTTGAAGTGACACTTGTCCGCGCCCGCCTCCCCCGCGCGCGATTGGGCGTGAACATCGATCACGTTGCGACCGTCCGCAATGCGCGTGGCGGCGTGCATCCGGACCCGGCAAAGGCTGCCGCAGTCGCGCAAGCGGCTGGTGCTGACGGTATCACCATCCACCTGCGCGAGGACCGTCGGCACATCCGCGATGCAGATCTGCAGACAGTGCGGGCTTCAACAACGCTGCCGATAAATCTCGAAATGGCGGCGACACAAGAAATGCTTGCCAATGCGCTGGCGTACAAACCAAGCGCTGCGTGCTTGGTGCCGGAGCGGCGCGAGGAACGCACGACTGAAGGCGGCCTGGATGTTGCGCGTCTCCACAATTATGTCGAACCTTTTGTACGCCAGCTGCGCGAGGCTGGCATTCGCGTCTCGCTGTTTATCGAACCGAGCCTAGTTCAGATCGATACCGCCGTCGCCATGGGCGCCCCGGTGGTAGAACTGCATACGGGCAAGTATGTCGAGCTCGCCTTCGCGGACGATACAGTGGGGGCTGCCAGGGAGTTGGCGCGCCTGCAGGAAGCGGCCGCCTACGGTCACGCGGCCGGTATCGAAATTCACGTCGGTCACGGCCTGAACTACGATACCGTCCGTCCTGTTGCCGCGATCCCGGAAGTTCGAGAACTGAACATCGGCCACTTCATCATGGGCGAAGCGCTTTTCGTCGGGCTCGATGCTGCGGTCAAACGCATGCGCCAGGAAATCGATATTGCGCGCGGTCAGGCATGATCATCGGTATCGGCCAGGACATGTGCGACATCCGTCGCATCGAAAAATCGATCGCCGAATTCGGCGACCGGTTCACCAATCGCGTCTTCACTGACGTCGAACGCCGCACCGCCGACCGCCGCAAGGAGCGCGCCGCAACTTATGCCAAGCGCTTCGCCGCCAAGGAAGCTTGCGCCAAGGCGCTGGGCACTGGAGTTCCGCGCCGGGGCGTCCACTGGCAGCATATGGGCGTCATCAACCTTCCGACTGGCAAGCCGACCTTTGCCCTGACCGGCGGCGCCGCGGCGCGACTCACCAAGCTGACGCCGCCAGGCATGACTTGTTTTATCCATCTCACCATTACGGATGAGTATCCCTACGCGCAGGCGCAGGTGATTATCGAAGCATTGCCCACGCCCGCCGATGCCGGAGTGTCGACGTGACGAATGCTGGCAACACCGGCAAACGACGTCGCAATCGGGCCCGCGCCGAAGGTCCGCCACAGTTGACAGCCGAACAGCGCGATGCCCTGGAGACAGCGCTCGGCTACAAGTTCAAGGACGAGGTGTTGCTCCACCGCGCCATGACCCATCGCAGCGCCACCCAGGGCAAAGCGGCGGAATGGAGCAATGAGCGCCTCGAATTTCTCGGCGATCGCATCCTTGGACTCGTCATTGTCGAAACGCTGATGGAGCGCTTCCCGAAACAGCGCGAAGGCGAGCTGGCGCCGCGACTAAATGCAATGGTCAGCCGTGAAACCTGCGCCATCGTGGGCACGGAACTGGGCCTGAACAACTATCTCATCGTGGATCGTTCGGAGCGCTCGACGGGCGGCCCGGAGAAGCGCTCGCTGCTTGCCAACGCGGTCGAAGCCGTGATCGGCGCGATCTACACGGATGCGGGTCTGGAGAAGGCGCGCAAGTTCATCCTCAAGCAGTGGAAGGCCCTGCTGCAGGCCTCGACCGACATGGCGCGCGATCCGAAGTCCGCGTTGCAGGAGTGGGCGCAAGGATCCGGCATCGCTGCGCCTGCCTATCGCCAACTCTCGCGCGAAGGTCCGGACCATGCCCCCGTATTTACCGTGGCCGTCGAGATCGATGGTCGCCGCCCGATGCAAGGCATCGGCAACTCGAAACAGGTTGCCGAACGCGAGGCTGCGCGCGCCATGCTCGCCGCCATAGGAGATCTGACATGACCGATGAAACACGCGCGGGCTTTGCCGCCATCATCGGCGCCCCAAACGCCGGAAAATCCACCCTGGTGAACCAACTCGTCGGTTCGAAAGTGTCGATCGTCACTCACAAGGTGCAGACGACGCGTTTTCCCGTGCGTGGCGTGATGATGCATGGTCGCTCGCAGGTCGTCCTCGTCGACACGCCCGGCATTTTTGCGCCCAAGCGGCGTCTCGACCGCGCCATGGTGAAATCTGCCTGGGAGGGCGCCACCGATGCCGATGCGGTCGTTCACCTGGTTGATTCGCGCCACTGGACCGGGCAGGGCGACAAGTCCGAGGACGAGGCCATTATCGGCCGCCTGAAGGATCTCGGCGCGAGGGCCATTCTTGCGCTGAACAAGATCGATCTGGTCGATCGCGTCAACCTGCTCGCCGCGACGAAGGCGCTGTTCGACACCGGTGTCTATTCTGACGTGCTGATGATCTCCGGCCTCAATGGCGACGGGGTAGAACAGCTGGCCGATCTGCTCGCTGCGCGCATGCCGGCGGGCCCCTACCTGTTCCCAGAGGATCAGGCCGCTGACATCCCCAGTCGTCTCATCGCGGCTGAAGTGACGCGCGAGAAGCTGATGCTTCGCCTGCATCAGGAAATCCCTTACCAGCTCACGGTCGAGACGGAGAACTGGGAGCAGCATGGCAATGGCTCGGTGAAGATCGACCAAATGATACATGTCGCGCGCGAGGGGCACCGCGCGATCATCCTGGGCAAGGGTGGCCAGACCATCAAGGACATCGGCACTGCCTCTCGTAAGGAGCTCAGTGAGATTTTCGGTAAACCCATCCACCTCTTTCTGCGCGTGAAAGTCTCCGAACGCTGGCAGGAGAATCGCGAGCGATTCTCGGCGATCGGCCTCGATTTCGACGCCTGAATCCCTCTGATCGATGCAATTTGATCGATTCACCTAAGCGGCCTTTTGTGCTTCGCGCCTAGGTTGGCGCTGTCACTTTGGGGCAGGCGATGCAGGGCTACGGGCGGCGGGCGGGACCATCAAGTCAGACCACGCGGATCACTGACCTGCGCGCGAGCGTGATCACGAGCAAGCGCGATAGCCTCCGTGAGGCGCCTGCGCTGCCCAAACCACCGAAGCCTTACAAAGGGGTAAGGCGCGAGTCCGACGAGGATCGCGCCATCAAGGCCGAGAAGCAGGCGCTTGCCCAGCATACGACGTCGCTGCTCGCAGGCGGCAATTCGCGGAAGCCTTATGTGCGTCCCGGTGAGCGCGCCGAGCGGAAGAGCGGTGGCCTGCTTTTCCAGCTCCTGCTCGTGTTGGTCATCGTAGGTGGCGCAGCCTACGCGCTCGATCCGACGATCGTGCCCGCCGAGTGGACGGCTAAGGCGCACGAGTTCATAACCAAATACGTGAAGCTGTAGCTTCTGATGACGCGTGCCAGGATCCCGGAGCAGTTGCGCGCGATCGGCGGAACTGGCGCGCTCATCGCGCTCGGCGCGGTCCTGGGTGGTGGCACATTTCTGGTTCTGGATACGATGAACCCGAGTCCCAACCATGGCAGCGAATTCTCGCTGCGCGATCCCTATTACCAGACCTGCCGCGAAGCATTTCAGGATGGCCGCGCCAAGATGCGCAGCGGTGAGCCCGGCTATCGTGCAGAACTCGACGCCGACAATGACGGTATCGCCTGCGAGCCGTTCCTGCGGCGATAGTGGCTAGCTTGGCTTGGTCAGGACAAACTGGCCAACGTCGATCCGCTGGGTCCTGAAGCCAGCCGAACAGTACGCGAAATAGTAGAGCCACAGGCGGCGGAACTGCTCGTCGAACTTGCCGCCCTTGATCTTGTCCCAGACCAGCTCGAACCGTCGGGCCCATTCGTCGAGGGTGAGGGCGTACGACTGGCCAAACATCTGATCGACCCTGAAGTCGAGCCCGGAGTGTTGAACTTCTTCCTTCAAGCGCGTCACTGACGGCAGCATGCCACCCGGGAAGATATAGATCTGGATGAAGTCCGCCCGCTTGCGGTAATTGTCGAATTCCTTGTCGTCGATCGTGATGATCTGCAGCGCGGCGCGTCCGCCGGGCTTGAGGACTTCTGCGATCTTGCCGAAGTAGCTCGGCCAGTATTCCTCGCCGACAGCCTCGAACATTTCGATCGAGGCGACAGCATCGAACTTGCCGGTGACGTCGCGATAGTCGCGCATCACGATCTCGACCTGGTCGGCCAACCCGGCGTCCGCAATGCGCTTGGTTGCGTACGCGTGCTGCGCGTCCGAGATGGTGATCGAGGTGACGCGTGCGCCGAACTCCCGTGCGGCGACCTCTGCGAATCCGCCCCAGCCCGAACCGATCTCGAGCACATGGTCGCCCGACTTCAAGTGCAGAGTTTTGGCAATGGCGCGGTACTTGGCGACCTGCGCATCTTGAAGAGGCTCTTCTTTCGTCCTGTAAATCGCCGATGAATAGGTCATCGTCGGGTCGAGCCAGGCGGCGTAGAACTCATTGCCCAGATCGTAGTGGGCGAGGATGTTCCGCTTTGAGCCCTTCTTGGTGTTTGCGCGGCTGACATGGCGCAGGTTGGCGAAGAACTGCGCGATCGCTGTGCCAAGAACGAGTTGTCCTGCGTCATCCCAGTTGGTGCTGAAATACTCGAGCAGCGTGGCGAGGTCCGGGCTGTCGAACTGTCCATCCATGAACACCTCGGCAAAACCGATGTCGCCGCGGGCGGCCACCGTCCGCATGAACTTGTCGTCGCGAACAATCATCTCCGCAGACGGGCCCGGCTCCTTGCCTTCAAAGCGCAGCGTGCGGCCGTCGGACAGCACCATGTCAAGACGCCCCTTCTTGAAGCGGGCGATGATCATCGCGCCGAAGCGCATGCTGGCGGGGAGGCGGTCCAGCTTCTGGAAGTCGCCCGGACCCTTGATGTCCAACACCATTCTGTCGACACGGCTCATGCATTTTTCCTCGGATAGGCCTGCACGTCAGCGGACGCCTTCTCGGGTCTCGCCGTTTCCGATTTGGCCAGCGTGGTTCGCTTCGCGCGCTGGTCAGGTTTATCGCGGTACTTCGCGCCCTTCAGCAGCAGGATCAGCGCCTGCCAATGAATGGCGAACATCACGCCAAGGCCCGAGATGGGCATGATCACCATCCATTTCAAAAGCTGGCCCGACGTCAGGGGTCGTGGCTGTACGGTCAAGCTGGCCACGTGGCTGCGCCCGTTGGGCGAGATGTTTTCTACCGTAAGCGCGACAATGTTTACCGCGTGTTTCAGCGTGAACCTGTAGTCGCCGGTGACATCGAAGAACGGGGAGACGTGAAACTCTTTCTCGGCTGTCTGCCGCCCAACAACAGGATTCAACGCGCTTACATACGCGTGGGTTTCACCAAACGTGTTATGAACCTCATAGATCGCGCCCTGCAGCTCTCCGCGCGTGTCATGCCCCAACCAGACCGATATTGGCGCGAAGCCAATTCCGAGTACACGCGGAAAGGTCAGCAAGCGGATGCTGCCGCCCCCAAGAGCGATGCCGACTTCAGCGAAGCGGCCTTCCGCCCAACCGCGCAGCGATACGTTTGCGTCGCGGGCACCATAGTCGGTTTCGCGAAATGCCACCAAATTGCCGTGGCCGACCGAAAACAGTTTTGACAGCGCGTTGGCTTCCGCCATCCGGTCGATGTCGATTTCCAGCATCGCGATGCTATAGGCAAAGCTTCGCTTGAACGGTTGTTCCCGCGTGTGCGCGGTGCTGCCAAACCAGAGTTGTGCCGCCGGACCGTTCACTGCTGCGCCGTCGCTTCAAGCGGGTTCACCGCCGGGCGAGAAGACTGCCAATGGGCGGGCGCGTGAGTTTCTTGCGTGGTGACCTGCCAAGGAACCTTTCCACCCAGCGCCAGCGCCGCTTCAAGTCCAGTGCGAAGCCCGGCCTCGTGGAACCCGTCCCCCAGCCACGCGCCGGCGAAGTAGAGCCCATCCTTGCCCTGAACGCGCTGGACGGCGCGGCGGGCGGAGGCGGAGGCGGTGTCATACATCGGGTGGTCGAACTCGTAGACGCCAAACGTCTTATCGCACGCGGGGTCTTTGACCGGGTTCAGAGTGACGAATACAGGTTTCGATTTCTGCAGATGTTGCAGGCGGTTCATCCAGTAAGTGACGCAGACCTTGTCGTCATCGCCCTTCGCCACATTCCACGACGCCCAGGCCGCTTTACGGCTTGGCATCAGCGAGGTGTCCTGGTGAAGCCAGGCTGTGTTCTGCGAGAAGCGGAGCGAACCAAGCGCGAGGCGTTGGTCCGCGTAAGCCGGGTCCAGCATTTCGCGGGAGGCGTCGGCATGGCTGGCGAAGATGACCGCATCGAAGATTTCGGTCTTGCCGTTGCGTTCAATGACTTGCGTCTTGCCAGGCGTGCCGGGGCGGACACTCTGGATATCGGACGACGCGCGCAGCATCGGCTTCAGCTGCTCCAGCAGCTTGCCGACATAAGCGCGGCTGCCGCCCTTCACCGTCCGCCACATCGGGCGAACAGTGTGCATCAGCTTGTGGTTGTCGAAGAAGCGCAGGAAGCTGTCGACGGGATATTCCGGCATCATCTTCTCGGGGGTCGACCAGATCGCCGCGCTCATCGGCATGAGGTAGGCGTCGCGGAACAGTTGCGAGTAGCCATGCTCGTCCAGCCACTCGCCAAGCGACATGTCAGGCACGCGATTGCTCTTCAGCTGGGCACGGGCGGTGTTGTTGAAGTCGATTATCTCACCGATCATGCCGCGGAACCGCTTATCAAGCGCATTGCGCTTCCACGCGAACAGGCCCCACGGATCGGATGACCACTCATAGCCGTTCGGGTCCGACACGGCGAATGCCATGTCGGTCCACGCCGTAGGCGCATCAAGATGCTTCAGCAGCGCCGTAAAGTTCGGATAGTTCGGCCGGTTGAAGCAGATGAAGCCGATGTCCACCGCCATCGGCGTGCCGCCATGATCGATATCCACCGTCCAGGCGTGACCGCCGAAGCGCTCTGCTTTTTCATAGACCACGACATCGGCCGTCTCGCGTAACGCCCAGGCTGCGCCAAGGCCGGTTACGCCCCCACCGATAACCGCGATGCGTTTGCGCCGAGGGGTCATGCCCGATGTTCCTGGCCGGAGAGCTTGTAGGTCTCGAGTGCGCGCTTGCGCGCGAAGTCATGGTCGATGATGGGGCACGGGTACGTTTTGCCAAGGGTCACGCCAGCATCATTTAGGGCGGCAGTCGGCGCTTCCCATGGGTGATGGATCCATTTGGCAAGCATGGCTGCCAGTTCGGGCACCCATTCGCGGACATAATCCCCGTTGGGGTCGAATTTCTTGCCCTGCAGCACTGGATTGAACACTCGGAAATAGGGCGCAGCGTCGGCGCCCGTGCCCGCTGTCCATTGCCAGCCATTGGCGTTATTGGCTTCATCTGCGTCGACCAGCGTTTCCCAGAACCACTCTTCGCCCTTGCGCCAATGGACCAGCAGGTCTTTGGCGAAGAAGGAGGCGACGATCATCCGGACGCGGTTATGCATGAAGCCCGTCGCCCACAATTGGCGCATGCCGGCGTCGACTATCGGGTAGCCTGTCTGTCCGCGTTTCCACGCGTCCAACTCAGCCTTCGATCCCTTGCGCCACTCGACATGTTCAAACTGTCGCCGCCAGCTCAGATGTCCCATCTGCGGATCGTGGTAGAGGAGGTGATGCGAGAAATCGCGCCACGCAATTTCGGAGAGGAATTTCTGCACGTCGCGGGCCGGCGCTTCACCAGCTTCCATGGCGTGTGTGGCTGCGCGCCAAGCCTGATGCGGACTGATCTCACCAAAATGCAGGTGAGGCGATAGCCGCGAAGTGTTGTCGCGATCCGGACGGTTGCGCCCCTCGTCATAGCCGTCGATACCCGATTTCAAGAAATCGCGCAGACGTTTGCGCGCTCCTATCTCGCCGGGTGTCCACATTTTCGCCATGCCGCCCGACCAGTCGGGTTTCGATGGATGCAGGCCCCAGTCATCGATGTTGTCTGATGCGACCTCTGGCCCAGGCTCGATCTCGCGTGGCTCGGGCGAGGGGGCGCCCATAGTGAGGTTTGCCTGCAGCACCTTCCAGAATGGCGTGAACACTTTGAAGTCGCCGCCCGATCCTGTCTTGATCGCGAACGGCTCGGCCAAGAGCGATCCATTGAAACTCTCGACCGGGACGCCTGCCGATTTTAGCGTCGCTTTGATCCGCTCATCGATCTTGCGAGCGGGGCCATAGCGGCGGTTCCAGTAGACGGCCTGTGCTCCCGCCTCTTTCACCACGTCAGCGATTACCTGCTCAGCGCCGCCCTTGCGCAGGACGAGCCGCCCGCCCTTGGCCGCTATCCGCTCGCCCAGCGCGCGGAGTGATTTGTCCAGCCACCACCTTGTGGCGGCTCCCGGCGCGCGCGCCTCGGGGCTCTGCTCATCCAGCACGTAGAGGAGGGTGATGGGTCGCCCACTGGCGCAGGCCGCCGCCAGCCCAGGATTGTCCGCCAGCCGCAGATCGTCGCGAAACCAGAAAAGGGCGGGGAGATCGGGCAATTCCACTCACAAGCGGGTTGATGTCGGCCTGTCTACGCAGCGCCTTCCGGGATGGATCAACCCCCCGCTTTTGCCTTGGCTTTGGCGTAGTCCTGGGCACCGTGGGTAATGACCCCGTCCGTCGCGAGCACGCCGTCGGCCCCATAGCCGACCCCGTCGCCCAGCCGCTCATAGAGCGGGGCGAAGTCGGTATCGACGGTGGCACGGAAGAGCTCGTCGTAGGAGCGGATGACGAAATAGGTCTGCTGGAAATCGTCGATCCGGTAGTCGGTGCGCATCACCCGCTCGAGGTCGAAGCGCAGGCGGTTGGGAGAGGGGTCGTCCAGTGCGAAGATCGATTCGTCTCTGGAGGATGAAATCCCGGCACCATAGATGCGCATGCCCTTCGGCGTTTCGATCAGCCCGAATTCCACCGTGTACCAGTAGAGCGCCGCGAGGTTCTTCAGACGGCCGAACCTGATCGCGCGCAGGCCGCCCTTGCCATAGGCTTCCATGTAGTCCGCGAAGACGGGATCAGTCAGCAGCGGCACGTGACCGAACACATCGTGGAAGATGTCCGGCTCCTGCAGATAGTCGAGTTGCGCGCGGCTGCGGATGAATTGACCGGCCGGAAAGCGGCGATTGGCGAGGTGGTTGAAGAAGACCTCATCCGGCACGAGTCCTGGCACCGCCACGACTTCGAAGCCCGTGCGCGTTTTAAGCTCGACGTTTATGCGCGCGAAGTCCGGGATTCCACCGCGATTGAGATCGAGTTGTTCAAGCCCACGCAGCATGGCGGGGTCGGCGCGGTCCTTGAGAATGTCGCGCTGGCGTCGATACAGGAAATCCCACACCGCATGCTCGTCTGCCGTGTAGGCGGACCAGTTCTGGTCGATGACGTAGTCATCGTCCCGGATGACGGCGTGGCTGCTCATGCTCCGAATGTAGGGCGCGCCGGGCCCTGCGTCACGTACCAGCGATTCAGTGCGCCTGGGTCGTGCGGATCTTGTACATGCCGTGATCGTCGATCTCGAACATCTCCGGGATCTGCGGGTGGTTCACAGGCTCGGGCGTGTCGTCCATCAGCAAGTTCTGCTCGGAAACGTAGGCCACATAATACGAGCTCTCGTTCTCGGCGAGGAGGTGGTAAAACGGCTGGTCTTTGACCGGCCGGATCTCTTCGGGAATCGACTCCCACCACTCCTCCGTATTCGCGAACTTGGGGTCTACGTCGAATATGATTCCCCTGAACGGGAAGATGCGATGCCGCACCTGTTGCCCGATGCCGAACTTGGCTGCCTTGTTCAGTTCCATAGCCACGGCGCCCCTGGATATGCTTGCCCGCTAATTTCCCAGCAGCTGCAAGCGATTCTCGTTCGCGAGTATGTATCGCGTCCTGCCTCGCCAGCACCTGCAAGTCATTTGGCCCAGTAAAATCGGCCCGGCAACAGGACATGACAGTAAACGGATCATTAGGCGTGCCATCGCATGCGGATCGGGCTATGGCTGTCGCAACAAGATCACGGATTAATCCATGGCGAAGCCACCCCGTTCCCGTCGCGGAAAGGCGACGGGCCGGTCCGGCGGCGCATCTCGAACATACGCTGCCCTGGACCTCGGAACGAACAATTGCAGACTGCTGGTCGCCGAACGTACGGCATCGGGCGGATTACGCGTTGTCGATTCCTTCTCGCAGATCGTTGCGCTGGGCGAAGGCCTCGCTGCTACCGGACAATTGTCTGATGCAGCGATGCAGCGGGCGATAGATGCGCTCCGAAAGTGCTCAGACAAGGTGAAGAAACACAGGCCGGTGCAGTCGCGCTTTATCGCGACGCAGGCCTGCCGGGCCGCCAGCAATGGCCGCGACTTCACCAGCGAAGTCCGCCGCGCCGTCGGCCTGCGGCTCGAGACGATTTCGCCCAAGGAGGAAGCCAAGTTTGCGCTTCTCGGGTCGCTCGATCTTGTCGACCCTGTTTATGACTTCGCGCTAGTGATCGACATCGGCGGCGGCTCGACCGAGCTTTCCTGGATCGACGCCAAATCGGCCGCCTCGAAAGGTGTGAAGGGCTGCGCCACGCGACCACCGATTCTCGGCTGGGCGTCCTTCCCCGTCGGCGTCGTCACGCTGAGCGAAAGCATTGAGGGCGAGGATCGCTATTCGCAAATGGTCGAGCACGTCACGACGATGATGCGCGCGAACGACGCCGCCACACGCTTTGGTCCGCTGTTTCGCGCCGGACGCGGACAATTGATCGGCAATTCGGGTACCGTCACCAGTCTCGTTGCTGTCCATCTTGGCCTCGATCGGTATATCCGCTCCGTCGTTGATGGTTCGTGGGTCGATAGCGCCGAACTCATCAGGACGATGAAACGTCTTTCCGATGCCACCGCCGTGGAGCGCGCACAGGAGCCGTGCCTTGCCGGCGGTCGTTCGGAGCTGATGCTGCCAGGCCTTGCCATTCTCGACGCCATTTTCCAGATCTGGCCCTCGACCCGCGTGAGGGTCGGCGACCGTGGCCTGCGCGAAGGCATTCTCCTTTCCATGATGCATGGCTCATCCGAGTCGCCACGCAGGCCGGGCGGGCGCCGCAATCGCGGGCCACGTCCGTCGAAGCCGGCAGCCGCCGCTCCGCAAGGAACCTCCGAATGACCGTCGAGGAAGACAGCAAGGGCCGCCGCCGCTGGAAGGCGCCGGCAGATACGCGCCCGCAGATGGGACAGCGCACAACAGCGAAGAAGGAGAAGGTCAAGAAGAAGACGCTCTCCAAATCCTCCCGTGACTGGGTCGATCGACAGCTGCGAGACCCCTACGTGCGTCTCGCCCAGGAGGCGGGCTATCGCGCGCGCGCGGCCTACAAGCTCAAGCAGATTGACGAGAAGTTCAGCGTGCTCAAGAAGGGCGCGCGTGTTGTCGACCTTGGCAGCGCGCCGGGCGGCTGGCTGCAGGTGGTTGAGGAGAAAGGTGCTGCGCGTGTCGTGGGTATTGATCTTCTTCCCGTAGATCCCGTCGGCAACGCCACCATCTTCCTGGGCGACATCGCCGAAGTCGGCATGACGGAACGAATGCTCGCAGCCCTCGGCGACACGCCGACGCTGATCCTGTCGGACATGGCGGCCAACACGGTTGGCCACAAGCAGACAGATCACTTGCGAACGGTGGGGCTTGCGGAGTTCGCCGCGAATTTCGCGATCGAGAATCTCGTCAAGAACGGCACGTTCATCGCCAAGGTCTTCCAGGGCGGTGCACAGGGCACGTTGCTTGAACTGCTGAAGACCAACTTCACCGATGTACGCCACTGGAAGCCGCCCGCGAGCCGGCCGGAAAGCCCCGAGACATTTGTTGTCGCACGCGGGTTTAAGGGCAGGGCGTGATCCTGCAGTCCGACCGGCATGCGCCGCCCAGGATGGCGGGCTTGGGTTGAGGCTCGGTTATCCTAGGCGCTTGAGGTGCGCCAGGGTTGTGGTGACGTCCCAGTCGAACACTGCCGTGAAATGTTCGTCAGCGCCGAGCGGCTTGTCGCCGATTCCGATGGTGTACATGTTTGCGGCACGAAGGTTGGCGATCATCGCTGCGCCGTCCTCTATGCAGATTGTATGCTGGGGCGGGGCGCCAAGCGCGGCGCGGGCGAGCGCGTAGATTTCGCCGCTCGGCTTGGCAGCAGCCTTGCCAGGGTCTGCGACGAAGTCGACGAGAGGTTGGAGGCCAATCCGTTCCAACACCAGGGCAGCGTTCATGCTCGCCGAGGCGATTCCAATACGCAGACCGAGCTTGCGGCAGCGCGCCAGCGCGGCATGTGCGCCGGGAAAGGCATCGGTTGGCTGCAGGCTCTCGATGAGCTGGTGATAGCGAGCGTTCTTGAATGCCATAAGCGCTTCGCGCTCAGAGGCCGCCATTTTGATTCCGGCATGATCGAGCAAGGCGGAGAGTGCTGAGGCGCGGGGAACGCTGCGGGTTGCCTGAAGGGACGCTTCGGAAATGGGTACGCCAAAGCGCGCCGCGGCATCCGTCCATGACTGTTCATGCCGGACCGAGGTGGAGGTCAGCACGCCGTCGAGATCGAAAATGGCGGCAAAAACGCCGGTTTGCATGTGAGGACCTTGGCTGGCGATGAACTGGTGGCGCAAGGGACGGCGCGCTGCAAGGCCGCTCGCGTCGGACAACGCTTGAACAAGCGCGCTCGACGCTCGCTAATCGTTCGCGCGTGCTACCGTGAGTTCAGTCGCGGTATGGGTGGCAATCAGACGTACCTGGTCTCCCCTCTTCAGGTCCATCGCTTGAGGGAAGCGATAGACGATGTGCATCCAGCCATTCGCTCCCGCCTCGGCAGTGGGGCGGTTCTCATAGGTGATCTCGTCATCGAGATCGAGCTGGATCCACTGCGCCACGCCGATGCAACGGCCCGCCCGACGCGCCGTTACGACAAGCTGGCTGCGCTCGGGCGCAGTGGCGGGGCGCATAAGGTCGAAGGACAGAATATCGAAATCGTCAGAGAGAACGTCGTGCGGGAAACGATCGAGATGAAGCGCAAATTTGCAGGTAGCAAAGACGTTGAAGCCGGAGAGGTCAAAGCCTGCCACGCTTGACGTCGAGGCCTGAAACTCGATCGCGTCGCCGCCGACGAGATATCCGCGCGCAACTGCCCGGCGGGGAATGACAATGGCATCGGCTGCCAACAGGTGCTGGTGGGCGTGCCCGAGGGTCGGCAGCACGCCTTCGGTCAGGAGTCCGCTCGAAAAGATTTCGGTAACCAGAAGATCAGCCCGTTGGGGCATGTCCTCGCCAACAACCAGCGCATCGGATCGCTTGGCGTGGGACGCGATGGCGCCCGAAAAGCCGTTGGCGTCGATGATGGCCCGCGCTGTTGCTGCGACTGCTGGCACAGCCTCGCATGTCGTAACGCTAGCAGCGCCCGCCCGCGCCGCCATCATCGCGAGCAGGCCGGAGCCCGATCCGATATCAAGCACGTGGCGACCCTTTGCCGCCTTCTGCAGCGCCTGATCGTACGCGGTGTTGCGTGCGGCGTCCGCCATCATGGGAAAGTGCCATGCAGGCGCGGCACTCAGGCAGACCCGATCAAGATTGTCGCGTGCGTCGATGAAAGCTGGATCGATTGCGATCGCGCGCCGAAACGCGCGGATGGCGCTTGCCTGATCGCCTAGTGCGACGAGGCAGGCCCCAAGATTGTTGAAGGTCTGCGGCGACTGGTCGTCCAGGAAGCTTGCGGCTTCAAGTGCGATCCTGGCGGCCGCAAAGTCACCGTGGGCATGGAGAACGACGCCCAGGTTGTTCAGGTATTCGCAGTCCGTCGGGCTCGCCTCGGCGGCTGAGCGGAGATGAGCTGCGGCGAGCGCCGTATCGCCGTTCGCAAAGGCAAGCAGTCCTAGCTGGTGATTTGCGATCGCGTTGCGGGGGTCGTGCTGGAGGACGACGCGGAAAAGATTTCCGGCCTTGAGCATTTCGCCCTGCGCATAACAGGCGATGGCCTGAGTCAGCGCCGTGTCGCCGGTTGTATCCTGAGCCAGCATAGCGACGAATCCTGCCTTCCAGAGAGGAAGCTAGTAACCCCAAAGGTTAACGATACCGCCCTGTGCGTTACTGTCGTGCGTCAACTGTGTTGTGCCTCTCCCGGCCGGAAAGGCTTGTACAACCCACTTCCCAAGCTCTGTGAGAATCGATAGACGGGTATATGGAACAGCACCCCTCTTCAATTCGCATTCGCCAGGCCATCACGTTCGACGACGTGCTGCTTGAGCCCGGTCCGTCCGAGGTTATTCCCGGCGACGTGGATATCCGGACCCGCCTGACGCGGGAAATCGGCCTCAACGTGCCGATCATTTCGGCGGCCATGGACACGGTGACCGAGGCCGGACTCGCAATTGCAATGGCGCAATTTGGCGGCATCGGTGTCATTCACCGCAACCTGTCGATCGAGGAGCAGGCCGAACAGGTGCGCCGCGTGAAGCGGTTCGAGAGCGGCATGGTGGTGAACCCCGTGACGGTGACGCCGGACTACACGCTGCGCCAGTTGCGGGTGTTGAAGGACCGGTTGAAGGTTTCGGGCATTCCAGTCGTTGAGCCGGGACCGGAGGGGGTTCCGCGCAAGCTGCTCGGTATTATCACGAACCGCGACGTGCGCTTCGCCGATGACGACAACATGCCTGTGTCGGAGCTGATGACGCGAAAGGTTGTGACCATCCGGGTTGGCGCCGATCCGGCGGAGGCGCGGAAGCTGCTGCACAAGAACCGCATCGAGCGGCTGATCGTGATCGATGAGGAAGGTCGATGCGTTGGCCTTCTCACCGTGAAGGACATGGAGAAGAGCCAGGCCAATCCGAACGCCTGCAAGGATGAGCAGGGTCGCCTGCGCGTTGCTGCCGCGTCTACCGTTGGCGATGCCGGGTTCGAACGGAGCCAGGCGCTGATCGATGCGGGTGTGGATGCCGTCGTGATCGACACCGCGCATGGGCATTCGCGTGCCGTGCTGGATGCTGTCGAGCGCGTGAAGAAACTGTCGAACCGCGTGCAGGTCATCGCAGGCAACGTCGCCACGGGCGACGGCTGCAAAGCGCTGATCGATGCTGGCGCGGATGCGGTGAAGGTCGGGATTGGGCCGGGCTCGATATGCACCACACGCATAGTGGCAGGCGTTGGCGTGCCGCAGCTGACCGCGATTGCGGATTGCGCGAAGGCGGCTGAGTCCACCAAGACGCCCGTGATCGCCGATGGTGGCATCAAGTTCTCGGGCGACTTCGCAAAGGCGCTGGCGGCCGGGGCGTCCTCAGCCATGATGGGCTCGATGCTGGCCGGCACGGAAGAAGCGCCGGGTGAGGTATTTCTGTACGAAGGTCGGGCTTACAAAGACTATCGCGGCATGGGTTCGCTCGGCGCGATGGGGCGTGGGTCAGCGGATCGCTACTTCCAGAAGGACGTCTCGCAGCAGAAGCTGGTGCCGGAAGGCATTGAGGGGCAGGTGCCGTTCAAGGGGCCGATCAGCCCGATCCTGCATCAAATGGCCGGCGGCCTCCGCGCGGCCATGGGCTATACGGGATCGAAGACGATCGCCGAGCTGCACGAGAAGGCGAGCTTTATCCAGATCACAGGTGCCGGCCTGCGCGAGAGCCATGTCCACGACGTGAAGATGACCCGCGAGGCGCCGAACTATTCGCTGCAGAACGGGTGATCGGACTGGCTGTCTAGCTTCGACAGGCCCACCCAGCTAAGAGGGCGGCATGAAAGACCAGCTTTTCATCCTCGCCGCACCGTTCGCCGATGGCGGTTTCGAGTGGTATTGCAATGACTGCGCGACGCTGGAGGGCGCGCTCCTGGTCAATCCGCACTGGACCGACAGGATCGACGTGCAGCGGATTGGCTTTGCGCGGCCGCGCCAGCAGATCATCGATCTGGTGGGGTCTGACTGGCAGGGCTGTCCCATGCTGGTGATGGACAAGGACCGCGCGCCGGGAGACGCGATCATCGTGGGCGAGTATGCGATCCTGCAGGATGTGCGCGCGATCGGCCGGGCGCTGATGAGCCGCCATGGCGGGGTTGGGCCGCACCCGTGATAGACGGACTTCGCCTCGCACCGGAGGGACGCATCTACGGCATCTATGGCGCGATCATGTTTGGCATGCAGACCGTTGAGCGGACCCTGAAGGCTGCTTTGATCGAGACAATTGTTGCACTTGGTCGGCTCACCTCTCAAATGAAGCGTTCTCTAGAATACGTGACACTCGGAAACATGGTCGAAAAGCTTGAGAGCCTCGTGCGGCCACGTTTTACAGACGAATGCGACGATCTCAGAAACTATATCAAAAACAGAAACTACGTCGCGCATGAGTTCTTCCAAGCCTACGTCGACGCAGTTGGCGATGCAGCGCGTGACGACAAGGCAGAGGCGTTTCTCAGGTTTTGCCTCAGAGATGCCGTGCTCGCGCTCCATCGAATTGCAGTTATGACGCGAGAGCTTCGCCTGCCTGAGTATATGGCTCACGCCGAGCGGATGGATCTGGAGCTAATGAAGAACCTAAAATTTGAGTCGTCAGAGCGAATAGCGGTCCGAAAGCTTCAAGATGCGTGACGGCGGCAAAATCCAGGCGGCGATCGAGGTGCTGCGCGATGTGCTTGAGCGGCGTACGCCGGTGAAGGAAGCCGTACGCGACTGGGGCAAGCGATCGCGCTTTGCGGGATCGCGGGATCGCGCATGGATTTCCGGGCTGGTCGTCGATGCGCTGCGCAAGAAGAATTCGATCGAGCATGCGATGGCGGGGACCGGTGCGCGTGTGCTCGCGCTCGGTGCGCTGAAGCATGCGTGGGGCTGGGATGTTCGCAAGATCGAGGAAGCGCTAAAGGACGAGCATGCGCCGGCGACAATGAATGCGAAGGAGCGCGAAGGCGTGCTGCTGGCGCCTGACCCGTCTGCGCCGCCGCATGTGCGGGGAGATTATCCGGAATGGCTCGCGCCGCATCTGCAGCGGGCGTTCGGACCGGATGCGGTGCCCGAGGCGATGGCGATGGCCACGCGGGCGCCGATCGACCTGCGGGTGAATACGCTGAAATCGGATGCGGAGAAGGCTGGGCGGGCGCTGGAAGGCGTGAAGGCGCGGCAGATGCCGGAGCTGCGCAATGGCTTTCGCATTCCGGCTGCTGACTCTGTTGAACGCGGCGAGGCGGTCGAGGCGATACCGGCCTACTCAAAGGGCTGGGTCGAAGTGCAGGATATGGGGAGCCAGATCGCGGCGGCCGTGAGTTGTGCGGCGCCGGGCGAGCAGGTGCTGGACTATTGCGCGGGCGGTGGCGGCAAGACGATCGCCATGGCCGCGATGATGCAGAACAAGGGCCAGATCTTCAGCCACGACATCGACGGGCGGCGCTTGTCCGCGCTGATCCCACGGATTGAGCGGGCGGGCATTCGCAATGTGCAGCTGCGCCATCCGAAGGAGAACGCCACGCTGGATGATCTCGAGGGCAAGATGGACCTCGTAATGATCGATGCGCCCTGCACCGGCGTCGGCACGTGGCGGCGCAAGCCGGATGCGAAATGGCGGGTGCAGCCGAATGCCCTGGAGAAGCGGATCGGCGATCAGGCGATGATCCTGCGGCAGGCGTGCAGCTATGTGCGGCCCGGCGGGCGGCTGGTCTATGTGACGTGTTCTTTCCTGATGGAAGAGAATGAGGATCAGGTCGCAAGCTTTCTTGCGGATCGCAAAGACTTCAAGGCCGAGGATGCCGCTGAAGCTGCTACCAAGTCGGGGCAGCTGACGGAGAAGGGGGCAGCGCTGGTCCGCAAATGCCGCCTGCCGAATGGGTCGGTTCGCCTCACGCCGCGCACGGCCGGGACGGATGGGTTCTACATGGCGGTGATGCGGAGAGTGGGGTGAGCGAACTGGCCGACCCAGGAACGGTCGATGTTCACGGCGACCCGCCTCCCGACAGCATGACGCTGAAGCCGGACCGGTTGCGCTGGATGTTCGTGTTTCTGATATCGATTGGTTTCGTTGGAATGGCTCTGTGGCTAGGGCCCCATGAAGACCCGCTGCTGTTCTGGGGCGGAGGCGGGTTCTTTGTGCTGTGCGCGCTGATCGCGACGCCGTTGATGTTCGGTGTAGGTTCAACACTGACGCTGGATAACAAGGGCTTTACCTGCCGTACGCTGTTCAGGTCGTTCCGCAGGGAGTGGGGCGAGTGCTCGGCCTTCTATCCCGTGAGCATGGGGTTCCGGAAGTTCGTGGGCTTCTCGACCGGGCAGGACGAGGCGGCTCATCCGAACATCGCCGCAGCAAACCAGGCTATCATCGGCGCGACGGGCATGCTGCCGGACACGTTTGGTCTTACGGCGGACGACCTTTCCAACCTCCTGAACACGTATCGGGGGCGTGCGCGCGGGCTTGTGGATAACGGACAGGATTGACGCCAAGGCCGAACCCCTTCTATTTCCGCCATGGCGAGCATCACCCCCACACCCCTTTCGTACGATTCCAACGCTCATGAGCGGGCGCTGATCATCGATTTTGGCAGCCAGGTCACGCAGTTGATTGCGCGGCGTCTGCGCGAGATGGGCATCTATTGCGAGGTCCATCCCTACAACCGGGCCGAGGCTGTTATCAAAGCGGGGTTCAATCCCAAGGCGGTGATCTTCTCCGGCGGGCCGGACAGCGTCACGCGCGACAAGTCTCCCCGCGCGCCACAGGCCGCGTTTGAACTGGGCGTGCCGATCCTCGCCATCTGCTACGGCCAGCAAACCATGTCGGTGCAACTGGGCGGCGTGGTGGAGGGCGGCCATGCGGCGGAGTTTGGCCGCGCGGATGTGGAGATCAAGGAAGCCTCGCCTCTGTTCGACGGCTTCTGGGAAGTCGGCCAGCGCTATCCCGTGTGGATGAGCCATGGCGACCGCGTCACGCAACTGCCGGATGGCTTCAAGGTGATCGGCACGTCCGAGAATGCGCCCTTTGCGATCGCTGTGGACGAGAAGCGCCGCTACTACACGACCATGTTCCACCCCGAGGTGGTGCACACGCCGGACGGTGCGAAGCTGCTGTCTAACTTCGTCAAGAACATCGCCGGCATGAAGGGCGACTGGAGTATGGCCGCGCTGCGGGCCGAGCAGGTCGCGCGCATCCGGGCTCAGGTGGGATCGGGGCGGGTGATCTGTGGTCTATCGGGCGGTGTCGATTCATCGGTGGCGGCTGTGCTGATCCATGAAGCGATCGGCGATCAGCTGACATGTGTGTTCGTCGACACTGGGTTGATGCGCGCGAACGAAGCGGACGAGGTCGTGAAGCTGTTCCGTGGGCACTACAACATTCCGCTGGTGCATGTGGATGCGGGCGAGGCGTTCCTTGGAGGGCTGGCGGGCGTCACCGATCCTGAGACCAAACGGAAGTTTATTGGCAAGATGTTCATCGACATCTTCGAGGCTGAGGCCAGGAAGGTGCAGGGGGCGCAATTCCTTGCGCAGGGAACACTTTATCCCGACGTGATCGAGAGCGTGTCGTTCGATGGCGGGCCGTCGGTGACGATCAAGTCGCACCACAATGTCGGCGGCCTGCCTGAGAAAATGAACCTCAAGCTGGTCGAGCCGCTGCGCGAACTGTTCAAGGATGAAGTGCGAGCGCTGGGGCGAGAGCTTGGCATGCCGGAGACGCTGGTCGGGCGTCATCCGTTTCCCGGGCCAGGCCTTGCGATCCGCATTCCGGGCGAGATCACGCCGGAGCGTGTCGCCATCCTGCAGAAGGCCGACGCCATCTATCTCGACGAAATCCGCAAGGCGGGTCTCTACGACAAGATCTGGCAAGCTTTTGCGGTACTGCTGCCGGTGCGCTCGGTGGGCGTGATGGGCGACGCGCGAACGTATGAGAGCGTGTTGGCGCTGCGAGCTGTGACATCGACGGACGGCATGACGGCAGACTTTTATCCGTTCGACATGAATTTCCTCGGCCGCACTGCGACCCGCATCATCAACGAAGTGAAGGGTGTTAGCCGCGTCGTCTACGACGTGACGAGCAAGCCGCCCGGGACGATCGAGTGGGAATGATTCAGAGCTCTTCCGGGCGGTTCCTTGTCCATCTGCGCTCTAGGCCGCAACCTGCTCAGACCCGATGACTGAAGTTTGGCAGAAAGCGGGCCATGACTGTGTCCAAGGCAATGCCGACTTCGGCTCCGTCGGCACACTTTGTCGGCTCCAACCAACCTCGCTGCAAATGGCCGTAGTGCCCCACGGTCTCTGGACAGTCCGGCCAAACATTACGATTGGCTGTTCTGGGAGTCGGAAGTTCACTCCGCTTCCAGCAGAACGATGCCGCTGTCGGGAAACAGGGCTTCGATGAAGCCGAACTTCGTCATGTCCTTGATCCGCTGCGGATAGAGCACACCGTCGAGGTGATCGAATTCATGCTGGAAGACGCGGGCATGAAATCCGCGAGCTTCGCGTGAAAACGCACTGCCGTCGTCAAGCGTGCCTCCATAACGGATATGCGTGGCGCGGGGGACCAGACCCCGCATGCCAGGGACGGAAAGGCAGCCTTCCCATCCCTCTTTCGTTTCTTCGCTCAGCACCTCAAGCCAGGGATTGAAAAGCGTCGTCACTGGCACCGGTTGTTCGTCGGGGTAACGCGGGTTCCTGTCGAAGCCGAAGATCATCAGGCGCAGATCAACGCCGATCTGCGGCGCCGCCAGGCCCACGCCATTGGCAGCATGCATTGTCTCATACATGTCGGCGACAATCGCCGCGAGCCCTGGATCAGCAATATCCTCGACAGGCTTCGCCACGCGAAGCAGCCTGGGATCGCCCATTTTCAGGATGTCGCGGATCATGACGGCAGCCTGTGCCCGTTCTTCTGACTATGAATCAACTCATGATGAGCACGGAGGTGCTCTTTGGGCCGGTTTCTAACACCACCAGTTTAGTTGTCAGCCCTCTCCGGCGGCTACCAGCAGCTCTCGGCTCCTGCACTGGTGATGCAGGCGGCGGCTGCCCGTACATCCCGGCGCAGGAGGTCCAGCGTTCGGGGATCAGCCTAGCCGCACACTGCCCCGGCAACATGATGAACGGCTGGAATACCCTCCGATTCCGGACATTCGGACCAAACATTACGTACGACGGCCTTTGTGCCGATCTTCCACCGCTGGCGTCCGGGATAACGTACGCAATGTCGTCTTTTGATGTGGTGGACGGCTCTCCATCCCGCCGGCAGCTTCTGCTTCCGGCCGATGATGGAGGTGAGCGTCCTGAACGGCAGTTATTGGGCGAGGTCCCGCCTGATCAGCAGGGCAGAAGCGATCTGCAACTCCTGAGCGACCCTGCCATTCGTAACAATGCCGGAAGGGCGCGACGGCGGGGCCTGAAACTGCCGGTCGTCATCAAGCCTGGGGAGGCCTGAATATTCTGGGGCAGGTCAGCCTCGACATTGTGAATGGCCATGCTGAGGATTTATGCTTGGCCAACCGATTTGCCTCGACGGCGCGATTGTGAATATGGGTGCGGACGCCCAGCCTGCAGGCGACAGGGCGCTAACGGAGGAAAGCTTCATGCTGCGTGCGATCTTTGCCGGAACATTGTTGCTCGCCTTGTCTCTTGGCGCCTGCACCACGCAGGCGGCCGGGCCTGCTGAGCTGAACACCACCGCGCACAAGCCGGTCGCGGTCCAGGACAAGTACGCCACCAGCGTCGGCGGCGTGAAGATCCACTATGCGGCGTCCGGTAAGGGGCCGCTGGTCGTTCTGATCCACGGCTATCCGGACTTCTCTGGATCGTGGACCAAGCTGACACCGGCGCTGAACGACGCCTTTCGCGTCGTGGCGCTGGACACGCGCGGCTACAACCTCTCCGACCATCCTGACGGCGTCGAGAACTACGAGATGCCGAAGCTGGTCGCCGACGTGCAGGCGGTGATCGACGCAGAGGGCTACAAGACGGCCACGGTGCTCGGCCATGACTGGGGCGGCTCGATCGCCTGGATGTACGCCTTCACGCATCCGGAGAAGCTCGACAACCTCATCATCCTGTCTACGCCGCATCCCATCCTGTTCATGCGCGAGATGCAGACCAATCCGGCGCAGCAGGCGAGCTCGCAGTATGCGCGCAATTTTCAGAAGGAAGGGTCAGAGACTGGAATGACGGCCGAGGGTCTAGCGCGCCGTGTGGCCGATCCTGAGTTGCATGCAAAGTATGTCGAGGCATTCAAACGCTCGAGCTTTTCCGCGATGATGAACTACTACCGTGCCAACTATCCGAAGATGGTCGGCCCCGGCGCGAAACGGCCCTTCGTCCCCGACAACCCACCACAAATCCCCGTGCCTCTACTCGTGATCCACGGCATGAAGGACACCGCCCTGCTGTCCGTCGGCCACGTCGGCACATGGGACAAGGCGGCAAAGGATTCGACGCTGGTGATGGTGCCCGATGCTGGTCACTTCGTGCAGCAGGACGCCGCAGACCTGGTGAACGGGACGATCCGCAACTGGCTCGATCTGCGCCGGAAGACTTCGTAGAGAGTGCTTTATTACCAACGGCCGGGATTGGGCGATGACCCGCCTGATCGGTAGAGCAGGAGCGAACGGCAGTTCATGCGCGACCCTGCCATTGGTAACAATGCCGGGATTTGAACTTGCGTGGGGTCAGCGTGCCGATAACCGCGCTGCATGATCGATTCTGTAG
>CANJXY010000033.1 GCA_947478925.1 Hyphomonadaceae bacterium | reverse complement strand
TTAAACTCACGCGGTTACTTCACCGTGACCGACTTCGCGAGGTTACGCGGCTGGTCAGGCGGGCACCACATCGCGCCGGGCAAGCCACAGCAGAACGGCTTCATCGAAAGCTTCAACGCCCGGCTGAGGGATGAACTCTTGAACGAGGAGATGTTCGACAGCCTTGGGGCTGCAAGGAAGGCGCTGGCCATCTGGCGCCACGACTACAACAACGTGCGTCCCCACTCGGCCCTGGGCGGCATCCCGCCTGCGGCCGCCCGCGGGTCGTCCGAGCTTTGTGGGGGCTCAACGCCCCGCGCGCTCGCAAGCTGAGAAAAACCGAGTTATGAAAACCTAGGACTCTCCGAATGGATGAGGGAGCCAAGGGGCTCAGACCAGCGGCTATTCGAATCTGGCGCTATGACTAGACCGATCTTGAAGACCTATCGCATAAGTGGCCTCGCGCTCAGCCGCGAGGCGCTCGCGCGCCGTTGTGCGCACATAACCCGTGACCCAGACCGTGAAGATCGAAACTTGCCTCGAATTGCCGAAGATTACCATCGGCTGCAATTGGCCGAAATTCCGACCTGAACGATCCGGCTGCCCGGAATGGTGGTTGTTGAGCAACCACGCTGGTCGTAATCTTGTGACGCAACGTTGGGAAACCGGCCAGACAAGGACGATGGATGACGGACAAGAGCGACGATCGCCCCCCTGTTGCTCTTGAGCAGCGCAGCGCGAGCGCCGATCAGCGTATGTTCTCCCCCTCGGCGGCGCGCAATGTGGGTTCGATCCTTGCTATCCTGCAGCGCATCCTTTCCTTACATGGCTCAGTGCTGGAGATTGGTTGCGGTACGGGCGAGCATGCCGTTACCTTCGCCGGAGCCATGCCGCACCTCACCTGGCGCCCGAGCGACCCCGATCCTGATGCCCGCGCCAGCACGGCAAGCTGGATCAGCTTTACCGGACTCAGCAATGTGTGTGCGCCACGCGATATCGATGTGTGCGCAAGCACCTGGGGGGTGGAGCAGGATGCGCCATTCGACGCCATACTGTCGCTCAACATGGTTCATATCGCGCCTTGGTCGGCGAGTCTCGGATTGTTCGCCGGTGCTGGCCGTATGCTTCGCAGCGGCGCGCTTCTCATCCTCTACGGCCCATTCATGCGTGAGGGCCTACACAATGCGCCCTCAAACGCAGCATTCGACGTCTCCCTCAAGGCGCGAAACCCATCCTGGGGCGTGCGCGATATCGCCGATCTTGAACGCCTCGGGGAGGAATCTGGTCTGATTCTACGCGAAATGATCGAGATGCCCGCCAACAACAGAACGCTGGTCTTCGTAAAACGGGCGAGCGCCTGAATACCCCCCCATCCACCGTGTCTTCATGACGGCGGCAACTCTTGCACGGCGCATAGGCGGCGGGGGCAGAGGATGATCCGCATCGAAGCTTAGCTAGCGGAGGTAGCATCAGCTGACTTCGCCGAACGTCCGTTTTTCGGCGACGACCGGGCGGGGTCGTTAGGGAAGGATCTCTTGGTCCAATCAGCCGGCTCGCCACATTTCCGTCTATGGCGAACGCGTGGGGCCCCAATCGGACGCTCGATGACCGATAGATGGGCAGATAGCATTGAGTATCGTTTTTGACGCCATGGGGGCTAAGGCGGATGCTTTCAGCGATTGGAAAGCGCGCGCTAAGTCTCATCACACTGCTGGCTGTTGTAGTCGCCAGTTGTTCTTCGCTCGACGAAAGCGAGAGCGCCTCCAGCGGGGTTCGTCCCAACATCGTCCTCATGATGGTCGAGGATCTCAGCCCCCGCATCGTTGCATTCGGCGACAGAGTCGCGCTGACACCCAATCTCGATCGGCTTTCGAGCGAAGGCGTGCATTACAATCGTGTATTCACGACCGCCGGTGTTTGCGCACCAAGCCGGACAGCTTTGATCACCGGAATGCATCAGAACTCTATTGGCGCGCAGAACATGCGAACATCGTCATTTGTCTGGCCGGGGTCGGCCCGAAGGGGATACGAGGCAACACCACCTTCGTTTGTGAAGGCCTTTCCGGAACTCATGCGGGCTGTGGGCTACTACACCGTCAACAACTCCAAGACGGACTACCAGTTCGGCAATCCCTTCACGGTGTGGGATGAGAATGGGCCCGCAGCGCACTGGAGGAACCGACCGCGTGGCGCGCCCTTTTTTGCGATGTACAGCTTCAATCTTACCCATGAAAGCGCCCTGTTCCTTTTTGGCGGCCTCGCCGGCAGGAACTACACGCCCGCCTGGGGGGCCGCTGGTAGGGGTGCCAGACCCGCCCGTTAGCCAGGCACCAACCAATCCGTCACTGGGTCTATCAGCTGGCTGTTGTTTGACGATGACCCGCCGCAGCGCGAGGCACCCGCCGAATGACGCATCTGGGCCGACTCCGCGGCATCGCCACAAATCGAGTTTCGTTGTGCTCCGCGGCCCGTTGCTGTCATCCCGTCAAGAATAGGCGGGCCAGGGTCCGCCTTCAGATATCGCCCGGCTGCAGGCTTCCCCTGACCTATGAAGTAGTCAGCAGTTGCCCGCGGTAGGCGATTGGCGACATGCCAAACCAGTGGCAAGCGCTGCGCGAGATGCGCGTTCGCGTCATCGTCGCCGTACGCTTCTTGCGTAGTGGAAAACCTAGACTAGGGTCTAATCTAATCGCCCGGACGGGGCGGACGCATGCGGGGACGTAGGGCTCGATGAACCAACTATCCTGGCAATGGCGGTTCGCGCGCATCGCAGGCTGTCTTCTTTCACCCGTGTTCATTGCGGGCGCAATCGGCCCCGCATTCGCCCAGCAGGGTGGCTCTGAACAATCCGCCAAGGTCTTCTCGGCCGATTTCTTCTCGGCGTTCAACCCGATTTCTGCAGAAGACATGGTCCGTCGCGTGCCGGGGTTCAGTCTTAGCAATGGAGAGGATCGCCGGGGTTTTGCGGGGGCCGCGGGAAACGTCCTTATCAACGGCGAACGGCCAAGCTCCAAGACCCCGATCTCGGAACAACTCGCCCGTATCGCCGCGCGGGACGTGCTGCGGATCGACCTTTATTCGGGCGGAGCAGATGCAGGGGAACTCGGCGGACAGACGCTGTATGTCGACGTGCGTCTGCGCCAGCGCGATGCCGCGGCGACCAACACCTTCGTCGCGCAGTTCAGTCGGCTCGAACCTTCCGGTACGATCAATCCCCTCATCGTGGCCACTAGCGCCTTCGAGGCAGGCGGAGCGACGATCAACCTCGCACTGCAGGCGCAGCCTTCGCGGCGGGGCCGCGTCGAGTATGATAAGGCGCTTAACGCAGCATCCGGGGCCCCGATCGAACACGGGCAGGAGTTCCTCCAAGGCAGCTACCGGGAGTACAAGATCAGCGGCCGCGCAACGTGGAAGCTGTCGGATGTCGATTCCTTGAGCATGAACGCCCAGGTCACCCCGTCACGCGATGGCCGGCACACCTATTCGGAGACCCTCAATCCGGCCGGCGCGCTGTTGCATGCCGATGACAGCAAGGTGACCGGCGACAATGTCTGGGCCGGCGAAATCGGCGGCGACTGGGAGCGGAAGCTTTCGGGCGATGCATCCTTCAAGCTGATCGGCCTCGTCAGCCGCAAAGAGACCGGATCAGACGAGCGCTACACGACGCGGTTCGCCAATGGGACGCTGCGCGACACGCTCATCGACCGCGGGGCCAGAAGCGGGGAATACATCGGCCGTGGGGTCTATACATGGCGTCCGGTGCCGGGAAACAGCATCGAGTTCGGCGGTGAGGGGGCGTTCAATTACCTTGACAGCCAACTCGATATTCGCGCCCGCACAGCGGCTGGAACGATCAACGTCACGCCACCCGTGGCCAACACGCGTGTGGAGGAGTGGCGCGGCGAAGCTTATGTTTCCAACTTCTGGCAGGTGAGCAAAGAGTTCAAGCTGGAAACCAGTCTTGCTATGGAGACATCGCGCATCACGCAGTCGGGCGACGCCGAACAGGAACGCGATTTCACCTACGTCAAACCGAGGCTACGGGCGATCTGGAATCCAGGAGGCGCCGACCAGTTTCGCTTGCTGGTCGAACGGGATGTGGCGCAACTGGACTTCACCGAGTTCGCCAGCGCCGTGTCACTGTTCGACGGTACCCAGAACATCGGCAATCCCGATCTCGAACCCGAAAGGACATGGCGCACCCAGGTCGACTGGGAGCGTCGCTTTGGGGGTAAGGGGGTCGTCGTCCTGTCGCTGTTCCACGATGAGGTCGATGCCGTGCAGGACCAGATCCCGATTGCCGGTCTCGATGGTCCCGGCAATCTCGGCGATGGCCGCCGTTCCGGAGCCAAGCTCGATGCCATGGCGCCGCTCGATGTAATCGGCCTGCGCGGTGCAGAACTTCGTATGAAGGGGTTGATCCAGCAAACCCGCGTCGACGATCCCGTGACCGGGCTGTCGCGACGCTTTTCCGACGAGGTCGACTGGAACTATTCGATCGACTTCCGGCAGCCTTTTCCCGAGTGGAAGCTTCTCTGGGGCGCGCTCGTGGAACGGGCCGACGTTGCCCAACTTTTCCGCCTGCGAGAGCTGCGCACGACTGGCTGGGACCAGACAAACCTTGACCTATATGTCGAAACGACAGCGATCAGCGGGTTGGTGGTCCGATTCACGGTGCAGGATGTGCTGCTGCCTGTCGAGGTTCGCGACCGGGCGTTCTTCGCGGTTGACAGGTCGAGCCCGGCCAACCTGTCGTCGGTCGAGACGCGGCGCGCCACGGGCGGCTATGGAACGCGCTCATTCGTCGTCCGGGTTTCGGGACGGTTCTGAGCTGACGATCGAGTGCCGTTAGGGATCCGCGCCATGCGCGGACTTGGAGCACCAATCTTCTCGGCAAGGAGATGTGCGACGATCGAAGGCTCCGGCCTTCGGTCGAATCCGTAGGGGAGGCAAACCGCTAGTCACGCCCATAATCCAGAGCCGGAATATCGCATTTTGGACGAGCTCCCGTCGCAGCGCCTCACGTCCGCTGAATGAAGGATGTGGATCGTCTCTGCGGGATCATCACATTCCGGGTTACGGCGGCGCTGGGGCAGATCCGGTCGTTCGATGATGCTCGGCAAACAGGGCAAGCGATGGTGTTGGCGCGGATCGCGCTGGACCGATGGGTCCTGTGCCAGGCGCACAACTGGAGCGATCAGTGGTGTTAGGGTTTCGCCAATGCCCGTGCCAAAGCCGGGCGAGCGTAGCAGGCATCGGTCCAGCGCTGCACATTGGCATGCTCGCTATAGTCGAAGCGGATCATCCCCATCAGATGCATTACCGAGGCTACATTTAGATCTGCGACCGAAAAGGCGCTTCCCACCAGCCAGTCACGTCCTGCTAACGCTGTATCCAGCACCTTCAGCGGCCGTTGTAGGTTCCTGGTGGCGTGCTCAACGACCTTCGGGTTGCGCTTGTCCTCAGGTGTGAAAAGCTTCTGGATCACGATCTGCATCTGCAGCGGTTCAATCTCACTGATGCCCCAGACGCTCCATTGCCAGGTCCGCGCCTCGTCCTCGTCTGAAGAGGGGTAGAGCGCTCCGCCATAACGCTTGGCCAGATAGAGGTTGATGGCCATGGACTCAAACAGTTGCAGGTCACCGTCGATCAAGGCTGGAATACGGCCATTGGGGTTGACGGCTAGATAGTCGGCCCCCTTGGAGTCGGCGCCATAGGTGACTGGCACATGCTCATAGTCGATGCCCGTTTCCTCCATGCCCCAGATGGCGCGGATCGCGCGGGAGCCGGAAATGCCGAACAGTTTGGGCTTGGTCACAGGTTCTAGTCCCCTCGATGGTGGTGTCGGACAAAAGCGAACCGGTTTCGAATTACGCAGATTTACCGATTCAGCCAGCGTAAAGTTGACGTCACTTGGCGAGTGCGGCTGCACGTGTCGCCGTGAAGACCGGATGGTAGTTGTGGGCGAGCTCCCGCATGATGGATGTTTGCACTGGTCTCGATTATCCGGTTGATTCCGAGCCAAGCAAACGCGGCGGTATCGCTTCAATCAGGGTGATGAATGCAGGGTTTCCCAACCGAGTTGCCCCTCCATGGCATAGGAGGCGTGGCCGCCTTCGCTCTGTTCAGCACCGCGATCCAAAGCCGTTCCGCCAAGCTGGGGGATGTTCACGCACTCGCTCATATGGACCCGCCACCGCTTGGCATTGCGGCGCGACTTGTCGGCTTGAACGCTGAGTTCAACCAGAACATGCTACATCGAGAGGTCAGCCCATTTGCGACCGAAGTTGAGTCCCGGGTCATCGATTGGCTCGCGCCGTTGTTCGGCATGCGTTGTGGGCACTTCTGTTCGGGGTCTACCCTGGCCAACCTCACTGCCCTTTGGCGTGCGCGCGAGGCCGGCGCCCAATGCGTAATTGCTTCAGCCGATGCGCACATCTCCGTCGCCAAGGCCGCTCATATTCTCGGCATGCCTTTTCGCGTCGTCGCGGTGGATGTGCACGGTCGTTTGAACCGGACGCAGCTAGGTGATGTCAAAGAAGCCGCGGTCGTGCTGACCGCGGGCACGACCGGCCGCGGGGTCATCGATGTATTAGAGCCTGTTGCCTGCAGGTGGATGCACGTGGATGCGGCCTGGGCCGGGCCTTTGCGGCTCACTCGATTCAGTGCCCGTCTCGACGGGATTGAGCAGGCCGACAGTGTCGCGATCTCCGCCCACAAATGGCTCTATCAACCCAAAGAATCGGCGATCGTCCTGTTCAAGTCCGAGGATGCGCAAGACGCGATCAGCTTTGGCGGCGCCTATCTGGCTGCACCCAATGTGGGAGTCCAGGGATCACGCAGCGCAGCGGCCATACCTCTGATGGCGACGTTCGTCGCTCTAGGAAAAGCAGGACTTGCAGCGCTGATCGAACGCAATATGGAGCACGCAGAGGCCCTGGCGGCGCTCGTCGCTGCAGACCCCAGATTCGAACTGAAGCAGCCGCCGGACACCGCCGTCCTGAACTGGCGACTGGTAAACGGATCTACCGAAGCAGCTTTGGCTAAGCTCGAGGGCACGTCTTCGCGTACGCAGATTGATGGCGCGCCGTGGGCCCGCCAGGTTGCAGCCAATCCAAACGCCGATGTTGCCAGCATATGGGCGCTGATCGCATCGGCGAGCTAGACAACGGCTACTGTCATCTGCGGCGGGGGGGCACCACCGATTTTCCTGAGCCGGTAGTCCTTCGAGATATGGTCTTCCAGCATACCGACGACATCCAGCGGCTCGAAGATCCTTTGATGAAGTGTGAAGGTCGCGTGCGATGTAAAGCGGATCGCCCTGGTGTAAAGCGCGCTGTCAGCATTGAGAGAGCGTTTTCGAAGGTAAGGCGATCGAAGCGTGCAAAGCGCAAAAACGACGAGCGACAACTACGCCTATTTGGATTGGTGCCTTATAATCTACGAAGACACACACATGACGATTCCGCCAGTTCGGATTCGAGCAAAACGTTTTGACGGCGTGCTTGACGGCACCAGTTAAACCAACGCTAGCTCTGCGATCGACGCGAAAGGCGGCGAAGGATCGATGAATGATCGCATGGGAGTCGGAACTTGACAGCAGCTGGTCGCGATACGGATAGATCGCACGAGCGGCGCGTGAAGCGTCTGGGGCGGCGCTACGGCGTTAGCCTGATGAAGTGCGTGAGGCCGATCGGCAAGGTGCTGGAGCACGGCGGCTACATGTTGCGCGATGACGAGACGCGCAAGATCGTGATGGGCGACAAGGGTTATGAATTCTCGGCCACGCTGGATGAGATCGAGGAATTCCTTGAGGCTCAGCCAACCGGCCGCGAGAACGACTAGGTTGCTTTCGCCGGCTGCTTTGTGAAGGCGCCCAGTGAACAAGACGTGCCTTCGTTCAACACGTGGATGATCTGCTGGTTCGAGCAAACGCTGTTGCCGTGTAGGTCCCAGGCAAAGCCCTGTTCGGATTGCAGGCCGGGGCAGCGGTGGGCTAGATGGTTCACCCAGATGTCGCCGTTGTTCATTTCGAACCGAATATCCTGATCGCTCAGGATCTTCTGCTTCTTGATCTGCAGCGGGTTGATGCAGGAATTTGCTCGGGCCGCGAGCGCCGGAGCGGTATCGGAGGCAGCAGGCGATGTGCAGGCCGGCAGGATCGCGAGGACGGCGATGGCGGCGCCAAGCGTCAGGTAGCGTTGCATGGGCATACTCCCTTTGTTTTGCGCAAGCCTGCGCCTGTCCGGGCGGATAGGCAATCGACATGATGGTGGCGGGAGGCGGTCCATCTGGGCATCAACATCGGAAAACGGCGACAGTTTCAGCATGAGCAAATCCACCGTCACCCTCTATGGCCTTGCGACTTGCGACACGACGCGGGCGGCTCGCAAATGGCTGGATGCCAATGGCGTGGCACATGCGTTCCATGACCTGCGGTCCGACGGGCTTACCAAGGGGCTTGTCGAAGGGTGGGTGAATCAACTCGGCTGGGAGAAGGTGCTCAATAGGGCGAGCACGACGTGGCGCGAGCTGCCGGAGACAGGCAAGGCGGGGCTAGACGGGGAAAAAGCTGTGGCGCTGCTGGCGGCGAATCCAACGCTGGTGAAGCGGCCGGTTCTTGATCGCGGGGGCGCGCTGTCGCTTGGCTTCAAGGCAGCGTCCTACACGGCGCTGTTTGCCTGATGTGACGGCCGGGCACCGTAATTGACCGGCACGGGCTACCGCAGCATAGATCGCGTATCAGGCTCAGGGCGCAACAATGACATTCGCATTCAGGACCGCCGCGCTTGCGCTTGCCGGAGCGCTCACGCTTTCGGTACGTGAGACCAATGAGCAGTGGGGCTAGATGATGGGCACGCTCGGCGGCGCGGCTCTGGGTGTCGCGGTCGCCGGCGACGATGATCCGACCATGGTTGCCCTTGCTGCCACTGCGGGTGAGGGGATTGGGATGTAGATCGGCGGCAATCTCGGGCGCGGTCTTGATGAGCGCGAGCGCGAGCGACTTGCCGGCTCGACGCAGCAGGTTCTTGCGATGGAAGTGCCGAGCGGGTCGCCGCTGCGCAATCCGAATGGCGGCGAGCGCTCTGCTGGCTGGACGCCGAGCACAAGCTGGACCAGCCCGACCAAGCCTAACAGCGTTTCGGGAAAGTCGTCGCTGGTGGGGATGGACAGCACAGGTGGTACGGGTGAGCGCCGCACGGCGCGCCAGCTCGTCTTAAAGAATGGCGAGGAGATGTCGGAGGACGCCCGCTTCTGCCGCGCCGGTGCGTCGAGCCCCTGGACGCAGACCTAGTCGCGCAAGCAGAAGGGACGATCGCGATGAAGGGTGTGGCCGTAGTTGTTCTGGCATCACTGGCCTGTGCGTTTGCCTTTGCCTCCAGTGCCGTGGCGCAAACTGGCGGCATGTCTGGCAACAATCTCGAGCTGGGTGCGAAGGTCTGCACCGAAGACAGGAAGCTTCATGAGAGCGCGGACCAGCACAAACAGAGGTAGGAGGCGGAGCGCGTCACGCCATCTTGGATCTGGAAGTCGCTCGCTTCGATGACTGGCGCGCACCGCGCGATGTTGTTCACGTTTAGGGTGTTAGAGACCCAGCGCGTGCTGCAGGCCAGCGGCCCAATCGATGCGGATGCTGCGAAGAAGCTCGAGACGGCGCTGACGACCTATGCGCCGGTGCATGAGGTGTGGCTCAACTCACCTAGCGGCAACAGTCGCGTAGGCGTCGAGATGGGAGAAATCCCACGCAAGTACAAAGTGCTGACCCATGTCCGTTCGGGCGATGGATGTGCATCGGCCTGCAGCACGGCGTTCTTCGGTGGCGTGATGCGCGAGGTGGAGCCGGGCGCGATCTATAGCGTCCACATGTTCACAACCGAGTTCGACACGACGGAGGTGCTCGATCAGGACGCGTGCAACACTGTCCAGTGGGGTGGGGCGCATGGCGCCGCCGACCGGATGGCCTACGTCCAGAAGATGGGAATCGGACCCAACTGGCTCCAGCTCTGGTCCGACCCGGCACCGCGCTGCATGACGTTCATGTCACAGGGCGAAATGCGGGAGGCGTTTTTGAACAATCTACGCTAAGCTGCGTTTTAGCCGCACCTCTTCATTAAGATGATGAAATGCCGCAGGGGGATGGACGAAATGCCTTCGCCCCCATATGTAGGCCACGCAAAACCCACCCAACGTCTCACCGTTGATTCCGAAAGCCTAGATGCAACCCAAGAACTCGACGTTTGCTGAACGGCAGGCACTCGCCGCCGCCGCGAAGAAAGCCCTTCTCGAAAAATTCAAACCCAAACCCATGGTCCAGGCGGAAGCGCCGATCGACCACGAGGCGGAGCGCCGTGAGCGCATCGAGGCTATTCGCGCCCAGCGCGAAGCCGAACGGGTCGAGCGCCAGCGCGCCCGCGAAGAAGCCGAAGCCAAGGCCGAAGCTGAACGCATCGCCGCCGAGGCTGCAGCCGAACAGGCGCGCATAGACGCTGAACTCAGTGTGGACGCTCTCAAGCGCGCGGAACGGAAAGCTCGCAAGAAAGAAGTCAAGGAAGCCGCGAAAGCTAAGAAGGAAACCCGTTCTTCGTCATCTTCGTCGGGTGGCGGACAGCGCGAAGAGCGCGCTGTGGACCCCTTCGAAGAGCACCGCCGCTATATTCAGAGCCTCGAGAGAGGGCGCGAACGTCGCCGCGCCTGATCCGGAGGGCTCCGGTTCGGACAGACATAACGGCCTCCGGTTCATTCCGGAGGCCATTTCTTTTTCGGGATAGGCTTACGTCGCGGCGAGGATTGCCCCGGGCCTCAGGCTTTGCTCTGATCTGTTCCGGGTGGGCGCGCCGGGTGGAGTTCGGAAAATGGACCTTTGGTATCTCGTCGCCTTTGGCGGCGGACTGGTCGTATTCTTCGGGACCCACCTGTTCTCGGCGTTCCGTCGCCGCGACGGCGAGGGGCTAATCAGATGGATCGGAGTAGGCCCCTACAAGGGCATCTATTCGGTCCTGACGCTGGCAGGCTTTGCCGCGCTGGTCTGGGGCTATGGCAATCTGAAGCCCTGGATCTACCTGGCAGACCCACCGACCTGGGTGCGGCACCTTACCATGGCGCTGATGCTGCCAGCGATCATTCTGATCGTGGCGGCGTATGCTCCCACGGGCTTTATCAAGAAGGCCGTGAAGCACCCCATGCTGGTGGCGGTCAAACTGTGGGCCTTTGCGCACCTGCTGGTTAACTGGGATGTCGGGTCGCTGATCCTCTTCGGCTCTTTCCTCGCCTTTGGCGTGATCGACCGGATTGCTCTGAAAGGACGAGGCGACATAGGGGCGGCCGCGGCCGAGCCCAACGTCCTGGGCGACCTGATCGCGCTGGCGGTGGGAGCGGCGCTTTATGCCCTGCTGCTTTACGAGCTCCACCGGATCATCACGGGTGTAGGCTTGCTTGGCTGATCTCCAGCGGCGGGCGCCGGATTGCGCCGCTTCCTGTGGGGGCCTAAGCAGCCCCCAGCCAGCAAGAGGCGCTTCGATGTCTGCCCAGACCCAGTCTGCTCGCAAGAACGTGCGCGACATCGCCGCCGCCAAGGGGGCGACCCCCCTAGTATGTCTCACGGCCTACACCGCGCCGATGGCGGCCCTGCTGGACGATACCTGCGACATCCTGTTGGTCGGGGACAGCGTCGGCATGGTAATCCATGGCCTGCCGACCACAGTGGGCGTGACCCTGGACATGATGATTCTCCACGGGCAGGCCGTCATGCGGACGTCGAGACAGGCGTTTGTCGTCGTCGACATGCCGTTCGGTTCCTATGAGGCGAGCCTCGAGCAGGCCTTCGTGAACGCCTCGCGGGTCCTAAAGGAAACCGGATGTCAGGCCGTGAAGATCGAGGCTGGCGAATATGCCGCCGCTACCGTCCGGCACCTGGTCGATCGCGGCATTCCGGTCATGGCGCATGTCGGTTTGCGGCCGCAGGCCACCAACGTCGACGGGGGCTTCAAGGCTAAGGGGCGTACCGAGGCAGAGCGCAGCCGGGTCATCTCCGAAGCAGTCGCCGCCGACGCGGCAGGCTGTTTCGCCATGGTGATCGAGGGTGTCGCCGAAGACCTCGCCGCCCAGATCACGGCCCAGGTGTCCTGCCCCACGGTGGGCATTGGCGCGTCGGCCACATGTGACGGCCAGATTCTCGTTACGGACGATCTGCTCGGGATGTTCGACTGGACTCCGCGATTCGTTCGCCGGTATGCCGATCTGCGTAATTCCATTGCAACTGCTGTGAATGGATACGCCTCCGACGTCCGCTCACGTGCGTTTCCTGGTCCAAAAGAGATCTACACCCTCAAAAAAGCGCCATAATCCCAACGGTCCCTCCTTTCCTCAACGGCTATGGCGAATTGCGGGGGCGGTCGGCCCCGGCTAAGTTGCCCCATCATCCGGAGCGCATACCACCGTGAACGACGTCTTTAAGGAAGTTGAAGAAAGCCTGCGCGAGGAAACTCTCGCAAAGTGGTGGAAACGCTGGTCGCTCTTCATTTATGCCGGGATCCTCGCGGCGATCATCGGCGTGGGTGTCTACGAATTCATGCGCTCCCAGCGCGCCGACACTATCAATCGCGCCGCTATGACTTATGACGGGGGCTTCGTCGCACTGCAGTCGGGCGATCTGGCCACGGCGCGGGCGCGCTTCTCTGAGCTCACCAGGAGCGATACGGGTTTTGCAGTTCTGGCGGGCAACATGTTGGCGCGGGTGGAGCGGGATCTGACGAATGATCCGGCCGCGATCGAGGCCCACCTCAAGACCGCCGCCGCCGCTGACAAGGGCGTTCTGGGGGACCTGTCAATTTTGAAACTCGGCTACCTCAAGGCCGACACGGCGACGCTGCCCGAACTCGAAGCGACGCTGAAGCCGCTCCTCGACAAGGAGGGACAAGTTTCGTTGCTTGCCAAGGAGATAGTCGCGGCCAAGGCGCTCGCCGGCGGTGGTGTAGATCGTGCCCGCGACATGTTTGAAGCCCTTAGCGTTGACCTCAACGCGCCGCAGGCCATGCGCCAGCGTGTCACGCAAGTGCTCGCAACACTTCCGGTGCGGAGCGTTGACCTTGATGCTCCGACCGCACCGCAGACTGCACCCAAGACCACGTCTGATACCACCATACCGACAACGAAACCGGCCGCCGCGCCGGCGCCAGCCGCACCAACCGGGCAGCCCCAGCAATGAAGTCAGTGATGCGTTCAGTCCTTCTTGCGCTTCCGCTCGCGGTCATGCTCGCCAGTTGCGCTAACGGCCCGCCCGTTCTCTCTGAGGAGGAGAAGGCTGCGCGGATCACGATCAATCCGTTCCAGGAAAACCTGACGCCGGATGCGACGCTGGCCGCAACCCCTGTCACGCTGCCGGCGGCCGTTGCTTTCGCGGACTGGCAACAGTCGGGTGAAAACTCCGCCAAGCTGCCGGGCAACGTCGAAGCGGGACAGGAATTCAAGGAAGCCTGGCGCGCCAACGTCGGCGAAGGCTCGGGCGAGGAGAAGCGCATCGTAGCCGCGCCTGTCGTAAAGGATGGCCGCATCTACACGATCGACTCCGGACAGAAGGTCTCCGCCCTCGATGCGAGCAATGGTCGTCGTATCTGGGAAGTGCAGCTCAAGTCCGCCAACGCGCACTGGGACGAATTCTCCATCGGCGGCGGTCTCGCGATCACGGGCGACAAGCTGATCGTGGCGTCCGGCTTTGGCTTTGCCGCGGCGCTCAAGCTTTCCGATGGGTCCGAAATCTGGCGCCGCGCGGTCGAGTCCCCGTTGTCGAGCTCGCCCGCCATCATGGGCAACCGTGCGTTCCTGACCTCGACCAACAATGATTTCTATTCGATCGACACCGACACCGGCGAGATCATCTGGAATGACCAGGCACTGGCGGAGTCGGCCCGCATCTTGTCCTCGCCCGGCCCCGCCGTCACGCAGGACATTCTTGCGGTCGGCTATTCGTCGGGCGAGCTGATCGCCTATCTGCCTGCCAACGGGCGGCGGTTGTGGACGGACACGCTCACGACGACGGGCCGCTATACGCCTTTGTCGGCGATCAACGACATTGCGGGAAAGCCGACGATCCAGGATGGCGTGGTTTACGCTGCCAGCCATTCCGGCGTCCTGACCGCCATCGACGCCCGTTCCGGCGCCCGGATCTGGAGCCGGACCTTCGGGTCTCGCCAGGGACCGGTAATTGGCGGGGACTACCTGTTCGTAGTCGGCACAGGCGGCGTGGTCGCCTGTTTCAACAGGATCGACGGTAAACTAGCCTGGAAACGCGAATTACCCGAGTTCAAGGACGGCAACCGCGAGAACCGTATCGTCTGGACCGGCCCCCTGATCGCCTCCGGCCGGCTGGTGATTGTGTCTTCGGAAGGGGATGTCCTTGCGCTTTCCGCCCAGAACGGCGAGACGGTGTCCGAGCTGAAGCTCGGCCAGAGCATTTTCATCGAACCGATCGCTGCGGCCGGCAAGATTTTCATTCTGACCGACCAGGCCAACCTGGTCGCGATCAAGTAGGCAGGCCAGGGCCTGCCCCTGGAGTATTCCTATGACGATGAAGGTGGCCATCGTCGGTCGCCCGAATGTCGGCAAGTCGACACTGTTCAACCGGCTCGCGGGCCGGAAGATCGCCATCGTCGACGACCAGCCTGGCGTTACACGGGACCGCAAGGAAACGACGGGGCGCCTTGGCGACCTCGACATGATCCTGATCGACACAGCAGGCTTCGAGGATGTCACTGACGCCTCGCTGGAAGCGCGCATGCGCAAACAGACTGAGGTCGCGATCAATGAAGCCGATGTGACGATCTTCCTATACGACGCGCGCGCTGGCGTGACGCCGATCGACGAGCGCTTCGCCCAGTTGCTGCGCAAGTCAGGCAAGCCTGTCGTGCTGGCCGCAAATAAGTGCGAAGGAAAGCAGGGCGATGAAGGGTTGATGGAAGCGTGGCGTCTTGGCCTCGGCGATCCCGCGCCGATCTCCGCCGAGCACGGCGAGGGTATGGCGGACCTGTTCGATGCGCTGGCCGGCGTCCAGACGAAGCTGGAAGACTCCGGACAACTGCTTAGGCTCGAGCCTGAGCTTGAGGACGATGAGCCGTTCGATCCTGACGCCGAAGCGCCGCCCGAACCGAACAAGCCAATCCGAATCGCGTTCGTGGGCCGCCCGAACGCCGGCAAGTCGACGCTGCTCAATGGCATTCTCGAGGACGAGCGTTTCATCACCGGACCCGAGGCCGGCATTACGCGCGACAGCGTCACAGTCGCCTGGCACTGGCGCGAGAAAGAGATCCGGCTCGTGGATACGGCTGGTCTGCGCAAGCGCGCCAAAGTTCAGGAGAAGCTCGAGCGCGCGTCCACGATGGAGACGACGCACTCGATCCGGTTTGCTGACGTGGTGGTCCTTGTGATGGACCCGCGCGATGCGTTCGAGAAGCAGGACGTGCAGATTGCCAACCTCGTGATCCGCGAAGGGCGTGGTCTTGTGTTCGCTATCACCAAGTGGGACACTGTCGATACGCCGTCGGAAGCCCGCAAGGAAATGGACCACCAGGCCTTCGCGCACTTGCCTCACGCAGCGGGTACGCCGCTGGTTCCGGTCTCGGGCATCACGCGCAAGAATCTCGACAAGCTGATGGATGCCTGCCTGAAGGTTCACAAGGACTGGTCGGCCCGCATCAAGACGCGCGATCTCAACGACTGGCTGCTTTACGTCACGCAGAAACACCCGCCGCCGGCGCCGAATGGCAAGCGGATCAAGCCGCGCTACATGGCGCAGATGAAGACGCGCCCGCCAACCTTCGTGATGATGGCCAGCCGCGGCAACGAGATGCCGGATACGTACAAGCGTTACCTGCTCAATGAACTCCGCGAGGCGTTCGACCTGCCGGGTGTGCCGCTGCGCCTGATCATCAAGCAGGGCAAGAATCCGTTCGTCGACAAGGACTGAGGCTTAAGCCGTTAGGCGCTTCGTGAAGACAAACCGTAGGCCGTGCTGTGTGAACTCTGGCGAGAAGTAGGGCGGCAGGGTTGCCGCGACTTCGGCCGGGGTGGGCAGAGTCAGCTGGTCTTCGCCGGGCATCGCCTTGAAGCGCATTTCGGTACGCACGGCACCTGGGTCGAACAGATTGACGCGGATCGGCGTCTTCTCGATCTCGTCGGCGTAGCAGGCGATCATGGTTTCAAGCGCGGCCTTGGTGGCGGCGTAGATACCCCAGAAAGCGCGCGGACGGGGAACGACGCCCGACGTGACGAACAGTGCGCGGCCGGCTTCGCTCATGCGCAGCAGCGGGTGTACGGCGCGGATCAGGCGCCAGTTGGCGGTGAAGTTGGTTTCGAGCGCCTCGGTGAAGCTGGCGGGCGAGATGTTCTCGAGTGGACCAAGCGTGCCGAGGACGCCGGCATTGCCCATCAAGCCGTCGAGCCGACCAAACCGCTCAAGCAGTGCGTTGGCCAGGCGGTCGATGGCAGCCGTGTCGCGCAGGTCGAGCGGGATCAACGTTGCGCTCTGTCCGGTGGCATTGCGGATCTCGTCATCGAGCGAGACCAGCGCCTTTTCCGAGCGAGCCGTGGCGATGATGTGATTGCCGGCCTTCGCCAGCTCCAGCGCGGCGGCACGGCCAATCCCCTTGGAGGCACCTGTGACGAGGATAATACGTTGATCGGTCATTTCGGCGGATTAGCGCAATTGAGCGGGGGAGGCCATGGGGGAGAGGTTCTGGGGGCAGATCAGGCCAGCGTGTGGGTGAGCCGGATCGCCCATTGGCCGATCACGTCGCTGGCCGCGAGGCGGAGCGGCGGCGGCTGGCAAAGAACGGCTTGCCGCGACCCAGCACGACGGGGTGAAGGTAGAGACGGTATTCGTCGATGTGAGGCCGCGGTCGGTCAGGCTTTGCGCCAGGACCGTGCCGGAGACGTCAATCACTCCGTCATGGCTTGCCTTCAGGCCGCGCATCACCCCCCTCGAGGTCATCCGACACCAGCATTGCGTTGGGGCCGACCGATGTCAGCATGCGCGAGACGACCCATTTCGGCTGACGCCGCCACACCGCCGCTAAGTCACGTTCTGCCGCGCCCCAGCCTGCGTCGTCCTCGTCCCAATACTGCATGATCTCGTATACGACGCGGCTCTCCACCCCGCCGGTCAGGCGCCCACCTGTTCGACCCAATGACGGAAGAGCGCGGAATCAGGCGCAAATTTGTCATGGTCGACATAGCCGTCGAGCGACACGTTCATTCCGAAGACAAACTTTGCCATGCTGGACTGCCGCTGATGCGTTAAGTAAAGGCTCAGCCGGTAGTCCGCAGAAGCCAGAGTGGCGCTATCCGGCTTGGTCGTTCGCGCATCTTCGCGCCTGCGCCGCGACTGCATGCCGGCCGCCTGGCGGTCCGGGATCAGTCGTCCAGCAGGGACAGCTGTTGTTCCTTCGACGCCATGTCGTGGTCGCGGTCGACGAGGGCGGTCGGGTAGTCGCCGGTAAAGCAGTGGTCGGCGAATTGGGGGAGGCTGTCATTGCGCTTGCCCGAGCCCATGGCTTCGTAGAAGCCGCCGAGCGAGATGAAGGCGAGGCTGTCGACTTTCAGGTAGCGTTTCATCTGCTCGATCGACATGGAGGACGCGATCAATTCTTCCTTCGAGGGCATGTCGATCCCGTAGAAGTCGGGGTGCTTGATCGGAGGCGAGGCGACGCGGAAGTGGATTTCGGCGGCGCCGGCGTCGCGGATCATCTGCACGATGCGTTGCGAGGTGTTGCCGCGCACGATCGAGTCGTCGACGAGTACGACGCGTTTGCCTTCGAGGATCGGACGGTTCGGCGCGTGCTTGCGCGAGATGGAGCGCTGGCGGCCGGACTGCGTCGGCTGGATGAAGGTGCGGCCGACATAGTGGTTACGGATGATGCCGAAGCCGAACGCGATGCCGGAGGCTTCTGCGTAACCAAGCGCGGAAGGGTTGCCGCCATCGGGCACGGGGCAGATAAGGTCGGCGTCGATATGGCTTTCGCGCGCGAGTATGCGGCCGAACTGCTGGCGCGTCTCGTAGACGCTGCGTCCGTGCATGATCGAGTCGGGGCGTGCGAAGTAGACGTATTCGAACACGCAAGGCGTTGCTCGCACGTTCGGGAACGGGGTGAGGCTTTCAACACCGTCCTTGCCGATGACGACGACTTCGCCGGCGTCGATGTTGCGGATGAAAGATGCGCCGATGGCGTCGAGCGCGCAGGTTTCCGAGCACAGCACGGGCGAACCGTCGAGTTCGCCAAGCACCAGGGGGCGCAGGCCCCACGGGTCGCGCGCGCCGATCAGCTTGTCATTGGTGAGGGCGACGATGGCGTAGCCGCCGTCGAGTTGGCGCAGGGCGTCGATGAAGCGGTCCTCGAGGCGGTTGCGGACCGAGCGGGCGGTGAGCTGGAGAACGACTTCCGTGTCCATGGTTGACTGGAAGATCGCGCCGTTCTGAACGAGATCTCGGTGCAGGGCGCGGGCGTTGGTGATGTTGCCATTGTGGGCGATGGCGAGGCCGCCATGCGCGAGGTCGGCGTAGATCGGCTGAATGTTGCGCAGCACGACGCGACCGGAGGTAGAGTAGCGATTGTGCCCTATGGCGGCGCGGCCGGGCAAGCGCGAGATGGCACCGCTGTCATGCGCGAAGTTGTCGCCGACGAGGCCCATGTGGCGCTCGGAGCGGAACGCGCCGCCCTTGTTGTCGAAGGTGACGATCCCGCAGGCTTCCTGTCCGCGATGCTGGAGTGCGTGAAGGCCGAGGGCGGTGAGGATGGCGGCGTCGTCGCGCCCGAAGACGCCAAACACACCGCACTTGTGGCCCATGCTGCGGTGTCTTGGGCCATCCTTCACGACCGGACGGAAATCGTCGTCCCAGTCCTGGTGCTCGTCGTGATCAGGACTGGCCAAGCTTGCCTCCGGGGCGAGGTTACTGGGGCGTTCGTATGGCGATGGCCGCGTGGCTCGGCCCCGTGAAGAGCTCGATGGCGCTGGTCAGGCCGCCGCCGATGAGGCCTGCTGCGGCGTCTAGTACCGGGTAGGTGTAGCTCTTGGCAATCTCTGGCGGCTCTTCGCCGGGGCGGACGACCTGATGTAGCAGTACGACGAAGAGAACGCACACCACGAGGGCCTTCAGCACCCCGAGCAGAGCCCCGGCCAGGCGGTCAAACCAGCCGATTTCGGGATTTTCGTTGAAGAGGCGGGACAGTCTTGCACCCAGGAAAGCCGCCACGACGTAGGCTACCAGGAAGCCGACCAGGAACAGGATCATCGCTGGAGCCACAGATGGCTCGTTGGGCGAGATCGTCTGCTTAAGGGGGCCTTGCCCGAGCTTGATGCAGAACCAGGCGGAAAGACCTCCTATAACAAAGGCGAGAATCGAGAATGTCTCGCGAATCAGGCCACGGCCCACCGACATGATCGCCGACATGACGATCACGCCAATAACAACAACGTCGAAGACCCAAGGGGGCATCGTCAGGACCCTCTTCTACTCGGACCCCCCGCCTAATACGTCCACGAGGTCCTGCAGTCTGGATAGCCCATGGACGGTCATGCCGTCGACCGTGTCAGGCGCCCCGGCCGGCACAAAAGCCATTGTAAAGCCGAGGCGCGCTGCTTCCCTTAGTCGCGGTTCGATGCGCCCGACCGGTCGAATCGCACCCGAGAGGGCAACCTCGCCGAAAAACACCGATCCACGTGGGAAGGATTTGTCGAGCAAGGCCGAGGCGAGGGCGGCTGCAGCGGCAAGGTCGCCGCCCGGTTCGGCCATGCGGTAACCACCTGTCACAGCGAGATAGACGTCGCGCATCCCGAACCTGAGGCCGCAGCGGGCGTCGAACACGGCGAGCAGCATTGCGAGGCGTGCCGAGTCCCAGCCAACGATGGAGCGGCGCGGATTGCCAGCGGCCTCGGGTCCGGCGAGGGCCTGCACTTCGGCGAGGACGGGGCGCGAGCCTTCCATCGCGGCGAAGACGGCGCGTCCGGAGGATTCGGCTTCGCTGCCGGCGAGGAAGAGCGCCGAGGGATCGCGCGCAGCGGTGAGGCCGAGTTCACCCATCTCGAAGACGCCGATCTCGTCGGTAGGGCCGAAGCGGTTCTTGACCGACCGGAGGATGCGGAACTGGTGCCCGCGCTCGCCCTCGAAATAGAAGACGGCGTCGACCATATGTTCGAGCACGCGCGGCCCGGCGATCTGGCCGTCTTTCGTGACATGGCCGACGAGAATGACCGCCGCGCCGGTCTTCTTGGCAAAGCGGGTGAGTTCCTGCGAGCAGGCACGGACCTGGGCGACCGAACCTGGGGCAGCTTCGAGGCTATCCGACCAGAGCGTTTGCACACTGTCGATCACCACGACTTCCGGCGCTGCGGATTTCAGCGCCTTGAGGATCGAGCGCAGGTCTGTCTCGGCGGCGAGCTGCACGTCTGCAGCGGAAACCCCGAGGCGGCGGGCGCGGCCCTGGATCTGCGAGATGGCTTCCTCGCCGGAAATGTAGATCGTCTTGATGCCCGCCTGCGCCATGGAGGCCGCCGCTTGCAAGAGAAGCGTGGATTTGCCGATGCCGGGGTCGCCGCCGACGAGCACGGCCGACGCGCGTGCGATGCCGCCGCCGAAGACGCGGTCGAGTTCATCAATGCCGGTGGAGAGGCGCGGCGGCGGCGGTTCGGCGCTATCGAGCGGGGAGAACTCCACATTGCCGGTGCGCGTCTTTGTGGCAGAGATCGGTGCCTTGAGGCCGCCGGGAGGTGAGCTGACGGATTCCTCGACCAGCGAATTCCACGCGCCGCAGCTTTCGCAGCGGCCCGACCATTTGGAATGCGCGGTGCCGCAGGATTGGCAGACATAAGCGGTGTTGGATTTGGCCATGGCCGGAAACTGGCAGTTCAGGCGATTCCGCGCCAGTACGCCGCTGAATTCGCTTATGAGCGGATGAGATTTGCTCACAGGCATACCCGCCATCTTTATGTTGCCAGCTTTTGGCGCCGGAGTAGCTTCCACCGGCAAAGAGGAAAACACGCCAATGTCCCGCTATAACAGCATCATCGAGACCGTGGGCCGCACGCCAGTGGTCAAGATCAACCGTCTCGCGCCCGAGGGCGTCAACCTTTGGGTGAAGGTCGAGTCATTCAATCCGCTGGGTTCGGTGAAGGATCGCCTGGCTCTGGGCGTGATCGAGGCGGCTGAAAAATCGGGCGAGCTGAAGCCGGGGCAGACGGTTGTCGAGATGACGTCGGGCAATACCGGAATCGGCCTGTCCATGGTGTGCGCGGCGAAGGGTTACCCGCTGGTGATCGTGATGCCGGAGAGCTTCTCCGTCGAGCGGCGCAAGCTGATGCGGTTTCTCGGCGCGAAAGTTCTGCTGACGCCGGCGTCGCTGCGCGCGACGGGCGCTATCAACAAAACTGTCGAGCTGGCGAGGGCGCATGGATGGTTCATGACGCGTCAGTTCGAGAACGAAGCGAACCCGGCCTATCACGAGAAGACAACGGGACCCGAGATCATCGCCGACTTCAAGGATATCGGGCTGGACTATTTCGTTACTGGCTTTGGCACGGGGGGCACGCTGAACGGCGTGTCGCGCGTGCTGACGCGTGAAAGCCCGCGCACGAAGATCGTCGTGTGCGAGCCGGCCGATGCGCCGATGCTGTCGAGCGGGCAGTCGCAGCCGCGCAATCCGGACGGTACGGCGTCCGCCGGCCACCCGGCGTGGAAGCCGCACCCGATGCAGGGCTGGTCGCCGGACTTCATTCCGAAGCTGACAGGCGAAGTGGATCTGTCGCGCGTCCACAAGATCCTGACCGTGTCGAACCCGGATGCAATGCGATGCAGCCAGGAACTGGCGCAGAAGGAAGGCATCTTCGTCGGCATCACGTCGGGCGCCACATTTGCGGCCGCGGTGGAGGTCGCGAAGACGGCGCACAAGGGTGCCAACGTGCTCGCCATGCTGCCGGATACCGGCGAGCGCTATCTCTCGACACCGCTGTTCGCCAACGTGCCGGCGGAAATGACGCCGGAGGAGTTGGCGATCGTGAAGTCGACGCCGTACGCACATCCGGTTCCGGCGGCGTAGCTGGACGACGCGCTGTCGGTTATTCGTCGCCGTGTCTGTCGTCGCGTGCTAGCGCGGGGGCGGACCAGCAATGAAGGCCTACGATGAGCGACCATCTCGATTCCAGACTGTTTGCGGACATCGCGCGCTACGCGGCGGCACGGCGCGCGGGTGATGCCGAACGCAGACATGCGCCTGAGGCGAGCTATGCCGAGCAGGTGGAGCGGTTTCAGATTGCGTTGAAGGACGAGGGGCGTCCCGGCGACGAGGTTATCCGCGAGCTGATCGCGCTGGCCGAGCCGGGGCTGGCGACGATGACGGGTCCGCGCTTTTTCGGCTGGGTCATCGGCGGCAGCAATCCCATAGCCGTAGCGGCAGACTGGCTGACATCGATCTGGGGACAGAACACGGCCAACCATCTGGCGACGCCGTCTGCTTCAGCGGCGGAAGAAGCATGTCGGCAGGCGTTGCTGGACCTGTTCGACCTGCCGCGCGAGTCGTCGATCGGGTTTTCGACCGGTGCAACGATGGCGAGCTTCACATGCCTTGCGGCGGCGCGTGGCGAGGTGCTCCGGCGGGCCGGCTGGGACATCGAGGCGGAGGGTATGTTCGGTGCGCCTCCCGTCACCATCGTGCTAGGCGAGGAAGCGCATTCGACGATTTTCGCAGGGCTGAAGTATCTCGGTTTTGGCGAGCGCAACATGGTGCGCGTGGCCGTGGACCGAAATGGCGCGATGATCGCGGGCGCATTTGCCGAGGCGATGGAATGCGTCGCAGGGCCGGTGATCGCGATTGCGCAGGCGGGGCATATCAACACCGGTGCGTTCGATCCGTTTGGGGAACTGGCGCGGGTGGTGAAGGCCAGGAGCGCGTGGTTGCACATCGACGGCGCGTTTGGGTTGTGGGCGCGGGCGACGCCGACGCACCGGCATCTGGGCGAGGGGCTGGAACTAGCGGACTCGTGGTCTGTCGATGGGCACAAATGGCTGCAGACGCCGTATGATTGCGCCTATGCCATCGTGAAGGATCGCGCGGCGCATGCGCGGTCGATGCAGATCGCGGCGAGCTATCTGCCTTCATCCAGCGATGATGCGCGCAATCCGAGCGACTACGTGCCGGAGCTGTCGCGGCGGGCGCGCGGGTTTGCGACATGGACGATGATCCGCCGTCTGGGGCGGCGCGGCATTGCGGAGATGGTGACGCGGCATTGCGCGCAGGCGCGCCTGTTCGCGCAGAAGTTGGCGATGGTGCCGGGCGTGACGATCATGAACGAGGTCGTTCTGAACCAGCTGGTGGTGCATTTCGGCAGTGACGCACAGACCAAGGCCGTGATCGCGCGGGTTCAGGCGGATGGCGTGTGCTTTGTCGGCGGCGCGGAATGGCGCGGCAAGCAAGTCATGCGGATCTCGGTGATCAACGAGAACACGACCGAGGACGATGTCGCGCGGTCGGCAGCGGCAATGCTGGCGGCGTGGGATGCGGTGCGGCGCGCCAACTAGCGCGCGGGCGGGTTCGTCTAGCCGGTATTCTTGCCCATCATCATGCCGAGGAACGCGCTGAGCTTTGGCGGCTGGCCGGTGCGCAGTAGGCTGGCCTGGAAGAGGCGGCCGAGGAGCAGGGTCTCTATGGCGATAAAGACGGTGAGCATCAGACCGGTGCCCACCACCTCGATGAAGCTGACCCCGGCGCCGAGGCGGGCGAGCATCGCGAAGGGTGTGTAGAGCGGTATCCACGACATGATCGCGGGGAATACGCCGTTTGGTTGCTGCACAACCGAGAGCATCATGAAGATGGTCGGCAGCATGATGATCATGATCACCGGCATCAGGTAGGCCTGCGCGTCCTGCAGTGAGTTCGAGAGGGCGCCGATCGCGAGATACAACATCGAAATAACCAGGTAGCCCGCGAGGAAATAGAACAGCATGGCGCCGAACATCCATGGTTCGATGGCCGAGAGAGATGGCTTGACGATATCGGCCACCATACCCTGCACGAAGAAGGCTGCGCCGACGGCGGCCCCGACCCAGACAGCGAGGATGGTGAGGCCGATCCCGCCAAGTCCGAGCAGCTTGCCGTACATCAGGTCTGCGGGGCGGATGGTTGCGAGGATGGATTCGAGAAGTTTGTTGGAGCGTTCCTCGATCACGCCCTGCAGCATCATCGAGCCGGTCGTCATCACGGTGACGAGCAGCAGGTAGACCATCACGAGCGGTAGGGCCGAGCGGATGATCACCTGCTCGCGGCCTGAGCCTTGCTGCGGGGCGCTGAGGTTTATGGGCGTGGACATGTCCATGATGTTTGTGGCGGCTTCGGGCGTGAGGCCGCTGGCCTGCAGGGCGTGGCTGCGCTGGATACGGGTGATCTCGTTGCGGACATTGTCGACCAGGGACGGGTTGGGCGCGCCGTTGGTCCACATGCGAACGGGCGCGGCGGGGCCGGGCGCTGCGGGAATGTAGACGACGAGGGCGAGAGGACGTTTGCCGTCGGGCGTCTCGATCTCGTTCTGCAACTCGTCAGCGAGGGCCGTGCCGATGGCGTCGGGGTCTTGCGCGGCGCTAACGCCGGCGGGGAGTGGCGCGCGCATGTAGGTCGGCGGATCGACGCTGTAGAGGGGCGCATCCTTCGGCAGGTAGGGCTTGATGGCCGCCATGGCCGCGTCGATGCCGCCTTCGGCGACGAACCGTTCGATCTGCGCGTCGGTGAACCAGCGGTCGCCCCTTGCCCAGACGGTACTTGGCGCGACGGACTGCAGATCCCAGCGCTGGACGTAGGCGGAGAACGCCCCGAGTTCGACGCGCTGGTAGTTCAGGTTCAGGCGGCGGTCGATTGCAGTCTCGAACTGGCCGGATGCGTCGACCAGCACGTAGGCCGAGTTCGGCTGTGGGCGAAAGAAGCGCCCGGCGATCTGCGTGACGCCGATGACGAGCGGCAGGACGAGCAGCATCACCCAGAAGCCGCGCGTGGAAGCGATCTGCTTGTACTCGCGGATGGCGACCAGAAGGATGTTCTTCACGGGGTCGTCTCCTGTTCGGGGCCGACAAGGTGGATGAAGACGTCGTGCAGGCTGGGCCGATGGCTTTCAAAGCCGCGCAGGGCGAAGCCGCCGCTGGTGCAAGCTTGCAGCAGTTCTCCGGGCGTGGCGCCGGGCTTCAGCGAGACGTCCCATGTATTCCAGTCACCGGTTCCGCCAGAGCGTTTTGCAGAGATGACGCCGGGCAGGTTGGCAGGAGCGTTCTGGGAGGTGAGCGTGAGGCGACCGGGCAGCGTCGCGCGGGCTTCATCCTGCGTGCCTTCGAAGACCTTGCGACCGCGCGCGAGCAAGACGATGCGGCTGGTAAGACGTTCGGCATGCTGCATGATGTGCGTCGAAAAAACGACGGTGGAGCCGGCCTGCGCCATTTCCAGCACGAGGTCTTCGAGCACTTTCTGGTTCACAGGGTCGAGGCCAGAGAACGGTTCATCGAGGATCAGCAGGCGCGGCTTGTTCACCATCGCGGCAGCGACCTGAACTTTCTGCGACATGCCTTTAGAGAGTTTCTCGACCATGGACCTGGTCCACTCTCCGAGGCCGAAGCGTTCGATCAGGCGCTCGGCTTCACGCTCGGCGTCGACGGCTTCCATACCTTTGAGGCGGCCGAAATAGACGATGGTGTCGAGCACCGTCATGCGGCGGTAGAGGCCGCGCTCCTCCGGCAGGAAGCCGATCTGCGAGGCGTTTTCGCGACCGGGTTTGCGACCGAGGATTTCGATGGATCCGGACGTGGGGCGGAT
>CANJXY010000032.1 GCA_947478925.1 Hyphomonadaceae bacterium | reverse complement strand
GCATGGGCGGAGCATCCAGTAGCGCTGAAGGTGATCGAAGGCGTCGTGGAAGCGTTCGGCTTGGCAACAGCGCTTGTCTCCGAAGCCGGGCCGACGGGAATGGCGTGGACCTTCCCAAGATCAGTCAGCGCAAGCAGAAACCTGCGACACTGGAGAAGGACGTGGCCGAGCTCGCGTTCGGCGCGCATCTGGCTTTGGGTCAGGCTGGACGGTTCGCCTTCTTTCCGCACGACGGTCAGTTCGTCCTGTGCAGATTTGCGCGCGCTGGCGGCATCGAGATCGCAACAGCCGCCAGCGATCCTGCTCCAAAACCCGGCTCCAAGACGCCCGGGCGATGGCAACCTGACACGCGCATTGAAAGGCCAGTCCTGCTGGCCGTTCTAGCTCAGCTGTAGTCACATATCCTGGCCAGCTTGTTGTCGCGCAGCTCGAACATGGTCGCGCCCCGGATCGAGACGTGCTCGCCGGGCCGCACATATTGGCCGAGTTCGGTGGCGGCGACCCCCGAAAACACAGTCTCCGCCGCAGCTTTTTCACCATCGACCAGAATGCTGACCACCTCGTGCCGGCGTTCGCGGAAAGCCCGCGTGGTCGCCTCGATGATCTCGCGCATCTCGATCTTGCCGTTCAGCCGGATCGATCCGCCGGGGTTGGAGACGGTCTCGAAAATCACATCCTCGGCGCAGCAATCGAGCATTCCATCCACGTCGTTGGAGTTGTACCGGTCGACATACCGTCGAACGAGGCTGGCAATCTCGGACATTCCAACTCCTGATGGACCGCAGCAGCACGAATCCGTCCGTATCCTCTAGGCTCGCGGACTGATTTGAGGCAACTGAATCCGGCATTCCGGCGGGGCGGCTGATACGCGCCGCCTGCCCATGGACTAACAGGGCAAGCAGACCGCACGAATGTGACCACAACACGACGAACACCTATATGCGGTGCAGTCGGATGGAGATGCTTCATGGCACTAAAGGTCGCAGTTCTGGGCGCAACCGGCATGGTTGGCCGGGAAATCCTCAGCATCCTCGCAGAACGTGGGTTCCCTGCCGACGAAGTGATCGCCCTCGCCTCACGCAAGATGATGGGCGCCGAGGTCAGCTTCGGCGACGCCACGCTGAAAGCCCGGGACGTCGATGAGTTCGACTTCACGACGATCCAGCTGTGCATCATGGCCACGGGTGACCAGGCGGCCCGCAAATACGGCAACGCCATTTCCGCTGCCGGTTGCATCGTGATCGACACGTCGCGGGCCTTCCGCAGTGATCCGCAGGTCCCCTTGCTGGTGCCCGAGGTCAATGGCGAGGCCATCGAAGACTACACCAAGCGCAACATCATCTCCGTGCCGGATGGCGCGACCTGCCAGCTCGTGCGCACGCTGAAGCCGCTGCACGACGCTGTCGGCGTCCTGCGCGTCGTGGTGGCGACCTACCAGTCCGTCTCCGGCGAAGGCCAGCGCGCCATTGACGAGCTGTGGATCCAGACCAAGGGCATCTATGTCAACCAGTCGCCGGACCCGAAGGAGTTTCCGCGCCAGATCGCCTTCAACGTCATCCCCTCCATCGACGACGTGATGGACGATGGCTTCACCGAGGAAGAATGGCGCATCGCCAGCGAGACGCGGAAAATCATCGACAACGACATACAGGTGGTCGCGACCTGCGTGCGCGTACCGACCTTCGTCAGCGTCGGCGAGGCGGTCCACATCGAACTCGCCCAGCCCATGTCGGCGGAAGAAGCACGCGCCCTGCTGCGTGAGTCGCCCGGCATCCTGCTGATCGACCGGCGCGAGGAAGAAGACGGTTACGAGACCCCGATCGGCGCGGTTGGCGAGTGGGCGACTTACGTGTGCCGCGTCCGCGACGACCCGACTGTCGAGAATGGTCTCGCCATGTGGATCGTGGCCGACGACCTCCGCAATGGCGGGGCGATGTGCGCGGTCCAGTGCGCCGAACTCCTGCTCAATCGCGGTGTGTTCGCAGCGGCTCTGAAGCCCGCTGCTCCCAACCCGTAGGAGAAATTCTCCGGTATCGTTGAGAAACTATCGCCTCCCCGCCGGTTACGGCGGGCGGAGAACGGGACTATCTAGCCGCGATGCCAGCGAACCCCGAAACCCGCGCAGGATTTTTTGCCGCCATGGCGGCCTACGGGCTGTGGGGCTTCCTGCCGCTCTATTTCCAGTTTCTCGGCGCGATGCCGCCGCTGACCATCCTTGCCCACCGGATCATCTGGTCGGTGCCGACGGCGCTGATCCTTGTGGCCGCCGCCGGAAAGCTGCCAGAGTTCGCCGGGCTCACGCGCCAGCCGCGCCTGCTGTTCACCCTGCTGGGCTCGAGCCTCGCGATCGCGACCAACTGGACCATCTACATCTGGGCCGTCACCAACCACCGCGTGCTCGAAGGCAGCCTCGGCTATTTCATCAACCCGCTTGTCGTCTTCCTGTTTGCGGCGCTGTTCTTCGGCGAGCGCTTCAGGCCGCTGCAACTCCTCGCCCTCGCCATCGCAGCGCTCGGGGTGCTGAACCAGACCCTTGTCGTCGGACAATTCCCGCTGGTCTCGCTCTCGCTGGCTTTCTCGTTCGCTATCTATGGCGCGATCCGCAAGACGACAGCTGTCGACAGCCGCGTGGGCTTCGGCATGGAAGCGCTCTGGCTCGCTCCTGTCGCCCTGGTCTACCTGCTGTTCTTCCGGCCTGCGGGCACGGCCGCGTTCGGTTCGGGCGAGCCGGGGTTTGTCGCGCTTCTGCTTCTGGCTGGTCCTCTGACATCATTGCCGCTGATGCTGTTCGCGATCGGCGCGCGCCGCCTGCACCTGTCGACCATCGGCATCCTGCAATACATCGCACCGAGTATTCAGTTCCTGATCGCACTGTTGATGGGTGAACCGTTCACTCAGGGCCACGCCATCACCTTCGGCCTGATCTGGTTCGGGGTGATCCTCTTCACCCTCGCCGGCCGCAAGCCCCGCGCGGTTGCGCCCGTGGCGGCTCCATTGTCCGCGCCAGCCGCCGCTGACTGAACGCAGAGAAAAACCCGCGGGGATGGGTCCCGCGGGTTTCAAGGAGAGGTTTGCCATGCGAAGCCGCCGAAGCGATTTCGCAGGACAGGTCGCAAGACCCGCGCCAAACGCTCGCCACAAATCTTAACCGGAATAGCCCAGCAATTACATGGTTCCAGCGACCCTCGGGAAGGGTTGTTTTAACAATTCGGGACCAGACTCGCTGCGGCTCGGGATTTCTGCGTTATTTCCGGACACAGGGAAAACGCCGTCCCGCGCTTCACGCGCAGGAAACCCTGTCCGTGATTTACAGGCGGCGTCAGACAGCCATCAGATAGTTGGCCGGCGCGTTGGATTTACTGGGGGGTTGAGGGACACCATGAGCGCATCCGCTGATCCGACCGAATCTCCCGAATGGGAAGCTGCCCGCTCTGAATGGTGGGAGCAGGCCCGGGGCCAGCTCGAAACCCTGCAGAAGGCCGTGCATGGCGCAACGCCCGGCTCGCTCGCGCTCGAAACAATCTACGCCCCAATGCACGACATGGCCGGCCTCGCCGGCGTGCTCGGCTATCCCCTGCTCGGCAAGATCGCGCGCGGCCTGATCGAGACACTGCGCAAGGGCGCCAATCCGCTCGACGACAAGATGCTGATGATCGCCAAGGCGCACCTCGCAGCCCTGGTCGCGCTGCATGCCAAAGACGTCCGTGGCGAAGGTGGCCCGCAAGGCCTTGCCATTCTCGCCAAGCTGGCCAGCATTCACGCCTGACCTCCGCTGGCTGGGCGGCCTCTTGCGACCAGCGAAAAAGGGGCCACCCCTCCACGCTGAAGGCACGAAGGCATGGCTGCGGCCCCGCTGAGGCAGCTGGTTCCTGGTGGGCGCAGGGCGGCGCCGACTGGCGCGAGACGATGCCGTCTGCACACATCACGTGGATGCGTCGCTTGCCACTGATCCATCAAGCGCCGGAGCGGAAGCTGGTCTTCGTGCACGCAGGTATCGAGCCTGCCAGCTTTCCCAACGAGCCAGAGGAGACCTATCTATGGACCCGCTCGGACCGTTTCTTCAACGACGAACCCTGGCCTGAGCGTGATGAGCTTCGAAATCTCACCGTCATGCATGGGCACACCCCAGCGCTCGTTTGAGCCTGAGATTTTTCCTCACCGCATCAACGTCGACACGGGCGCCTGCTTCGGCGGCCCCCTGACGGCGGTGATGCTCAAGGCAGGCGAAGCACCCCAGTTCTTGCGAGCAGTTTAAGGTCCCGCGCGCAGGTTAGAGACAGCGATACAACGCATCGATCAAGCGCGACCGGCGATCGTCCTCCAGCAGGTGGGTACCCTGCCGGTTCATGATGTAGGCGCCCGAAAGCCCCGTCTCCGGATCACCGTACGCGCCCGAGCCACCCCAGCCCGAATGGCACAGCGTCGCCGGGTTCGGCCCGTAAATCAGCGGCAGGTTGCGCATGACGCCAGCGCCGAACGCCACGCGCCCCGGCAGAACGCGATCTTCGCCCGCGACGCGTTCGCGCGTCAGCTCGTCCCACGTCACCGGCGCAATCACCCGCGCCTCGCCGATACGGCCCTTCTGCGCGAACGCCGAATAGAGCCGCGCCATCGCCGCCGCTGTGCCATGGCCGTTGGCCGATGGAATTTCCGCGTTACGCCATTCCGTCGTGCCGCGCGGAGCTGCAGCCCACGGCGTCAGGAAGGCCGCGCGCGTCTCGGCGTTCTTGTGCGGAAACTGCGCCGCCGCTTTCGGCTTCAGCAGCTCGGCGCAGCGGCCGTGTTCGCTCTCGGGCAAACCGATCCAGAAATCGATGCCCAGTGGCGCGCAGATATCCTCGCGCAGGATTGTCCCTAGCGACCGCTTCGACACGCGCCGCACCAACTCCCCAGCGATATAGCCCCATGTCAGCGGGTGATATCCCGAGCCCTCCCCGCGCGGCCACATGGGCGCGAGCTTTGCGAGCTCAGCCGACAGCGCAGGCGGATCGAGCCACAGCGCAGGCTCTATGGGGTCTGGAAATCCCGGCAGGCCGCCCTGATGTGACAGCGCCTCCGCCACCGTCGTCGCGCCTTTGCCGTTGGCCGAAAACTCCGGCCAGTAGTCTGCAACCGGCGCGTCGTAATCCAGCAGTCCACGCTCGACGAGCGTTGCGATCACCAGAGCACTGATCGGCTTGGTGCTGGAATAGACCGGGCACAGCGTCCGCTGGTCCCATGCATCGGTTCCAGCGCGGTCCGCGAAGCCGCCGCACAGGTCGACGATCAATTCATCGCCGAGGTACGCCGCGAACGTTGCGCCATGCTCCAGCCCGTCAGCGAAATTCTGCGCGAACGCCTCGCGCACAGACTCGAAACCGACAGCGACAAATCCGGTTATGTTCATGCTCGAGACATCGTCCGCCAGGCGTTGCAGGTCAACCTTGGTTGCGCTCAACTCCCGTCAGGGAGACGCCATATGGACATCAACGGCATCGCGCATATCCAGATCACGGCCGGGCGCTATGACGTCGCGCGCGCATTCTATAGCAAGCTGCTGCCCTTCCTCGGGCTCAGCCAGGTGCTCGACAATGAATACGGCTATTACTGTGTCGGCGGTCGCACGGGCGTCCTGATCAGTCGCCCGGCGCCGGAACACGAAGGCGAGCGCTTCGTCCAGCAGCGCGTCGGCCTGCATCATGTCTGCTTTCGCGCCCGCTCGCGCGCGGACATAGACGAGGCGCACGCTTTCCTCAAGGCGCTGGGCGCGCCGATCATCCGCGCGCCGCAGGAAGATGGCTGGGCGCCGGGTTATTACTCGATCCTTTTCGAGGATCCCGATGGGGTTCGCATCGAGATCAACTTCGTTCCCGGAAAAGGCGTGTTCGACACGGAAGAGAAGGCGGTAAATCCAGTTTATCCCCGCAGCCAGATGTAGCCTTCAGGAAATCCGGCGCACGCTGGCCAACGGCGGCTTCGCCAGCAGATCGCTGCACGCCGCCAGATTCAGCTCCGTCCCCTTCCACTGGACCGTCTTGTCGATCACCAGATGCGTCGCGCCAACCGCATCCGCCAGCGCGCCCTCGACACCCAGCCCCGAGACAAGACCTCCCGTGAAGCGCAAGGTCAGCATGTCGCCCGTCCCGTTCGGTATCCTTCCGGCAATCCGCGACGTCTCCGCAAACAGCGCAACATCAGGATCGACATAAAGCACGCCAATCCCCTTCGGCGAGGGGACAGACGAGATCAGCCAGCGCCCGCCCCGGCTCCGCGCCGCCCGCGTGACATCTTCAGCGCTCGCAAGGGAACCGATGTCCGTGCCCGTCAACCTCGCAAATTCCCACAGGTTCGGAGCAAGAATATCCGCGCGCGGAACCAGATCCGCCATCAACGCCGCGGCCGTCTCTTGCTTTATGTAGAGACCTGGCGCGACATCGCCCATCACTGGATCGATGATCACCAGCGGCTTCGCAGGAAAATGCGCGTGCGATCCCTGACGCGGCGTATCGCGGATGCGATCGATCGCATCGCACGCCACTGCAACCTGATCCGGCGCCGAGAAATGCCCGGTCACAACAGCATCCATCAGCCCAAACAAATTGTTCGCCTGAACGCCTTCGAGCACTTCCGCCATCATGCTCGCGGCCACAGCCCCGCCGCCAGGCGGGCCCCAGCCCGGATGGCGACCGAACAGGCAAGTCGGCACGTGGATCGGATCAACCTTCATAGGCCCCAGCGCGTAGGGCGCTATGCCTCCGCCGACGCGGCTGGCGGCGACATAAGACGAAATCACCAGCACCAGAGGCATGCTTTGTCCGCTCAGCAATCACCCATCTCGAAGGCGGTGGGTGTTTTACCTACATTATAGAAGCGCGCGCCGCGCTCCAGCTTGATCTTGCTGGCCGCCTCCGTCATGACCTCCCGACGTATCTTTCAGAGGATCCCGCATGTCCGCCATCCGTCCGCGCCGTTCGGTTCTTTACATGCCCGGCGCCAATGAGCGCGCGCTGGAGAAGGCAAAGACACTTCCCGCCGACAGCCTGATCCTCGACCTCGAGGACGCCGTTGCGCCCGAGGCCAAGGTCGAGGCGCGCGACCGCGTCTGCAACGTCGTGAAGGCTGGCGGCTATGGCCCGCGCGAGCTCATCATCCGCGTCAACGGACAGGACACGGAATGGGGCAAGGCCGACATCAAGGCAGCCGCCCACGCCAACCCCGACGCCATCCTCGCCCCGAAAGTCACGACCGGCGACGACATACGCTGGCTCGACGAAGCCATCTCCGAAACTGGCGCGCCGCGCAGCTTGCAGCTCTGGGTGATGATCGAGACGCCGCTCTCCATCCTCAACCTCAAGGAGATCGCAGCCGCTGCGAAAACCACACGCCTCGCCGGCTTCGTCATGGGCTCCAACGACCTGATCAAGGACTTCCGCGCCGAGCCAATGCCGGGCCGCGAAAACCTTGCCGCCTGCTACACCCTCGCCATCGCCGCCGCCCGCGCCTACGACCTGCTCGTTTTTGACGGCGTCTACAACGACATCGCCAACGCCGAGGGCTTCGAGGCTGAAGCCAGACAGGCCCGCGCCTTCGGCTTCGACGGCAAGACGCTGATCCATCCAAGCCAGGTCGATCCCTGCAACGCCATCTTCGCCCCTGCCGCCGACGCCGTGCAGCAATCGCGCGATGTCATCGCCGCCTTCGCCGACCCCGCCAACGCCGCGAAAGGTGTGCTCAAGGTCAACGGCAAGATGACCGAGCTTTTGCATCTTGCGCAGGCGAGGCGCATGGTCGCCGTTGCTGAAGCCATCGCACAAAGAGAGGCCGCCCAGTGACCCTCAAATCCGATCCCGGCAATTTCTTCGAGGACTTCGTCGTTGGCGACGAGTTGATCCACGCAACGCCGCGCACGGTGACGGAGGCGGATGCCGCGCTCTACACAGGGCTCACAGGCTCGCGCTATGCGCTCTATTCGGCCGACACTTTTGCGCAGGAGGTCGGCCTGCCGGGCGCGCCGATCGATCCCCTGCTGGCCTTCCACATCGTGTTCGGCAAGACGGTGCCGGATATCTCACTGAATGCCGTGGCCAATCTCGGCTATGCTGACGGGCGCTTTCTGTCGCCCGTCTTTCCGGGGGACACGCTTCGCGCGGTCTCCGAGGTAATCGGGCTCAAAGAGAATTCCAACGGCAGGACCGGCGTCGTCTACATCCGCACGCGCGGCTACAATCAGGAAGACGATGAGGTCCTGAATTACGTCCGCTGGGTGATGGTCAACAAGAAGGACCCGGCAAGCCCGGCGCCCACCCCCATCGTGCCCGAGCTTCCCGGCGCCGTCGATCCGCGCGACCTGCCGCAACGCGGCTACGAACTGGCCGACTACAACTTCGTCCTCGCGGGCTCACCCTTCGCCTTCGAGGACTACGCGGTCGGCGAGAAGATCGATCACGTCGACGCCTTCACCGTGGAAGAGGCCGAGCACCAGATCGCGACACGCCTCTACCAGAACACCGCCAAGGTCCACTTCAACCAACACGCGCAGAGCCAGACGCCACGCGGCCGCCGGCTGATCTATGGCGGCGTCGCCATCTCGCTGGCGCGCTCCATCGCTTTCAACGGCCTCGCGAATGCCGCAGAAATCATCGCCATCAACGCTGGCACGCACGTCAACCCGCTATTCGCGGGCGACACGGTGTTCGCCTGGTCGGAGGTGTTGGACAAGGTCGACCTCGGCAACGGCCTTGGCGCCTTGCGCTTGCGCCTCGTCGCGACCAAGAACCTTCCCTGCACGAATTTCCCGTTCAAGGATGCCGAGGGCAAGCACCTCCCCGACGTCATCCTCGATTTCGACTACTGGGCGGCTATTCCGAACCGGGGATAGGCCTCCCATATCGGAGAAATGACCATCGCTGACTTTCCACAATTCGCAGCCGCGCTGGCGATCCTGCTGTCGGTCGTCATCCGCAGTCTTCGCAACGACTCGTCCTGGACGGCCGTAGAGGAAGGCCGCGTTACCGCGCAGACCCTGCGCGACCTCACCGGCATTATGGAATTCGACCAGTTGCAGGAAGCCTTCGGTGCGCCGCGCCTCGACGATGGCGTCTTCCCCGTTACGCGCCGCAAGATTCTGCAGCAACGCACAACACTCGGCTATCTCTTCGGCGATCGCTGGCTAGATGGCGGCTCGGCCGTCATCGCCATCATAACGCTGCTACCGATCTGGCCGATCTGGGGCACGCGCTTCTGGCTCGACACGCTGCTGATGTTCGCCAGCGCCTATCAGGTCGCCGGTTGGGTCGCGACGATGCAGTTCCAGCGCAGGCGCTAAGGTCGGCGTATAACAATTCCCGACGCGCAGGCGTCGCTTTGATGGTGCACGATCTCGGTCGCACACCGACCCCATGGATCGCGCACACACCCGCACCGCATTGGCCGGATCAGCCCGGCTCCTGGCAGGTCTGGTGGTGCTGGCGATCGCCAGCGGCGCCATGCTGGGGATACCGCCGGGCGAAGGCGCGTGAGAGCGGCTCAGCGTCTAGACCATCACCATGTGGCAAGTGCTGGCAGGTAGCTCGCGTCTTCTCGCGCAGCGCGAGCGCCACGGGGTCAGCAGGACGTCCGCAGGAACCGCGCCATCCATTGCCCCACCAGCACCCGGTCGACCGGCGATGACAGCGAGGCAATCGCGTCATCGACCTGGGCGTCGCTCAGCGACTTGCCGCGCCGCGCGGAATAGAGCGCCGCCACGAATTCATCCGAAAATTCCGGATGCCCCTGCAGGCTCATCACCGGCGCAGCGTCATAGGCCAGCATTGCGTGATCGGTATGGGCCGATCGCGCCAGCGTGACGGCGCCCTTTGGCGGGGTAATCACCTGGTCCTGATGGCTGACGGACAGCGCCACGGTTGCGCCGGCATCCAACATCCATGCAGGAGCGCCGAGCACATCGTAGGTATGGCGCCCGACGCCCCAGCCCTTCTCCGACTTACGCACATCCCCGCCCATGGCGTCGGCGATGATCTGGTGACCGAAGCACACGCCAATCATCGGCGTCTTCGCCGCGAACGCACCTCTGATGAAGCCCCTCAGCGGGTCCATCCACGGGGTCGTGTCATAGACCCCTGCAGGCGATCCCGTAATTACGACTCCTTCGCAACTGACCGGGTCAGGCAATGCCTCACCGTCGACCAGGGCAACCGTCCGAAAGCGCAGACCCGCGTCAGCCTGCGACAGCAAGGCGGCGATCATGTCGGGGTAGAGCGGATGGGTCTCGCTCAGCGGCCCCGGCGCGCGACCCGTTTCCAGAATGGTGATCAGCATGAACCTGAAAATAAGCCCTTTGCGTGCAAGGCCAAGAGGCTCTTCTCGCCGCGTTGACAGGGCCAAAACGAGGCCTAATACCGTCAGCAGCGTGAGTGCGCGGGGCGAAAGGATCAGCCATGTCATCCTGGACCGATAAGCGGCCAATGTCGCCGCACGTGTCGATCTGGAAATGGCACATGACCATGGCCAGCTCGATCCTGCATCGGATCACGGGCTGCGCGATTTATGTCGGCGCATTCCTGATCGTTGCCTGGCTTTTCGCCGCCGCCGCGGGCCCCGACATGTACGAGCCGATGGCCGGCCTGATCGGCTCGATCTGGGGGCAGCTCGTCCTCTTCGGCTTCACACTCGCGATGAGCTACCATCTGCTGAATGGCGTGCGTCACCTGTTCATGGACGCGGGCAAGGGCTTCAATCCGAAATTCGCCAGCTTCACCGCCGGACTGGCGCTCGTCCTCTCCGTCGTGCTCGCGGTTTCGGTCTGGCTGCTTGCGGGTCTCGTTCCTGGCGTCGACCCCCTGAGCATTGCCAACACCCTCTTGGGAGCCGCCCAATGACCAAGCAGTCGATCCGCACGCCGCTCGGTCAAGTTCGCGGCCTTGGCTCGGCCAGGCACGGCGCCGGCCACTTCATCACCCAGCGCGTCTCCGCCATCGCTCTCCTTTTCCTTGTTCCGTGGTTTCTCATCACCCTGATCGGCGCGGTGCGTGGCGGCTATGATGGCGCCCTCATCTACATCGCCGATCCCTTCAACGCGGTACTGATCATCCTTACCGTCGGCGCTGCGCTCTATCACATGCGCCTCGGCATGCAGGTCGTGGTCGAGGACTACATCCTGAAGAACAGCACCAAGACCGTGCTTCTCATCCTCAATACCTTCATCTGCATCACCCTCTTCGCCGCCGCAGCGTACGCGGTACTGAAGATCGCGATCGCCTAGACCGATCGTCTGATCCTGTTGTTTCGTTTCCAGGGACTGGCCTCATGACTGCTGCGTACACGTGGAACGATCACACCTATGACGTCGTGGTCGTCGGCGCCGGCGGCTCGGGCCTTAGGGCAGCCCTCGGTTGCGCCCAGGCCGGGCTCAAGACAGCCTGCGTCACGAAAGTCTTCCCCACGCGCTCGCACACGGTAGCGGCGCAAGGTGGCATCTCCGCCTCGCTCGGAAACATGGGCCAGGATGACTGGCGCTGGCACATGTACGACACCGTGAAGGGCGCCGACTGGCTCGGCGACCAGGACGCGATCGAATACATGGTCCGCGCCGCGCCTGCTGCCGTCTACGAGCTCGAGCATTGGGGCGTGCCCTTCTCGCGCACGGAAGAAGGCAAGATCTACCAACGCGCCTTCGGCGGCATGACCAAGAACTATGGCGAGGCCTCGATCCAGCGCACCTGCGCCGCTGCTGACCGCACCGGTCATGCCATGCTCCACACCCTTTATGGCCAATCGCTCAAGAACGCCGTCGACTTCTTCATCGAGTACTTCGCGCTCGACCTCATCATGGAAGACGGAGCGTGCCGGGGTGTGACAGCCCTCAAACTCGACGACGGCTCCCTCCACCGCTTCCGCGCCCAGCGCGTCATCCTCGCCACAGGAGGCTATGGCCGCGCCTACTTCTCCGCCACCTCGGCTCACACCTGTACGGGCGATGGCGGCGGCATGGCGCTTCGCGCAGGCCTCCCGCTGCAGGACATGGAGTTCGTCCAGTTCCACCCGACCGGCATCTATGGCTCGGGCTGCCTCATCACCGAAGGCGCGCGCGGCGAAGGCGGCTATCTCACCAACTCGAAAGGCGAGCGCTTCATGGAGCGCTATGCCCCGACCGTGAAAGACCTCGCCTCGCGCGACGTCGTCTCACGCGCGATGACCATGGAAATTCGAGAAGGCCGTGGCGTGGGCGCACAGAACGACCACATCCACCTCCACCTCGATCACCTCGACCCGAAAATCCTGCACCAGCGCCTGCCCGGCATCTCCGAGAGCGCCAAGATTTTCGCCGGCGTCGATCTCACCAAAGAACCGATCCCCGTCCTCCCGACCGTGCACTATAACATGGGCGGCATTCCCACGAACTATCACGGCGAAGTCCTCACCAAAGCGGGCGACGATCCGGACGCGATCGTGCCGGGCCTGATGGCCGTCGGCGAAGCAGCCTGCGTCTCGGTCCACGGCGCCAACCGCCTCGGCTCCAACTCGCTGATCGATCTCGTCGTCTTCGGCCGCGCGGCGGGCCTCCGCTGCGGCGAGAAACTCGAAGCCAACGCCAACCAGCGCGACTTGCCGAAAACCGCTGGCGATGATCACCTTGCCCGCTTGGACAAGTTCCGGAACGCCAAGGGCGGCACGTCCACCGCCAAGCTTCGCGCCACTATGCAGAAGGCGATGCAGGAAGACTGCGCCGTGTTCCGCACCGGCGAGACGCTGCAGTCCGGCGTCAAGCGCATCGCGGAAGTCCTTAGCGGCGTCTCGGACATCTCGATCCAGGATCGCGGCATGATCTGGAACACCGACCTCATCGAAACGCTCGAGTTCGACAACCTCATCGTCCAGGCCGCCGTCACCGTGAACTCGGCCGCCAACCGCGAAGAAAGCCGCGGCGCACACGCCCGCGAGGACTTCCCGAACCGCAACGACGACACGTGGATGAAACACACGCTGTCGTGGATCGACGACACGGGCGCGGTCAAACTCGATTACCGCCCCGTGCACGCCTACACGATGTCCACGGACGTCGAGTACATCAAGCCGAAACCGCGGGTCTACTAGACCCTCGCGCATCGGCACTGGAATATCGAAGGGCGTCGCAGGATCATTCCATCGACGCCCTTTTCTTTTGCGCGCCGCCGCCCCAACATCGCACAAACATCAGGACGGAACGCTTTCATGAAATTCTACAACGCCCCCATGCCCGCGCCGAACCCGCGCCGCGTGCGGATCTTCCTCGCCGAGAAGGGTGTTGAGCTTCCCACCGTCGAAGTCGGCATCATGACCGGCGAGTTGAAACAACCCGAGCATCTCGCGCGCGATCCGCTCGGCCAGCTGCCGACGCTCCAGCTCGACGATGGCAGCTTCCTTTCCGAGACAGTCGCCATCTGCCGTTATCTCGAAGCGCTGCATCCCAGCCCGCCCATGTTCGGCCGCAACGCGCTCGAAACGGCGCGCATTGACATGCTGACGCGTCGTGTCGAATTCCAGATCGGTACGCCCGCCGGCATGTTCTGGCGTCACGCCCACCCGTTCACCGCGCGCGTCGTCGTCCCGCAATACAAGGAGTTTGGCGAGTCCAACCGCGCCCACTACGATCGCGGCCTCGCCTGGATCGACAATGAGCTTCGTGGCCGCGAATTCGTTGCCGGCAGCGACTACACGATCGCCGACATCTGCCTCCTGACCATGGTGGATTTCGCCGACTGGATCGGCCTCAAGGTTCCCGAGGAGCTCACCAACCTGCGCAGCTGGCACACCCGCATTTCGGAACGCCCCAGTTCTAAAGCATAGTTCGCGAAGTCTTCGGGCGCGAGCTCTAGCTGCGCTTCTTGCCAAACGCACCCCGCGCCGCCGCACCTCCCGTCGGGGTTGGCGCACGCGCAGTCTTCTGTGACTGCGCGACCTGCCGTGTCTCGTATTCCTCAAGCGCGCGCCGTACCGGATCGTTCTCAGAGGCCTCAGCGCTGCGCGTTGCGGGAATGACACCCGGCATGGCGCCGATGCCATTGTTCGGATCAGGACCATACAGGTTCGGCCCTGCCTGCCCCGGCATCAATGACAGATAGATCAGGTTGATCGCAACGCCCGTAAAAGCGATTGCCAGCAGCGCGCTCGGCGCGGGCCCCATTGACGGCGCGACCTCCTGGTTCATCAGGAAAGCCAGCGCTCCGAGATCGCCTGCCGACGCCATCTGCGCCGGGATCAGGAACTGCAGGATGAAGGCCAGCACCGGCAGGATCACAATGCCCGGCCGGCACAGGCGATAGAGCCGACCGGAATGTCCGAGGTCGTGATAGCGGCGGATGTTCATCGCATCGCCGAAGGCGAGCAATACGGTGCAGCCCAGCACGCAAACCCGCAGCACAATGGAGCCGGCCGCTCCCACCATCCCGGTGAACGAGGCGCTGGTGGCGAGGGTAACGGCAATGAACGGCGCGGCGAAGCCGATAATGTATCCCTGCTGGCTCAACCTTCCTTCGGACGATTTCAGCTTGTGAAAAATGGACGTCATGATTTTCCCCACAGGCAGGATCACCCTACCTGATGCCTCCTAGTCCCTGATTAAGAGCGCTCTCGAATTTTGCGGGATCGTGCGCGCTTGACCCGCCTGGCCCCGCTGTTTCACCCTGCCTGCGCTTCAGCAGGGGATTTCTCATGTCAGTCCAACTCACGCGGCGCGGCGCACTGATGAGTGGTGGCGCCATGATCGCGCTGACGGCCTGCGGCGAAGCGCAAAAGCCGCTCGCCGCCCCGGATGCCAATGCCGGGTTCGACGGCCTGTCAAAATCCTGGCTCGACGAACTCGCCAGCGCCTCGCCCGCCTACGCCACCGCGCTTGGCGATCACCGTTTCGATGGCGAGCTGCCAGACATCAGTGCAGCCGGCCGCGCCGCGCGCATGGCGCAAGTCAAGGCAACACAGACGAAACTTGCCGCCCTCGATCGCGCCAAGCTCACGCGCGACAATCAGGTCGATGCTGCGATGATCAGCGAATCACTCGCTTTCGAAACCTTCCAGACAGAAAAACTGCAAAACTGGGCGTGGGATCCCCTCACCTACTCCGGTCTGACCGGCGGCGCGCTCTATTCGTTGATGGCGCGCGCGTTCGCCCCACTGCCCGAGCGCCTGCTCAACGCTGCTGCACGCATGGAAAAATTCCCCGCGCTGCTGGCCGAGACACGCAAACAACTTGTTGCCGCGCGCGTGCCGCCCATCCACGCGCAGACCTATGCCGCTCAGAACGGCGGCGCGACATCCATCATCGACAATCTCATCCTCGCGCAGGCCAAAGATCTCGGTCCCGAGGACAAAGCACGCCTCACCAAGGCCGCCGAAACGGCCAAGACCGCCGTCGCCGAGCACCAGAAATGGATCGACGAAACGCTCGTTCCCGGCGCCAAGGGCGATTTCCGCTATGGCCCGCTCTACGATGAACAGCTGCACTATTCGATCAACGCACCGACGCCGCGCGCTGATCTCCTCGCCAAGGCCCGCGCCGATGCCGATGCGATTCGTGACGCGATGTTCGAGATCTCAGCCAAGCTTGTGAACGCCAAGCCCAGCGCAGACAAGCTCGCGACCATCAAGGCCGGCATGGCGATCGCCGCGAAGGACCGCCCCGCGCGCGACAAGCTGATGGCGGATGCGACCAAGACGCTGGCGGAAGCCACCGCCTTCTGCCGCGAGAAGGATTTCATCTCGATGCCCGACGCGGCCGTGAAGATCATCGAGATGCCAAAATTCCAGCAGGGCGTCGCCGTCGCCTATTGCGACAGCCCCGGCCCGCTCGATCGCAACCTCGACACTTTCTATGCCATCTCGCCTATCCCGGCCGACTGGTCGGCCGAACAGGCGAAGTCCTTCCTGTCAGAATACAACTCGCACATGCTGTACGAGCTCTCGATCCACGAGGCCATGCCGGGTCACTATTTGCAGATCTGGCATTCCAACAAGCATCCGAGCGTTACGCGCGCAGTTCTCGGCTCGGGAGCCTTCATCGAAGGCTGGGCTTGCTACGCTGAAGACCTGATGATCGAGCAGGGCTTCGGCGCCGACAGTCCGCTGCGCCGTCTCACCAACCTCAAGATGCGCCTGCGCTCCGTAACCAACGCCATCCTCGATCAGGGCGTACACGTCGAGAACTGGGATGAGGCCACGGCCATGAAATTCATGACCGCTGAAGCCTTCCAGGAAGAGCGCGAAGCCGCCGGCAAATGGACACGTGCACGCCTCTCCTCCGGCCAGCTCTCAACCTACTTTGTCGGCTGGGGCGAACACCACGCGCTTCGGAAAGACGCCGAGGCAAAATGGGGTGCGGACTTCGCGCTCAAGAAATATCACGATGCCGCCCTGTCGCACGGGTCTCCGCCAGCCCGTTTCGTCCGTGCATTGATGTTCGACGAACCTGTAACTTGACCCCATCACTAAACCGGGATTCACCACCGGTTCAGACAGATTCCGCTAATTTCAGGCGGCGTCTTTTGATCATGTGCGGTTGACGTCCGCACGCTGCAGAACCATTTCGGTCCCATGCCAGACATCTGGGGTCAGACATCCGAAAAAGGCCAGATCGGCCGAGAACTTCGCGAAGAAGTTGAGCTCCACCTCGTCCGCCATCTTGGCGAACCGCACGTTGCTTTTTCCGACCAGGATGGCTGGGCCGGTCGCTCGCGCGAACCCGGGCCGTCCATCGATGTCATGGTCGTGCCGCCCGAGGGCGAGCGCCGCTTCGCCTATGTCTGCACGTTCGGTTCAAGCTTGAAAAAAGCGACCGGCCTCCCCCCCACAGACCGCATGGAATTCGTGCTGGCCGTGCCACAGATGGGCGACGCGCGGACCGACCTTGGCATGCTGAACCTTGGCGCCAACACGGTTCGCCAGTTCGCCAAGCTGGTCCACATCCAGAACATCCGCGTCGAGGCCGGACAGACGGTGCAGTTCAGCCGCAACCCGCGCCCGATCCTGGAAGGATCCCGACAGGTGGCCTTTGCTTTCATACAGCCGCGCCTGCCTGCCGATGGCTTTACCCGCCTGAAGACGCGCGAGGGCGAAGCGATCACCTTCTGGGCGCCGGCGCCCATCACCCACGAAGAACTCCAGGCAGGCGCCCATCACGGGGGCCCCCGCCTCTCCGCGGGCCTCATCAAGGCCGGCGTCACCGAGATGCTGCATGCTGACCGGCCCTCCGCCGCTCGCCATGCCTATGGTCTTGGCCGCCCGATTGCCGATCGCATCCGCGATATTTTCCGGCGCGACTGATTCGCATCCATTTCCTTGATCTGCCGCGACTTTCCGGCGCTTGTGCTCTGCGAATGCGCGGCTAGATTGCGCGCAACTTCGGGCCGCCGCCCAAGTTAAACATCACGGGAATCCACGCGCGATGGTCGAACTCACGCTGCCGCAGAACTCCAAGATCAAGGCCGGCAAGCGCTGGCCTAAGCCTGCCGCGGCCAAGAAGCTGCGCACCTTCAAGATCTACCGCTACGACCCGGAAACCGGCGGCAATCCGCGCTGGGACTACTACCAGATCGACATGAGCAAGGTCGGGCCGATGGTCCTCGACGTACTCATCTACATCAAGAATGAGATCGACCCGACGCTTACCTTCCGCCGCTCCTGCCGCGAGGGTGTCTGCGGGTCGTGCGCCATGAACATCGGCGGCGGCAACACCATCGCCTGCACCAAGGGCTGGGACGAATTCTCCGGGGACATCACCATCGCGCCGCTGCCGCACCAGGCGGTCGTCAAGGACCTCGTGCCGGATCTCACGAATTTCTACGCGCAGCACGCCTATGTGCAGCCCTACCTGAAAACCGAAACGCCCGAGCCGCAGAAGGAATGGCGCCAGTCGGAAGCCGACAGGAGCAAGCTCGACGGTCTTTACGAGTGCATCATGTGCGCCTCGTGCTCCACAGCCTGCCCCAGCTACTGGTGGAATGGCGACAAGTTCCTCGGACCCGCCGCCCTGCTGCAAGCCTATCGCTGGATCATCGACAGCCGTGATGAAGCCACGGGCGAGCGTCTCGACGACCTCGAAGATCCGTTCAAACTCTACCGCTGCCACACCATCATGAACTGCGCGCAGGTCTGCCCGAAGGGTCTCAACCCGGCCAAGGCGATCGCGGAAATCAAGAAGCTGATGGTCGAACGCGCGACCTGATCCTCGCGCGCGGCGCCAAAACATCACAGGCTCAACTTGACGGCTTGGGCCGTCCGGGGAAGTCGGGAGAGCTCTCACATGCAATCGCATGCCTATGTCGCCATCGTCACGCTCGTGTCGCTGCTGGTCTATTTCTGGATGGTGATAGGCGTCGGCGGCGCGCGCCGCAAATCGGGCATTGATGCTCCCGCCATGACCGGCGATCCGGGGCTTGAACGCGCCGTGCGGATTCAGGCCAACACGCTCGAATGGCTCCCCGTCTTTCTGCCGTCGCTATGGCTCTGCCATCTCTTCTGGCAGCCGCAAGACCCGTCCGGCCTCATCGTCGCCGCCATCGGCATCGTGTGGATCGTGGGCCGGATTGTCTACGCGCTCGGCTACGCCAGCGATCCTTCCAAACGCTCGATGGGCTTCGGCATCCAGCTCCTGGCGACCGCCGTCCTGCTGTTCGGGGCGCTCGGCAAGGCTGTGATGAGCCTCATCGCAGGATAGGTCGATTTGCCGTGAGCTGGTTGTTCGGGAAAACGACGCCATGAGCCATTTCCCCGTCGTGATCCACCACAACCCTGACTGCGGCACCTCCCGCAATGTCCTCGCCATCATCGAGGCCGCCGGCTATGCGCCCGTCGTCATCGACTATCTCCGCGAAGGCTGGACCCGCCCGCAACTCCTCGCCCTGTTTGCAGCATCCGGCCTGACGCCACGCGCAGCCCTGCGCGAGACCAAATCGCCCGCCGCCGACCTTGGCCTGCTCGCCGAAGGCGTCACGGACGAGCAGCTCCTGACCGCAATGATTGCGCATCCCGTGCTCGTCAACCGTCCGTTGGTGGCCACCCCCAAAGGCGTCAAACTCTGCCGCCCTGACAGCGCCCTCGTCCTCGACCTGCTGGACCGTCTGCCGCCCGGCCCCTTCACAAAGGAAGACGGCACGCTCCTCATCGACGCCGACGGCAAGCGCGTCGGATGATTGACGGTATCCGCATCCGCGCGGCCATCGCCGCCGACCTGCCAGCCATTACCGCCATCTACGGCCATGCCGTCCTCAACGGAACGGCCAGCTACGAATACGACGCGCCATCGCTCGAAGAGATGACACGGCGCTTCGAGGCCATTGCCAGCGCAAGCTTTCCCTATCTCGTCGCCTACAGCGCCGACAAAATCCTGGGCTACGCCTACGCGAGCCACTTCCGCAGCCGTCCGGCTTACCGCTTCATGACGGAAGACTCGATCTACATCGCGCCTGATGTGCAGGGACTCGGCATCGGCACGCTTCTGCTCGCTGAACTTCTCGCACGCTGCGAAGCAGCCGGCTTCCGGCAAATGATCGCCGTCATCGGCGATGCGGACGTGAACCTCGCCTCCGCCAGACTGCATGCCCTTATGGGCTTCTCGGAATGCGGCCGCATCAAAGGCTCAGGCTTCAAGTTCAACCGCTGGTGCGACACGCTGCTCATGCAGCGTGCGCTCAACGGCGGAACCAGCACTCCTACGCCTGATTGATGGCGTGCGCTTTCATCGCGTCAGTCAGCCACACGGCAAAACCCGACGCCAGCGCTTCATAACGCGCCACAAAATCCGGATGCGAGAGGAACAGGTCCGCTAGTCCCGCATAGGCATCGGGAGGGCATGGCTTGTCCCAGGAAGCCGCAACCCATGCCCGGTGTCGCGCGATCATGCGGTCGACCGGCTCCGCCGCCGGATCGATACCGCGCTTCATGCCCTCAACCAGCGCCGTCTCGATATCCTTCAGCGTGTTCATCATCGCGGCCTGCTCGGCCTCATTCATCTTCGCCATCGCCTTGCGCGAATGATCGATGTGGCCATGCATTGGCTCGCCATAGTGCTCGATCAGCCAGGCCTCGTAGCTGGCCTGCTTGTCCGCCGAGAAACCCTGATAGAGATCCGCGTTCGACATCTGCGCTTCGCCTTTTATGCTTGCGACCGTTCGGTCTATGGTCTCGATCAGAATACGAAAGCGCTCCTGCTCTGCCTCGAGCCTTTCGCGATGACGCATCAGGACGCCGACCTGATCCTCGCCCTCGAGCTCCAGCAGGCCGGCGATCTCGCCCAGCGGCACGCCAAGCTCGCGATGAAACAGGATACGCTGCAATCGCATCAGTTCGACCCGTCCATAATAGCGATAGCCGTTGGTTCCAACATGCGCCGGCGCCAGCAGGCCAATCTCGTCGTAGTGATGCAGCGTCCGCACCGTCACCCCGGAGATCGCGGCCAGCTGCTTCACCGTCAGCTCCTTCATGACGCGCCTGCCTTGCTCGTTGGGTCGAACATTGCCCCCATCCGGGCCGCAGCCCCAGCGTCCTTCGTCTGCTCGTGGAAGATGAGCCGCCGCCCGTCCGGGTCGATCACCTGCAACTCGCGCGCATTCCACGGCATAACACGCGGTGACCCTTCAACCCTCGCCAACCCCACCGGTGTCGCATCCAAAGCCCGCCGCCAGATCGTATCCACTTCGCCTTCGGCTTCGAACGCGATGGCGAGACCCTGCGCCGGCGCGTTGCCATTCGCTGACCCGAACACCAGCAGGTCCTGGAATTTCTTGCGGCGCAGGTGCGCCATCATCGGCATCTCGAGCATCACGCCAAACTCCAGCGCCTCGCGATACCAGCCTACGGTCGCCGCGAGATCGCGCGTTTCCAGCCGCATGAACATCGGCATGGGATATACATCAAATCCGTTATAGCGCCCCTTGATAGGCGGATCGAGATTGGGGTCGACCGGCATGGCTCACTCCTCATGTCGGTACAGCCATGCGCTCTCACGTCCCGTGAGGGTCAACCGTTATTCTGCAGACAGTTTTGGGTTAATCTTCGCCCGGTCCGCTAATTGCAGAGTGCTCCCAGACGCGAGTGGGAGGCTGATCATGATTGGGACAACGTCGATACAACAGGCTGCGACCGGCGCTGCAACGGGGGCCAACTTCCCGTGGGCGGGTCAGCCTGATGACATCGCCTGCAATTTCGCTTTTGGCCTCATCATGCGAAATCTGCCGCCCCGCATCGCATATGAAGAGAAGATGCACGCCCCGACGCTCATGGCCGCAGCTGGCGCAATCGCCGGCGCCTGCGCACAGATTTCGTTGCTCGCCGATGCCGAGCGCACCGCGAAGGCACGCGCTGAAGGCCGCATCAAGGAGATGGCGCTGAAGGATGGACGCGTCTTCCTGTTCGGCGATGCGCTCAACGAAATGCTCTACAGCGTCAGCGACCCGGAAACTGCACGCTCGCGCGTCTGGAACATGCTCGTCACGGCCGCTCTTGAAAAAGGTCTCGACCGCAGCGAACTTCCCAACGTGCCTGCCATGTTCCGCCATGTGAACGATTCATTCGGCTCAGTCGTCGAAGGCCTTCCCTCGGTGCCTCAAAACGCTCAGCCAATCATGCCAGTCGGCGATCTTATGAAGCGGGTTGGTCCTTTGGCGCTTGAAGCGCTCTCGCGCGAACTCTTGCCGACGCTTGCGACGAACGGTCAGGAGCTGCGCGCCAACCGGAAATCATGGGTTGCGATCACGGCCCAGGCGGCCGGCAATCTGCTGATGACATCCTCGCGCGTCATGCCCCCGGCCATGTGCCTCACCATTGCGATGGAATCCGCGATCTACGCGTCCAAGCTCAGCGCCAGCACAGTAAAAAAAGGGGCGGAGGCGGTCACTCAGGCGTAAGCCGCGATCGACATGATGACCCTGCCGCCGTCGCCAAAGACGAACGTCTCGGCGACGGTCTGCTGGCGGTGGTTTGTATAGACAATGGTAAGCGCGTCCGATCCGGTCAGCACCTGGTCGACCTCGAAATAGAGATCGCGCGCCTGCGACAGGGCTTTACCCCAATAGTCGCCAAGCGCAGCCTTGCCGCTCAGCGCGTCGACGTCCTGATTTGTCACCATGCGAATCCGTGGTGAGTGAAACACAACGCCATCATCATAGTGCGCAAGAATCGCCGGCAAGTCGTGGTCGTTCCATGCCTTCACCCACTCGCGGGCAAACGTCTGTGCGTCATCTGGATTGATCATGTGAACGGCCAAATGGTCATGAAAACGGATAGTCTCTGCAGCTGGCATAAAGGACCAGGTTGAGATCACGTGCTTTGGCGGCGCCCGCAATCTCCTCAACGGTGATTGCATGATCACCCAGCCACTTTGCGTCCTGCCCCGGAAAATCTCCCATCAGCCAGTAGACGTCCCGACTTCTCTGCGCGCCATGGCCGCCGATATAGATCAGCGAAGCGTCGGCATGCTCCGACAGCACCGCAAATTCGTCGAGCGCCTTGCGCGCCGTGGTCGCATTCGCGTCCAGCACCAGCGTCGTTGCAAATCCGGCTGCGGTCAGCGCCTCCGGAACGCGTTTCGCATCGAACCTCGCGCCGGGCAGTGAATAGGCATCGGATTGCGAATAGTCGGCATTGATCAGAACGAGCGCCAACCGCTTCTCCGCCTTATCCAGGCGCACCTTCGTCGCAGGCAGCACGCGCGGATAATCCATCATCTGCCAGCCCTGGCTATGGATCTGGTTGGCAATCGCCATGTGCTCGGTGAACTTCTTCAGTGTAAGCGGCTTGAGCTTCAGCACCTCGACCAGCGCCGTCGCAAAGGGATTGCCCCCTGCCGCGTCGCGATCGCTGGTGAGCCTTCCAGCCTGCCCAGCATAATAGATCAACGCGGCCGGAGGCGCCGATGCCGTTTGGGCGTAAGCCGCCCCTAGGCAGCTCGCAGCAGCACTTGCTAGAAAAACACGGCGGTTCATGGCCACAAGCTTAGTCGCCGCGACAGTCCGGGCAACCCGTTTCGTGTAGAGGCAAGGCCCTCGCCCGGAAGGACGAGGGCGCACTCAGGGATCGACTAGAACTTCAACACTTTGACGTAACGGACCTGGGGCAGCGCCTCGATCGCCTTCAGCGTCTTCTCCGGCACGTCCTGATCAACGCCGACGATGGCGATGGCGTCGCCGCCAGCCGCTTCGCGACCCAGATTGAACGTCGCGATGTTGACCTTGGCTTCGCCCAGAAGACCCGCCATAGCGCCGATGAAGCCCGGCTGGTCCGAGTTGTTGACGAACAGCATGTATGGCTGGAAGTCCGCTTCCAGCTGCATGCCCTTCACCTCGACGATACGCGGCTTGCCGCCGACAATCGCGCCGGCGACCGAGCGCCATTTGCCTTCGACCTTCACCTTGATGCGGATCAGCGAGTCATAGACCGGGCTGGCGTCGTTGGTTGATTCCTTAAGCGAGCCGCCGCGCTCCTGCAGCACCGACGGCGCCGAGACCATGTTCACTTCGGCAAGGAAGGGACGCAGCAGGCCCGCAAGCGCCGCTGAGGTCAGCGGCTTGCGGTTGAGTTGCGTGACCAGGCCTTCGTACTCGATTTCGACTTCAGACAGACTGCCATCGGCGACTTGCCCGGCAAATTGCCCCAGCTTTTCGGCCAGCGCCACGAACGGCTTCAGCTTCGGCGCTTCTTCGGCCGTGACGCTCGGCGTGTTGAGCGCATTGGTGACCGCGCCCGTCAGCAGGTAGTCGGCCATCTGTTCGGCGACCTGAAAAGCAACATTGTCCTGCGCTTCAACAGTCGAGGCGCCAAGGTGGGGCGTCGCGACAAAGTTCGGCGCACCGAACAGTACGTTGGTCTTCGCCGGCTCTTCGAGGAACACGTCGAACGCCGCCGCGCCGATGTGACCTGAATCGAGGCCCGCACGAACCGCCGCTTCATCGGCAAGACCGCCACGGGCGCAGTTGATCAGGATCACGCCTTTCTTCGTCTTGGCGAGGTTCTCAGCTGACAGGATGTTCCTGGTCTGCTCGGTCAGCGGTGTGTGCAGTGTGATGACGTCCGCGCGCGCCAGCAACTCGTCCAGCTCGACCTTCTCCACGCCCAGCTGCGTCGCGCGTTCAGCCGTGAGGAACGGGTCATAAGCGACAACTTTCATCTTAAGACCAAGCGCGCGATCGGCAACGATGGAGCCGATATTTCCCGCCCCGATCAGACCCAGCGTCTTCGCGTAGAGTTCGATCCCGATATAGTCCTTCTTCGGCCACTCGCCCGCGATGGTGCGCTGGCTTGCCGACGGGATCTGGCGAGCGGCGGCGAACATCATCGCGATGGCGTGCTCCGCCGTCGTGATAGCATTGCCGAAAGGCGTATTCATCACGATGACGCCCTTGGCGGTCGCCGCCTTCACATCAACGTTGTCGACGCCGATACCGGCCCGACCGATGACTTTCAGCTTCGCGCCCGCCGCGATCACATCCTTGTCCGGCTTGCACGCCGAACGGACAGCAAGACCGTCATAGTCACCGATGATCCTGATCAGCTCCTCTTTCTTGAGCCCGACCTTGAAATCCACCTCGATACCGCGATTGCGGAAAATGTCGGCTGCGCCCGGCGCGAGGTCATCGGCAATCAGGACTTTCAGTTTGGTGGTCATCGGGGTCAGTCTCCTGGAAATTGCGTGCGCTGTTCAGCGCGTTGATTTTCGAATGTGTCGATGAGGTCAGATGTGACCGCCCGTGCCATCGCCGGCGGACTTCCATTTGCGTGCGCGGTTGACCATCATCTTGGCGTCAACCTGTTCGGACAGCTCCATACCGAGAATGCCTGAGAGGCGATGCAGCAGGATGACAACGTCCGCCGCCTCCCTGCCCGCCTCAGCCATGTCGCCTTCGCGTATCGCCTGCTCCAGCTCGTCCATCTCCACACGCGCCCGCCTCACGAGCGCGGTCAGATCCTGCGGCGCGCCGAAGATGGCATCACCCCACGCGCGAATAGTCTGGCTGGTTTCAGTCGCCATAGCGACCTCCACACGCTTGAGGGGTCAGGAGGTAGCCGCAACGCTTGTTTCAAACGCCCAGTCGAGCCAAGGCGTCAGCTTCTCGAGATCCGCCGCTTCCACCGTCGCGCCGCACCAGATCCGCAGGCCCGGAGGCGCCGCCTTGTAACCGCCGATGTCGTAGGCTGCGTTTTCCTTCTCGAGCGCCGCAACGAACCTCTTTACGAAATCCTGCTGGCCCTTGTCGTCAAGCTTGGCGACGCGCGGATCGGTGATCGACAGCGTGACGGAGGTGTTCGAACGGATTGCTTTGTCAGCCGCGAGGAATTCCACCCACGGCGTCTTCGCGACCCATGCATCGAGCACGGCAAGATTGGCGTCCGAACGCCTGCACGTTGCCTCAACGCCACCCAAGCCTTCGACCCAGCCGAGCGCATCGAGATAGTCCTCTGTCGCCAGCATGGACGGCGTGTTGATCGTCTCGCCTTCAAAGATGCCTTCGGTCACTTCGCCACCCTTGGCCATGCGGAAGAGTTTCGGCATTGGCCATTTCGGCGTGTAGGTCTTGAGGCGCTCGATTGCGCGGGGCGACAGGATAAGAATGCCGTGCGCGCCTTCGCCGCCCAGCACCTTCTGCCAGGAATAGGTCAGCACATCGATCTTGTTCCACGGGATCGGCATGGCGAACACAGCCGAAGTCGCGTCGCAGAACGTCAGACCTTCGCGGTCATCCGCGATCCAGTCGCCGTTCGGCACTTTGACGCCCGAGGTCGTGCCGTTCCAGGTGAAGACGATGTCCGCATCCTTGCGGGCTTTGCTGAGGTCCGGCAGCTGGCCGTAACCGGCCTTGTGCGTGATCGCCTCGACTTTCAGCTGCTTGGTGATGTCGGTGACCCAGTCTTCGCCGAACGATTCGAACGCGAAAATGTCGATCGGGCGCGCGCCCAGCATTGACCAGAAGGCCGCCTCGATGGCGCCCGTGTCGGAGCCCGGCATGATGCCGATGCGATAGTCGGCTGGAATCTTCAGCACGCT
>CANJXY010000031.1 GCA_947478925.1 Hyphomonadaceae bacterium | reverse complement strand
GGCCATGTAGTTCCCCCGCCTTCCTGAAGGAATAAGGGGCAGTGACCCGTGTCCACCAAACGGACTTTTCAGCCGAGCAACCTGAAGCGCAAGCGGCGCCACGGGTTCCGCGCGCGCATGGCGACCAAGAACGGCCAGAAAATCCTGGCCTCACGTCGCGCCAAGGGCCGCAAGCGGCTAACCGCCTAGCATCTCAAGCGGCCGCAAGGCCTCTCCCGATCGACAAAAACACGCCGCCACTGGGGGTTGAACGCCTCCGGTTCCGGCGTGAATTTCTTTATGTGGCAAGTGGTTACAGTGAGCGGCGCAAGCTGATCGTGGTCCAGGGCCGGCGCCGCGATGCCGGACGCCCCCTTGCCGGGGAAGGCTTCACCACCACCAAGAAGATCGGCGGATCCGTCGTTCGCAACCGGGCGCGGCGCCGCCTGCGCGAGGCGGCCCGCATGCTCCTGCCCCATCTCGGGGTTGCTGGAGCCGACTATGTTTTCATCGCCCGCCAGGAAACCGCCGATGCGCCCTGGCCGCGTTTGCTTGACGATATGGAAATCGCGTTGATAAGCCTCCGCCGGCGCCTTCTCCCCGCTGGCGATGGCGCCCCCCAGACCAGGATCTGACCCCCATGGAACAGCAAGAGCAGCGCAATCTCCTGCTGGCGCTCGTCCTGTGTTTTGGCCTGTTTATGGTCTACAACATCTTCGTGCTGGAGCCGCAGCAGAAGGCGCGCCAAGCCGCGCTGGCGCAGGCCAATCAGAACGCCGTCGAACAGGTCACCTCGCCGACGCCGGCCCTCCGCAAACGCGACGAAGTCGTGACCGCGGAACTGGCTTCGGGTCAGCGCGTGGCGGTCACTGCGCCGTCGATTGAAGGCTCGATCTCGCTGCTCGGCGCGCGCATCGACGACGTGTCGCTCAAGAATTTCTACGAGACGATCGGCGACAAGGAAGCAAAGAACCCCAAGGGCGAGATCAAGCTGCTTGCGCCGGCCGGCACCACCAGCGCTTTTTACGCCACGGTCGCATGGACCACGCCGTCCACCACCACTGATCAAGTCGTGTGGACGCAGACCAGCACCGGCCCGCTCACGGTCGAGAACCCGCTGAAGCTCACCTACACGGCCGAGTCCGTTCACATCGATCGCACGATCACCGTCGACGCCGACTACCTGTTCACCGTCAACGACACCGTCACCAACACCGGCACAGCGCCTGTCACGCTGGCCCAGAAGTCACAGCTGCGTCAGGTTCAAACCGACGACCTGATCAACACGCCGCATGCCGAGAGCGGCTCCCATCGTGGCGCGCTGGGCGTCTATGGCGCCGACAAGAACCAGATGATCAACTATCACGATCTCAATCAGGGCAAGGCCGTCTCGAAGAACGTCACGGGCGGCTGGAACGCGCTGACCACCAAATACTGGATGGCTGCGACGATCCCGGAGCAGGCCGAAGAAGTCCAGATGATCGCCGGCACGGAAAAGCTTAACGGCCAGACCACGTTCACCGCTGGCTATGCGCTGACGCCCTATGTCATCGAACCGGGCAAATCGATCACCAAGCAGGCGCGCGTCTTCGCCGGCGCCAAGCGCGTCTCGGTGCTCGACCACTATGAGCATGCGAGCGGCATCCCCGCCTTCACCGACGCTGTCGACTGGAGCTGGCTGTTCTTCATCACCAAGCCGTTTTTCTGGCTGCTGATGACCTTCCAGGGCTGGTTTGGCGCCTTCGGCCTCGCCATCCTCGCCGTCACTGTCGTGGTGAAGATCGTCTTCTTCCCGCTGCAGTACAACATGTACAAATCGATGTCGAAGATGCGCCTGATCCAGCCCGAGATGAAGGGTATTCAGGAACGCTTCGCCGCCGATCCCCAGCGCATGCGCACCGAACAGGCCAAGCTGTTCCAGCGCGAGAAGGTCAACCCGCTCGCGGGCTGCCTGCCGCTCATTCCGACGATGTTCGTGTTCTACTCGCTGTTCCAAGTGCTGAACGTCTCGATCGAGATGCGTCACACACCGTTCATCGGCTGGATTCGCGACATGTCAGCGGCTGATCCGACGACGATCTTCAACCTGTTCGGCCTGATCCCGTGGGATCCACGCTCCATTCCGTTTGTCGGCGGCATGCTCGGCATCGGCTTCTGGCCGATCCTCTACGGCCTTACAATGGTCGGCCTGCAGAGCCTCTCCGCCCCGCCGACCGACCCGATGCAGCGCCAAATCATGCGCTTTATCCCGCTGGTCTTCCTCTTCCTCTTCGCCGGCTTCGCCTCGGGCCTTGTGATCTACTATGTGTGGTCGAACCTGATCACAATCGTACAGCAGTACATCATCATGCGTCGCATGGGCGTCGAGACCGAGCTCGACAAGTGGCTCAAGAAGCGCTTCGGCGAGAAGAAGGCGGCATAGGAACCGTCTGGACCTACGCCCCCGATCGTTGGAGACGCGGCTTTGCAGCTTCTCATGATGAGGGCTACAGGACTGCCGGTAGTTGAGCCCTCATCCTGAGGAGAGCCCAAAGGGCTCGTCTCGAAGGACGAGGGCGGGCTCAGACACCTGGCGACGATCATGACGGACTTCACCGACGACCAGATCGAAGCTGCGCGAAAATTCTTCGGGCGCCCGGTCACGTTCGTGATGGGTGCTGTCGCGCTCGAGGGCATGCCGCCGGGCGACCGCCCCGAGATCGCTTTCGCCGGCCGCTCCAACGTCGGCAAGTCGAGCCTCATCAATGCGCTGTGCAATCGCAAGAATCTCGCGCGTGCGTCCAACACGCCAGGCCGCACGCAGGAGATCAACTTCTTCGATCTTGCCGAGGGCAAGTTCTATCTCGTCGATCTTCCCGGCTATGGCTTTGCCGAGGCGCCGCGCAAGAACGTCGACGTCTGGGGCCGCCTCAACCTCGACTATCTCCGCAGCCGCTCCAAGCTGCGCCGTGTCTTCATGCTGATCGACGCGCGTCGCGGTATCGGCGAGATCGACCTGAGCGTCATGAAACAGCTCGATACCGCCGCGGCGCAGTATCAGGTCGTGCTGACCAAGCTCGACAAGATCAAGAAGTCCGAAATTGCAGATCTCATTTCTGCGACAACCGAAACCCTGAAGAAGCAACCGGCCGCTTACCCCAGCGTCATTGCGACTTCCAGCGAGAAAGGCCTCGGAATTCCGGAGCTGCGCGCAGCCATTTGTGGGTTGGCCTGATCGCGGCGCGCGTTACACTCCCCTCCAGCCAATTAGGGGAAACGTCATGCAAAGAACGCTGCTCGTGTCGCTCGCAGTCGCCGCGATGGTCGTTGGCGGTCCTGCGGCCGCCCAGGTGCCACGTGGCTACACGCAACAATCGACCGACATGCAGAAGCTGGAGAACAACACCGCGCTCAGCGCCAAGCGCTACCAGGACGGCGTAGCCGCATTGAACGCCAAGAACTTCGCTGTGGCCGAAGGCATCTTCGACGAGGTGCTACGCGAGAACGCTCAGCACCCCGAAGCCAACTTCATGATGGGCGTCACCAAGATGAGCCTCGGCAAATGGAGCGATGCGAAGTCCTATCTGGAGATCGCGGTGAGGAAGAAGCCGAAGGACCCCGATCCCAAGAGCCGGCTCGGCATCACGCTGGTCAAGCTGGGCGATACCGAGGGCGCGAAGAAGCAGCGCGAGGATCTCGTGAAGCTGCAGAAGGCCTGCAATGGCAGTTGCAGGAATGCCGAGTATATCGATCGGGGCATCGCCATGATCGACGGCACGAAGCCCTGATATCGCCCATCCGCCGGAAATAATCTCATACCCCTCGCGTCGGTAGGTCCTCTGCCCGCCCGTCCTACTGGACAGAGGCGAAGCGCGGCCCCACATGGCCAGACAGGCCAAAAAGACTGGCCGTCCAAGAGCCAACAACAAACGTCACCTCGGGGACTTCTTCCTGATGCAGCCCGCACTTTCCAATCCTGTGCTTTCGATCAGGGGCCTCAGCAAGTCCTATAAGGGCGGGCTACAGGCGCTGAAGTCGACCGATCTCGACATCAATCGCGGCGAGATCTTCGCCCTGCTCGGCCCCAATGGCGCGGGCAAGACGACGCTGATCAACGCCGTTTGCGGCATCGTTACGCCAACCACCGGACGGATCACCGCCGCAGGTTACGACACGCGCAAAGACTATCGCTCGGCTCGTTCGCTGATCGGCCTCGTGCCGCAGGAAATGCACGTCGATATCTTCGAGACTGTCTGGGCCGTCACCAGCTATTCACGCGGCCTTTTCGGCCTGCCGCCCAACAAGGCGCACATCGAACAAGTGCTCAAAGACCTCTCCCTGTGGGAGAAGAAGGACGAAAAGATCCAGGCGCTCTCTGGCGGCATGAAGCGCCGTGTGCTGATCGCCAAGGCGCTGGCGCACGAACCCGAAATCCTGTTCCTCGATGAGCCGACCGCAGGCGTCGACGTCGAACTACGCCGCGACATGTGGGCGCTGGTCCGGAAGATGCGCGACCGTGGCGTCACCATAATCCTCACCACCCATTATATCGAGGAAGCCGAGGAGATGGCCGATCGCGTCGGCGTCATCGCCAAGGGCGAACTCATCCTCGTCGAGGATAAAGCCACGCTGATGAAAAAGCTCGGCAAGAAGCTTCTCACCTTCAATCTCAAGGACCGCATGGCGACACTCCCCGCCGAGCTGAAGGAGTGGGATCTCGCCCTGCGTGATTCCGGGGCCATCCTCGAATACACGTTCGACACGCAGGCCGATCGCACCGGCGTCGCCTCCCTCGTGCGCCGCATGGGTGAACTCGGCATCGGCTTCAACGACCTCGACACCAAGACGTCCTCGCTCGAGGACATCTTCGTGAGCCTCGTGCATGCGCCCAAGCCCGCCACAATAGCCCCCGAAGCTTCAGACGTCAGGAGCTGACCCCATGGCCGACGCAACAACCAGCCCACCTGCAGCCGCGCACGCGCCGATTGTCCGCAACGTGCCCGCGTTCAATGGCCACAGCGTTTGGGCGATGTACCGCTTCCAGATGGTGCGCTTTTTCCGGACCATCGGCGAAAGCCTGGCCACGCCCGTCATCACCACCGCGCTCTATTTCGTGGTGTTCGGCTCGGCCATCGGCAACCGCATGGGCATGATCATTCCAGGCATCGAGTACGGCTCTTTCCTGGTGCCGGGCCTCATCATGCTGTCGATCTTCACCAACTCGATCTTCAACGCCAGCTTCGGCATTTACTTCCCGAAATTCACCGGCACGATCTACGAGCTTCTCTCGGCGCCCGTGTCATCGCTCGAGATTGTCATCGCTTTCGTCGGCGCGGCGGCGACCAAATCAGTGATCCTCGGCCTCGTTATCCTCGCGACCGCGTATCTCTTCGTGCCCGTCACCATCCTGCATCCGGTCGAGATGGTGCTGTTCCTGATCCTGGTGTCATTCGCGTTCAGCCTCTTCGGCTTCATCATCGGCATCTGGGCGCAGAGCTTCGAGCAACTGAACTTCATCCCGATGCTGATCGTGACGCCACTGACTTTCCTCGGCGGCGCGTTCTATACGGTGGACATGCTGCCGGAGGCCTGGCGCGGCATCGCCCAGCTGAACCCGGTTGTTCACCTGATCTCTGGCTATCGCTGGACCTTCTTCGGCCTGCAGAGCGACAATGTCGCCCTGAGCCTTGGCGTCACCGCCGGATTTATTCTCATCCTGCTCGGCGTTGTCGGCTGGATGTTCAAAACGGGCTACCGGCTCAAGAATTGATGGGCTAAGGACGGCCTTCCTGTAGGGAGGCAATCCATGCTCGGCAAACTGAAACTCGCCACAAGCGCCGCAGCGCTCGCCATGCTCGCAATCTCCACGATCGCAGCTGCGCAGCAAGCGCCAGTCGTCACACCCATGACGCCGGAGATGAACCCGAGCTACAGTTATGTCCGCCCTGAGGCCGATTACATCCGCAAGGAAGTGATGATCCCCATGCGGGATGGCGTGAAGCTGTTCACCGTCATCGCGATGAAGAAGGGTACGACCAAAGGCCCCATCCTGCTCACGCGCACCGTCTACAATGCCAGCCGCGCGACGGCCCGCATGGGCAGCCAGCGCCTCGTCGATATCCTGCCGGTGATGGATGCCGAGTTCGTCAACGACGGCTATATCCGCGTCTATCAGGACGCACGCGGCCGCAACAAATCCGAAGGCGAGTTCGTGATGAACCGCCCGATCATCGGCCAACTCAACCAGACCGCCGTCGATGAATCGACCGATGCTTACGACACGATCGACTGGCTGGTGAAGAATGTGCCGGAGAGCAACGGCAAGGTGGGCATTACCGGCTCGTCCTATCTCGGGTTCACCTCACTCGTCGCCACCATCAACCCGCACCCTTCGCTCAAGGCCGCGGTGCCGCAGAGCCCGATGGTCGATGGCTGGATGGGCGACGACTGGTTCCACAATGGCGCGTTTCGCCAGCCGAACTTCGACTACGTCACGACAATGACAACAAACGCCGGCGACAACGGCCAGGTCGCCAACGGCACGGGTGACGACTACCTCACCTTCCTCAATGCGGGCTCAGCCGGCGACTACGCGAAGGCGTTCGGCCTCGACAGCTATCCCTTCGTGCAGAAGTTGTTCCAGAACCCAGCCTACACGTCCTTCTGGTCCGAACAGGCCGTGGACAAATGGTTTAAGGACAAGCCGCTTACCGTCCCCACCATGCTGGTCGTCGGCCAGTGGGACCAGGAAGACAGCTATGGCGCGCCGGCCGTCTACAAGGCGCTCGAAGCAAAAGACGTCAACAACGACAAGCTCTCGCTGGTCATCGGTCCGTGGCGCCATTCAGGCGTCAACTATCAGGCAACCGAGCTCGGACCGTACAAACTGCCGGGTGACATCGGCCTCGATTTCCGTACGCGCTACATGAAGCCGTTCCTTGACCATTATCTGAAAGGCGGTCCCGATCCGAAACTCGCCTCGGCGATCACTTACGCGACCGGCATCAACAAGTGGGACGAGTCGAAGACGTGGCCGGTAGGTGCGGCGACGCCGCTCTACCTGCAAGCGGATGGGTCGCTCGACTGGACCAGGCCGTCCGCAAAGGATGCGCATGACGACTACGTCTCTGATCCGATGAAGCCCGTGCCCTTCTCCCCGCGGCCGGTCCACATGCGTGACGCCGACGCCTGGCGCACCTGGCTGATCCGCGACCAGCGCTTTGTTTCCGGCCGTCCGGACGTGCTGGAATACGCGACACCCGCGCTCACCAGCGACGTCCACATCATGGGCGCGCCACAGGTCGATCTCTTCGCTGCAACCTCAGGCTCCGACAGCGACTGGGTCGTGAAGCTCATCGACGTCTATCCGGACGAAGACACCTACCGTCCCGAGACCGCCGGCATGCAGATGGGCATCGCCTTCGAGATATTCCGCGGTCGCTATGTGAAGGACTTCGCCAAGCCGCAAGCCCTCAAGCCCGGCAAGGCAGAAAACTACAAGTTCGGCCTGCCCAACGTCGACCACGTCTTCCTGAAGGGCCACCGGATCATGGTGCAGGTCCAATCCACCCTCTTCCCCCTCTATGACCGCAACCCGCAGACCTATGTGCCCAACATCTTCTTCGCCAAACCCGCTGATTACAAAAAGGCGACCCAGAGCATCTACCGCTCTGCCGCCCAGCCCAGCGCGGTTATTCTTCCCGTGGTGAAGTAGGGCCGGTTGGCCTCCAATCCGTGATTTGTGCAGGGCGCGCCCCTGCGCAAATTTGACGAACCGGAGAAAAAGGGTTCGTTCATGCTGCTGCCGTAACCATTGCTGCAACATGCTCGAACAGCGCTTTCTCACGCTCGATGCACTCCGCGGCGTAGCAGCAATCGCGGTGCTCACGCTGCATGTTCCGGACAGGACATTTGCCAATTTTCTGCCGGGCAGCTACCTCGCCGTTGATCTGTTTTTTCTTCTGAGCGGTTTCGTCCTGGCCCACGCCTATGACGCGCGTCTGCGATCGGGAATGTCCGCGCGCGCCTTCATGCTTCAGCGTTATATCCGGCTGGCGCCGTGCTTCATGGTCGGCTCTGCCATCGGATTGGGTCTGGCCTGCTATGCCGTTACCAAGGGCGCCTTGCCCGCGGAGCAGGCCATCGCCAGCGGCGCATCATCGCTCCTGTTCCTGCCGACGCCGTTCGCGCTTCTGAGCAACGTCTTTCTGTTTCCCTTGAACGCCCCGGCCTGGTCATTGTTTTTCGAGCTGCTGGCGAACCTGATATTCGCGGTCCCAGCTCTCAGGACGAGGGCGGGTGCTCTGATCCTGACCGGCCTCAGCGCGGTTGGACTTGTCTGGTGCGCTTTCGTGCTGGGCACGCTTGATGGCGGGTTTCGGGCGAGCACTGCCTATGTCGGGCTTGCGCGGGTCGCCTTCTCGTTCTTCGCGGGCGTCATCATCTATCGCTGGTGGCGGCGATCGACTTTCCGGCTTTCTTTGCCTGCGCCTGTGCTGTGCCTTGCAACGATCGGCATTTTCGCGATCCACGCTGAAGGGGGCGCACGAGCAGGTTTCGACTGCCTCGCCGTGCTCCTGATTTTCCCCGCGATGATTGTTCTAGGCGCCGGCGCCCGTCCTGGTCGTTACCCGGCGATCGCGTCCTTGCTGGGCAACCTGTCCTACCCGCTTTACGCGACCCACGTCCCGCTGATCCGTTTACTTGGCCTCGCTGTCGGCATGGCCTATGGCGACCAGGCCATGAGCGCCTTTGGCGCCGTAGGCTCCGTCGTGTTGTTGGGGATCTGCATTGCGTTTGCCTTCGGGGTTGAACGCCTGATTGATCAACCCGCGAGACGTTGGCTCAGCGCGCGCTGGCGATCGAAGGCCGTCAGCGCCGCCGCTGACTGAACCGGCGCGGGAGGGCGCGCGCTCCCCGACGCCCCCTTCACTAACCCCTTCATCCCGCCGGCAAAACCCGCTACACCGCGCGCCATGACGAAGATCCCGGCCTCGCTCCTCGACCCTAACGCAGACGCATTCGCCACCGCGCGGCTGCTGTCCGAGGCCCTGCCCTATATCCAGCGCTATGACCGTCAGACGATCGTCATCAAATACGGCGGCCATGCCATGGAGAATGGCGAGCTGGCGGACGCTTTCGCCCGCGATGTCGTCCTGCTGAAGCTCCTGGGCATCAATCCCGTCATCGTCCATGGCGGGGGCCCCCAGATCGGCCGCATGCTCGAAAAGCTGGGCATCGCCTCCACCTTTGAGGACGGTCTGCGCGTCACGGACGCTGCGTCGATGGAGATCGTCGAGATGGTGCTGGCCGGCAGCATCAACAAATCCATCGTCCGCGCCATCAACGCCGCCGGCAATCAGGCATTCCAGATCGACGGCGCGGATCCGGATCGTGTCACGAAAGTGAAGGCCGTCGGCCTCTCCGGCATCGACGCCAACCTGATCTCGGCCACCAAACTCACCCGCACCAAGCGCGACCCTGATTCGAATATCGAGCGCGTGGTCGACCTCGGCTTTGTCGGCGAGCCCGACAAGGTGGACATTTCGGTCCTGCAAGCATTAGCCGCACAGGCCGATGACGACTTCATTCCCGTCGTCGCCCCGGTGGGCATCGGTCCGGATGGCAAGAGCTTCAACATCAACGCCGACACCGCCGCCGGGGCAATTGCCGGCGCTCTCAAGGCAGAACGCGTGCTCTTTCTCACCGATATCGCCGGCGTGCTCGATAAATCGGGCAAACTGATCGAGAAACTGTCGGTCGAAGAGGCGCGCGGTCTTATCGCAGACGGAACTGCTAAAGGGGGGATGATTCCCAAGCTTGAAAACGCCATGCAGGCGGTGGAAAAGGGAGTCGGCGCCGCCGTAATCCTGGACGGGCGGCAACGCCATGCCCTTCTGATGGAGCTGTTCACCGAACATGGCGCCGGTACGCTCGTTCACAACCACAAGCCACGCGGCTAGCTGGCTCAGGCTTGGCTGGATTGCCAGGCTCATCTGTCTGCTCAGTCTTGCCGGCGCGCTGATAGTCCCATCATCGGCGCAGGGCGGCCCTAATGGCTGGCAGCTGTGCAACAGCACCAGTTATGTCGTGGAGGCCTCAACCGGCCGTCCCGATGGCGACGATGTCATCGTCGAGGGCTGGACACGCATCCGCCCCGGCCAGTGCGAGATCGCCCTTGCCGGTCCCCTCAAGCCCGGCGTCTACTTCGTCTTCGCCCGCTCCTCGAAGGCCCATCGCGGCGGCCAGCGTGACTGGAGCGGACAGACCCCGCTGTGCGTCGACACCAACGGTTCCTTCGCTGTCGAGAACCCCTCCTCCTGCCAGTCAATGGGCCTCGAAGCCCGAAATTTCAGCGCCGTTCGCCTCGAGGCGCGCGGCGCCTCCATGTCGTTCAAGGAGACAGATCTCTACGACAAGGCGAACCAGTCGCCACAGAACGCTGGCATCCAGCGGCTGCTCAACGATGCCGGCATCTTCCAGGACGTGGTCGATGGTTATCTCGGCCGCGAAAGCCGCGCCGCCATCAATGCTTTCCTGGCCGAGCGCAAGCTGCCGCTCACCACCACGCAGGCCGAGCTGATCGACGTCCTCGAAGACGTTGCCAACCGCCGCGCCCGCCAGGTCGGCATGGAGCTGTGCAACCGTACGGGCGCCCGCATCCTCGCCGCCATCGCGCGCAGCCGTCCCGACGGTCTTGAATCGCGCGGCTGGTGGATGATCGACGCCAACATGTGCGTCCGCGCGGTTGACGAAAGCCTCATCACCGCGCCGCACTACGTCTTTGCCGAGATGGCCACCGACGCGGGCGTCCGTCGCCTCAAGAACGCCGCGACTATCTTCTGCACCTCGCGCGCGCAGTTCGCCATCGTCGGCAACCAGAACTGCGACGGCCGCCGCTACCGCCCTGAAAAATTCGTCGAGACGTCCCCGCCGGATGAAGGCAAGCTCGTCTACGAGTTTTTCGACAGCGCGTTTGGGCCTGCACAGCTGGATTAGCACGTCTGCAAGTCCGGCTAATGGCCTGCTCCCGTCCCGCCACGAATCCCTTTGCCCCCTCGCCCATCTCGCGTTAATCCGCCTCCTGCACACGAGGAGACCGGCCCATGACCACAGAGCTCGAACAGACCATCGACGCTGCGTGGGAAGATCGCGCCTCGCTCTCGGCCTCCACCAAGGGCGACGTTCGCAAGGCCGTTGAGAGCGCTCTCTCCCAGCTCGATTCGGGCGTGCTACGCGTGGCGGAAAAATCCGCATCCGGCGACTGGGTCGTGAACCAGTGGCTCAAGAAGGCCGTGCTGCTGTCGTTCCGCCTCAATCCCAACCGGTTGATGGGCCAGGGCGCCGTCGGCAACGGCATCGGGCAACAACCCGGCCCTTACTGGGACAAGGTGCCGACGAAGTTCGAAAACTGGAGCGACACCGAGTTCGCAGCCGCCGGCTTCCGCGCCGTCCCGGGCGCCGTCGTGCGCCGCGGCTCTTTTGTCGCGAAGGACGCGGTGCTGATGCCCAGCTTCGTCAACATCGGCGCCTATGTTGGTGAAGGCACCATGGTCGACACCTGGACGACGGTCGGCTCCTGCGCCCAGATCGGCAAGCACTGCCACCTCTCCGGCGGCGTTGGCATCGGCGGCGTGCTCGAACCGCTGCAGGCCAATCCCGTCATCATCGAGGACAACTGTTTTGTCGGCGCGCGCTCCGAAGTCGCCGAAGGCGTCATCGTGCGCGAAGGCTCCGTGATCGGCATGGGCGTCTATCTCGGCAAGTCGACCCCGATCATCAACCGGGCAACCGGCGAGACGCTCTACGGCGAAGTCCCGCCCTATTCGGTCATCGTCGCCGGCAACCGCCCCGGCGCCGCGCCGATGCCCGGCCAGAACTGGACGCCTTCGCTCTACTGCGCCGTCATCGTGAAGCAGGTCGACGCGCAAACGCGCTCCAAGACCAGCGTCAACGAGTTGCTGAGAGCGTAACCCGAATGGAAAAGCCGCCCGCAAATCCGGCCGGCTATTCGGGCAAAAGCCTCATCGACAAGCTCGGCCTCAAGCCGGGCGCAAAAGCCATCGTCATCGCGCCGCCCGCCGCCTACGCCGCGCTCACCGATAACGCCGCCATCGCGCCGAAGAAGAAAGCGCCTGCAACCGGCAGCTTCGATTTCATCCACCTGTTCGTGAAGGCCGCGGCAGACCTCGCCAGGGACCTCCCCAAACTCGAACCCCGCCTTGCCGACGGCGGCATGATCTGGGTCTCCTGGCCCAAGAAGACCTCAAAACGCTTCGTCGATCTCACCGAAGACGGCATCCGCAAGGTCTGTCTGCCCATGGGTCTCGTCGACGTGAAAGTCTGCGCCGTAGACGCCGACTGGTCGGGCCTCAAACTCTGCCGCCGCAAGACCTGATCGCGTCCAGACGCAGGCCTGCTCAACACCCGCCCAGGGAACTCGCCCCAAGCTCGCGCATTCACCTCACCAGACCTGGCGGAGGCGTGTCATGCAGTTTGTCTATGTCATCCTGTTCGTCGTCGCGGCGATCCTGGCAGCAGGCCTTATCATTGGCGCCGTCTTCAAACTCATCGGCTTCGGCATTGCGGCGTTGCTCGTCGTCATCGCTGTATCGTGGCTGATGAACAAGGTGCGCGGCCCTCGCACACACTAGGCCGGAACAGTTGGCGTCGTTGGGCATTCAAAAGACGACCCTTTAGGCGCGGAGCCGAGACATGCCTTCATTCGTTCTCTACCTGCTTGGATTCGTGATCCTGTCCGGAGGCATACTGTTCGGCGCCAATATTCTCGGCGTTAGCATGGAATGGATTGCCGTGATCGGCATGGTGCTGCTTGGCATCGGCGTCATCACCGGGGTCGCAAAGACACGGCGGCGCGATACGCCTGCTGTGAGCGAGCCGTCGACCGATCAATCCTGAGACTTAGTAGCCCTGCCCCACGCCGCCATCGAGCACGAGATTGCCTGCAGCCACCGGCTTGGCGACCTTCACTTCCTTGACGACCTTGGTCATCGTCTGGCGCGTCGCCGGTTCGCAAATCGTCTTCTTGGTCGCAACCTTTACCAGCTTCACGCCAGGTCCGTACTTCCGCAAGAGCGAGCGCTCATTGCAGTTGCGTTGCGGGATCTGCATCCGGCATTGCACCACGCCGCCCGGTCCATGCCACAGCGCCTCGCCCTTACCGCACGAGAAGGTCTCGCCGGTGTCGAAGCTGGCAGCGCCATTCACCATCTCGCCCATCGTCACCTGCATGTGCGTGCCGGCGATGCAGCGATAGATCTCGCCGCTGTATTTGCCATCCACCGCCGTCTCGCCATCGACGCGCGAAGCCGGATGTGGCGTGTTCTTGTCATCGATGCAGACCGCTTGCACGGGTCGCGCGCGCAGCTCCTCGGTAAGCTTGTCGATGCAGTAATTTTCTGAACCGATCACCTGCTCTTCAACGAAGCGCGTCTCATACCCGCCATCGACCGAGAGATTGCTGATCGTGCTCTGCGCTACGCCGGGGTTGCTGTAGTAACCCCCTCCGCCACCGCCGATGAAATACCCGCCCGCTACGCCGGATGCGCCGCCTGATGAATAAACGCCGGCCGACGCCGTGCTCGAGGCACTGGCCGAGGCAACCGCCGTAGATGTCGCGCCAACACTCACGCTCGCCGTCGCAACGTTCACGCCCGGCACATTGACCACGAGATTTCGTGGCGCCGAGCAACAGCCGCTCGAAGGAGGCGGAGGCGGCGGTGACGGCACGGGGCCGCACGTGTTGCAGGACTGGCCGACGGCTGTAAGGGCCGTCGCCCCCAACGCGGTCGCGATGCCGGCGCCTGCCAGCATGTGTCGCCATGAAACGCTCATCGGGAGCCTCCATCTTGTCTCGCCCGAGACGGTGCAAGTCCGGCGCCTTTTCGCGCATCAGGCTATGTCGCCGCGCAGAAGCGTCACGCTCCACGCGCGAAAATGACCATTCTGGGCCGCGATTCCCGTGACGAGCGGTATGGCCCGTGCGCTGCAACAAGACGCATGCAGGTCGGCGATATTGGCCTGCTCAGCCTAAGAAAATGCCGCATGCAAGCGATGAACATCCATCCGAACACACGTGTCGTGCTCGACGCCTGGAAGCGCCTCAGCGACGGCTTGCCCGCCAATGATGGCCCGGCGACCGACGATGACGCAGGACTGGTGGGCAGCCTTTTCGTGCTTAACCATGTCGGCGAGCGCGACTTCCCCTTCCGTCGTGCCGGCAACTCGCTTGAGGGCCTGTTCGGCCGTCATCTGATCGATCACAATTTCCTGTCGATCTGGAACGAAGCCGACCGTCATCTTGTCGCTGCGGGCCTTGCGGTTGCAGTTGAGGATGGCGGCGCGACACTCATCCATGCGCGCGGCGAAACGCTTGCGGGCAAACGCATCGACCTCGAATTCTCGCTGGCCCCACTGGTGCGCGAAGGCAGCACCTCTGTTCGCTTCCTCGGCCTCTGCCAGACGATGACGCCGGAGCAAATCCTTAACGGCCGGCCGATCACCCGCCTTCAGGCGTTGGCGATCTATCCCCCCGCCCCCGATCGCGAAGCCGCAATTCGCCTCGTTATCTCGCGCTGATTTGCGCCGGTCCCGCGACCGGGCCGCGCAAGATTTTATGAACCATTGCCCGTTAACCTTGCGGAGCGCGGGAGCAGCCCGTTCGCCACGACAGGGGTAGCGGATGCATCTGGCTCAAGCCGCCGAACGACCAACCCTCCGCCGAACCGAAGGTCTTGATCGCCGACGCTTTCGCCGCGTGACGTGGCAAGTGCCCGTGCGCGGGCTCACCTCTACCGGCGAAGAATTCGCGTGCACGACGGTCGATGTCTGCGCCGGTGGCCTACGCATCAATCTCGCTCGGCCGCTCGAGAAGGGCGAGAACCTGGTGCTCTATGTCGAAGGCGTTGGTCGTGTCGAAGGCGTTGTCGCCCGCGTGCTCAATGAGATTGGCTATGCCGTCGAATTCAAAGTGCCTCAGCGCAAGCGCGAGAAGATCGCCGATGCGCTCACCTGGCTGATCAACAAGGAAAAGCTCGGCCTCGATGATGACCGCGTGGCCGAGCGCCGCCCTTCGGCCGGTCAGGTCATCGCGATCCACGGCCAAGGTGTTTCAATTGCCTGCGCCGTCGCCGATGTCTCGCTGTTCGGCGTCGCCCTCAAGACCGCCGGCCCTCGCCCGATGATTGGCGACCGCGTGCGGATTGGCGAACGCGCCGGCACCTGCGTCCGCTATATCGATGGCGGCTTCGCGGTGGATTTCCGCACGCTGCACGGGACGGATATCTGAGCGCTTACGCGAGCGAGCGCGCCCACACGCCGATGCCGTCGATCAGCAACGTCCAGTCCAGCAACGCGGGCATAACGAACAGCAGCAGCACACCACCGACGATCGTGACGGGATGAAAGCGACGCGTCGACCGCCAGTCGTGGATCATCAACGCGATCCATGCGACCCAGACCAGCGCAATCTCCGGCGGGAAATGCGCAGGGAAGTACCCCACAATCAGTTCGCCGAGACTGCGCGCGGGCGTTAGCGCCGGCCCCATGGTCACGATGCCTGCCCAGTAGGTGAGCCGCTTGTGTGATTGGGCGTCCCGGCGGCGCGCAAGTGCGGTCGCCACGAGACCGCCGAAAATCGCGAACCCAAATATGTTGCCCACAACCAGATCTTCCAGCGGGAACGGAAGAACGATGCCATTCTCCGCAAGCCGCGCCGGCTGCATGAGCGTCGCGTACAGGCCGACGACAACCACAGCAATGGCAAGCCCTGCTCCGGCGATACCAAGTTTGCGATGAATGTCCGGGCGACCGGTGGCGATCACCACCGTCTGCGCAAGAACCAGCATCTGCCACGCCGTCATGATGAGCCCGTGGACGATCAGGTAGGCGGGCAGTGATTCTGTGCGGAACTGAAAGCGCAGATAGAAGCTCGGTAGGAATCCCGCGAAAACGATCAACGTCATCAGCACAGAGGCGCCGAGAAAGAACCTGCTGTGACGCTTCACGCGCCCGTTCGCTTGCTGCCCGCTGAGATCGACGCCCCCGGTCGCCATGTCCTACTCGTACCCGCTATCCTCAAGCATGCTCGCATAGCGGTGCACCATGTTCTTCACGTTCATGAGGTGCGAGAGGTCGCCCGTGCGCATCGCATAGGCGGCGAACTTCACGGGGCTGGCCCAGTAATACATCTCGGCCTGGTCGGCCATGCGCGGCCACGTCATGCCGCCGGCGAACTCGTAGCGGCGGATGAGGTCTTCCAGAGCCTCGCGACCGGCCGCTGCGAAGTAGAGCGTGAAGTCAGTGGCCGGGTCCGTCACTTCGGCATTGGACCAGTCGTCCAGCGCGACGACCTTGTAGTCGGCGTCGACGAAGATGTGCGGGTGATAGATGTCGCCATTCACCAGGGAGACATGCTCGGGCCAGAAGCTGTCATCATCGATCCACTTCTGCCACAGTCCCCACATCTTGTCGGGCACGGGGGCGAGCGTGTTGCACTCGTCCATACGCTGCCGCATCCGCTTGCGGGATTCTTCAGCGGTAACGATCGGGATTCCGGCCGCAGCCGCAGCGCCAATGTCGAGCGCGTGCAACGCGGCCATTATCCGCGCGAGACTTTCCGGCAAGGTCTGCGGCAGGCTCGATTGCGGCAGGCGCCAGATCAGCTCGCCCAGCAACGGATCGACTTCCGCCGCCGGAATGCCCGGCAGGACGCGATAGGCGATCAGCTTGTCAGAATAAACCTGCCAGTCGGGAATGACGACCGGCACCTTGCCACGCACATGATCCAGCACGCGCTTCTCGTTGCGCGCTTGCGCCTGAACATCGCCACGACGCGGCGCGCGCAGAACCCAGTACGAGCCCTGCACGTCGCGCGCGGTCGCCGCGAAATATTCGGCGTCGCTACCGCTGGCGCGCAACATCGAGGCATCCTTGTCGAGCTCGATGTTGTGCGCAGCTGCTAGCTGTTTGAAGTCAGGTGCAGACGACAATGCGGGCCTCCGTATCCCCCAGCCCGATTACAGTCACACAATCAGGCTTCGTTTTTCCAGACCGGCTTCCGCTTTTCGGCGAACGCCTTGGGGCCTTCCTTGTGATCGGCCGACGCCATCAGCTTCGCAATACCCGGCACCTTGTGGTCGAACGCCGTCTTGAGGTCAGCCGTATTGAGGCCGGTGAGCACCGCTTCTTTGGTCGCCTTGATCGCCATCGGCGAGCACTCGAGCATCATACCCGCCCAGCGCTTGGCCTCTTCAAGAGCCTTGCCCTGCGGCGCGACGTCGGTGACGAAGCCGATCTCCTTGCCCTCCGCCGCAGAAACCGTCCGTCCCGTGAGCATCATCCCCATCGCCTTTTTCAGGGGCACCTGGCGCGGCAGCCGGTGCATGCCTGACGCGAGTGCTGCGAAGCCAACCTTGGGTTCCGGTAGTGCGAACTTGGCGTTCTCGGCTGCGATGATGATGTCGGCCGCCAGCGCAATCTCGAACCCGCCACCCATGGCGAACCCGTTTACCGCTGCGATCACCGGCTTGTAGAGGTCATAACGGGAGGTGAGCCCGCCAAAGCCCGACGCCGGCATCGGCACAGGCGACTTCTGGCCGGAGGCCGCGAATTTGAGGTCGTTTCCGGCCGAGAACGCCTTTTCGCCTGCCCCGGTGACGATCGCCACCCACAGCTCTGGATCGGCAGCGAAATCATCGAAAGCCTTGCCCATTTCCGCATTACCCATGGGGTGGAGGCAGTTCAGCTGGTCCGGGCGGTTGATCGTGACGATGAACAGACGGCCTTCCGTCTCGGTCTTGATGAACTCATAGGCGCTCATGGGATCCCTCCTGAAGTCTTTCGTTTACTTTTGGACAAGGTGCTTTCCGATACAAGTAGACCCAAAGGGTGGATAGCGGAACACGCTGTATCTATGACCGATACGCTGGAACTCCGGCAGCCTGTGGATACAGGCGAAGAGACTGGGACGGAGCCCGCTCCGCCCCCGTTCGAAGGCGTGAAGTGGCGAATCAAGATCGCCGACAGGGAATACGGCCCCTATCCCCGCACCAGACTGATCGACTTCCTGAAAGAAGGCCGCGTCCAGGCCGGCACGTTCATCGCCTGCGGCAGCGACACCGAATATCACCGCGCCGACCATCACCCCAACCTGCGCTGGGACTTCAAGGGGCCGAAGAAGCGCAAGTTCGGCGATCCACGCCTTGATGCTGGCGAGGTCGAAGTACCTGTCTGCAACTACTTCATCGCCGCCCGCCTGCTGGCCGACAACGAGCGCTTCGAGCGCGTGCTGCGCGAAACCGGCAAGATGACCCGCGCCGCTGGCGACATGTGGGTGCTGCGCTCGCGCCAGACGATCCAGCAGCTCCGAAGCCAGCTCACACTTGCGGTTAAGCCGCATGAGCACTTCATTATTGTGAATGCGTCGAAGGATCGACTCGCCTGGTACAATATCGGCGTCGAGAACGACATCGCCGTGCGCGGCGTGTGGGATGCTGACGAAGTTCAGTAGCTCGCCTGATCCAGCTCAATGCGCTATTGACCGTGTGCGGGCTGATCGCCCCGCAACGGAGACATGCGCCATTGGCCCGCAGAAAATTGCACACCGAACACCACGCCGTTTCGCGCATCGGCTGGCTGCGCGCGGCGGTGCTGGGCGCCAATGACGGCATTATCTCGACTGCCAGCCTGATCATCGGTGTTGCAGCGGCGAGCGGGGATCGCAATGCTGTGTTGATCTCGGGTGGCGCAGGACTTGTCGCCGGCGCGCTCTCGATGGCGGCGGGCGAATACGTCTCGGTCAGCTCACAGTCCGACGCAGAGCAGGCCGATCTCGCGCGCGAGCGTCGCGAGCTGCGCGACATGCCGGAGATGGAGCGCCAGGAGCTGATCCAGATCTATGTCGATCGCGGACTCACGCGCGAACTCGCAACCCAGGTCGCGGACCAGCTGACAGCCAAGGACGCGCTAGCGGCGCACGCCCGCGATGAGCTGGGCATCTCTGACTTTACGACTGCAAAGCCGATACAGGCCGCAGTCGCATCGGCATTTTCATTCTCCGTAGGCGCGGTGCTGCCCCTGGCAGTGACGGCGTTGGCGCCTAACCCTGGAACGGAGCTTCCGGTTGGAGCCGCATCTCTCCTCTTCCTGGCAGCGCTCGGTTTTCTTGGCGCCTGGGCGGGAAAGGCGCAGCCCTTGAAACCCACGGTGCGGGTGGTCTTCTGGGGGGCGATCGCGATGGCCGTTACCGCCGGCATTGGCCGCCTGTTTGGCGGCGTCGTGTAGGGCGTTTTTGTCCGCCCGTTGGCAGGTCTTGAGACTTCGCGAGAAACTCCGGCGGTACGGGAGACTTCACACGCGCATCGCCCGCCAGCAGGCCGGGACGCAGGAAGGGCAGTTTGATCCCATTCCTCATGCCAGAGATTTACGGTCGGATCAGACTGTTAACTAGCCGAGGTTCAGCGCAGCAGCGAAGCCCGATCCGTTGTGTAGCGATATCGACCGCGGAAACCCGCCGTTAGGGGGCTTCCAGCCTGCGTCACCGGGACCAGCCAGGGTACTGACGGCCCCAGTGGCTTTTATCCACAATTGCTGTATGTGGACCCGGCCAGACCCGGCCCTCCCATTTGCGTACTGTTTCCCGCACCCGGGACGGCCCGCCCGATACGAAAACGATTCCCATGTCTTTCCCTGCTGTCCATCCCGCGCTTGACCGCGCCCTTGCCGCGCGTGGCTACGCCCAGCCGACCCCTGTTCAGCTCGCCGTCGTTGAGGCCGACCAGAACCCGGATCGCCGCAACGCCGATCTGCTGGTTTCCGCCCAGACGGGATCAGGCAAAACCGTAGCCTTCGGCCTCGCCCTCGCCTCCAGCCTCCTCGGCGGCGAAGACCGCTTCCAGCGTGCGTCCAAACCGCTGGCTCTGGTGATCGCCCCGACCCGTGAACTGGCGATCCAGATCGGCCGTGAGTTCGAATGGCTCTATGCCGATACCGGCGCAAAGATAGTCCAGTGCGTTGGCGGTATGAGCGTGCGCGGCGAACAGGGCCAGCTCGAGCGTGGCGCCCACATCATCATCGGCACGCCGGGCCGCCTTTGCGACCACCTCTCCAAAGGCTATCTCGACCTCTCAGACCTGCGCGTCGCGGTGCTCGACGAAGCCGACGAGATGCTCGACCTCGGCTTCCGCGAAGAACTTGAGACCCTGCTGACAGCGACGCCCGAGTCGCGACGTACCCTGCTGTTTTCGGCCACCATCGCGCGCGGCATTGCCATGCTCGCAAAGAACTATCAGCGCGACGCTCTGCGCATCGACACCACCAGCGCTACGGAGCCGCATGGCGACATCGATTACCGCGCCATCCGCATCATGCCGGGCGACGTCGAACGCGGCGTCGTCAACGTGCTGCGCTTTTACGATCCGGAACGTGCGCTCGTGTTTTGTCATACCCGCGAAGCCGTGCGGCACCTGCACGCTGCCTTGCGCGAGCGCGGCTTCCACGCGGTCTCGCTGTCCGGCGAGATGGGACAGCGCGAGCGCAATGAAGCGCTGCAATCCCTGCGCGATGGCCACGCCAAAGTCTGTGTCGCAACCGATGTCGCAGCGCGCGGTCTCGACCTGCCCAATCTCAGCCTCGTCATTCACGCTGACTTGCCTACAAACAAGGCCACCCTGCTCCACCGCTCAGGACGCACGGGTCGCGCCGGCAAGAAGGGCGCATCCGTGTTGCTCGTGCCGCACATCAAGCGCCGCCGCACCGAGGCGGTCCTTCAGTCCGCCAACATCACCGCCACCTGGGCTGGCCCGCCGAGTGCAGACGAAATTCGCGCGCAGGACCGTCAGCGCCTGCTGCAACATCCCGCGCTCACCGCCACGATCGACGAGGACGACCAGAAACTCGCCAGACAGATGGCCGAGCAAGTCACGGCAGAGCAACTCGCCGGCGCGCTGATCGGCCTGCTCCGCGCCGATCTCCCTGAGCCTGAAGAACTCTCCGACGACGCCCGCATGCGCGACACCCAGAGCCGTGAACCGCGTGAGCGCCCGGCCCCGCAGTCGCGCTCGGAGCGTGGCTTCGTCGAATCCGAGGGCGATGGCGTCTGGTTCCGCCTCAATGTCGGCCGCAGCCGCAAGGCCGATCCGAAATGGATCCTGCCGCTGATCTGCCGCCTCGGTCAGGTGACCAAGGCCGAGATCGGTCCGATCCGCATCTTCGACGACGAAACCAAGTTCGAGATCGTTGGACACGCCGCCGCTGCCTTCGCGGACGCCGTAAAACTGACCGGCGACGACGAAGTCCAGATCGAACCGAGCAGCGCGCCGCGGGCTGGCGAAGCAACACATCCGATGCGTGCCAAACGCGATGGCTTCCGTGCCGACCGCGCCCCGCGTGAAGACCGTCCCCAGCGCGAGTTTGGCGACCGTCCGCCCCGCGAGAAACGCGAGTTCAGTGAGCGCCCGCAGCGCGAGCCGCGTGCCGACGGACGTCCGCCGCGCGAAGACTTCAAGCAGAGCGCCCGCGACAACGCCCGAGCCGCCCGCTACCAGCAGCGCGACAATGAACGCGCCAAGCTCGCGGCCGACCCGGTCTATTCTTCGCTGGGCACGCCCGAGGCCGCGCGCCCGCATGGTCCGCCGCCGGCGCACCCCAGCGGCCTCAACCGCAAGGAACGCCGCGACGCCGCGCGCGCCGAAGGCAAGATCGCGCCGCTCGGCACCGAAACGCCGAACCGCCCGGAAGCGCCGAAGCGCAAGTGGACCCCGGACGCCGAACGCGCACCTCGCGGCGATCGCCCTGATCGTCGCCCGCGCCCCGAAGGCGCGCGCAGCGAGCACACGAAGCCCGAAGGCTTCAAGCCGCGCGGCGCAAAACCGGAAGGCGCCAAACCGTTCAAGGCGCGTGGCGACAATCCTTTCAAGGCCCGTGGCGACAAGCCGTTTGGCAAATCCTTCGCCGGCAAGCCGGGTGGGAAGCCTTTCCGTGGCAAGCCCACGGGTAAGCCGGCTGGCAAACGGGACCAGCGCGGCTAGAGCTCATAGGCGCTAGTCGATCGACGCCGCCGCGATCTCGAACGACCGCTTGCGCTTCTGGTGATCCCAGATCGAGCCCGTGACCATAAGCTCGTCTGCGCCCGTGCGCGCGATGAAGTCGGCAATGCCCTGCTTCACCTTCGCAGGCCCGCCGACGACAGAACATGACAGAGCCTGCAGGATGCCGTGTTCAACCATCGGGTCGAGCTGCAGGTCGGCTTTCGGCGGAGGCATCTTGCCGGGGCGACCAAGGCGCAGGTTGGCGAACGCCTGCTGGATCGACGTGAACTGCAACTTCGCATCGTCATCGGTCTCTGCGGCGACGACGTTGAGCCCCAGCATCACATAGGGCTCCTGCAACCGCGGCGAGGGCGTGAAGTTCGAGCGATAGACGTGGATCGCGTCCATCATGTCGCCCGGCGCAAAGTGCGACGCGAACGCGTATGGCAGTCCGAGGTGCGCGGCGAGTTGTGCACCAAATGTCGACGAGCCCAGAATCCACATCGCTACGTCGGCGCCGGACCCAGGCACAGCTTGAATTGTCTGGCCCGGCACAGGAGGCTCAAACCAGTTCATCAGCTCCATGACATCCTGCGGGAATGTATCTGCGCCGCCCAGATAGCGACGGAGCGCGCGCATCGTCGCCTGGTCCGTTCCCGGCGCACGGCCAAGACCCAGATCGATACGTCCGGGGTGCAGCTCCGCCAGCGTGCCGAACGCCTCGGCGACCATCAACGGCGCATGGTTGGGCAACATGATGCCCCCTGCCCCGATGCGGATGGTGCTGGTCCCCGCGGCGACGTGAGCGATCACCACGGCGGTGGCGGCACTGGCGATGCCCGGCATGTTGTGGTGTTCGGCGAGCCAAAACCGGTTGTAGCCCAGCTTTTCGGCATGGCGGGCAAGATCCAGACTGTTCTGCAACGCCCCCCGCACGGTAGAGCCTTCGACGACGGGGGCGAGATCAAGGACAGAAAGCTTTGTCATGGGCGAGATATAGGCGTTGCCGCGTGAGGCGCTAGGATGGGGAACTCAATCGCAGGTGGAGAATCGGTGACAGAACCAAAAGGCATGACCCAGGCGCTGATCGCGCGCGAATTCTTTGGCGTGCAGCTGCATTACGCCGATGTGCTGTCGGCAAAGGCCGAAATGCCGCTCGTCGACGCCATTACCTCACACACCAACTTCCACCGCCTGTTCGCCTATGGGAACCTGTCCAAGCAATCCGCCGACCCTGACTTTCTGGCGCTGGCCAGTCGCGTGGCGGACATACGCAATGCCGACGAACGCCTCGACACGCTGATCCATGCCTATGCGGATCGTCCGCCTGACCCCTGGCCTTCCGATCGCTTCGCTTTCGGCAATCACTTCGCCTGCGAGGCGCCGAACGCTGCGGACGTGGTCCGCATTCATTTCCGCAACCGGTTCAATGACGACGCCTACGGACCGCTGCACGCCTCCAATTTCAATCAGCGCCGGGTCGACCTGACCGAGATGTTTTCATTCGTCGCGGATCGCTGGCCGAACGCGAAGGTCGTCGTCGGCCAGTCCTGGCTCTACAACACCGAAGCGTATTGCAGGCTGTTTCCTCCGGCTTATGCCGCGTCCCGCGCACCGCTAAGCGGCCCGCGTCCGATCCATGGGCTATCCACCTGGGGGCAATTCCTGGACTTTCGCGGACACGCCAAACCAGCCGTCGTCGAAAGGTTCAAGGCCAGTCTCCACGCGCTCGACGTTGCGCAACCCTGGCTCAGCTTTCCCTACCAGGTTCTGACCACGAGCGCGCCAATGCAGGCCTTCCGTGACGAATACGGTGTCTAGGCGATCCGCGTCAGGCCCTTCGCATAGCGCTTCCAGTTTTCGACATAGTGCAGCGCCGAGCCGGTGATCCCCTGGATCTGCTGCTCGGTCAGTTCGCGCACCACCTTGCCCGGCGCGCCCATCACCATGGAGCCGTCGGGAATCACCTTGCCCTCGGTGATCAACGCGTTCGCCCCGATCAGGCAGTTCTTCCCGATCTGCGCACCATTGAGGATGACTGAACCGATGCCGATCAGCGTGTTCTCGCCAATCGTGCAGCCGTGCAACATCACCATGTGCCCGATGGTGCAGTTCTTTCCGATCGTCAGCGGCATGCCGACATCGGTATGCAGCACAGACCCATCCTGAATGTTGGTGTTCTCGCCGATCGTGATGGGATCATTGTCGCCCCGCAGGGTGGCATTGAACCAAATGCTGGCGTTCTTCTTCAGGATCACACGCCCTATTACGCTGGCGCTTTCGGCGATCCAGTGATCACCTTCCGCCTCTGGCCGCGTACCATCGAGACTGTAGATCGCCATCCCGTTGTTCCTTTTCAGTCACGCTCGCGCGCCAAGTATTCAATCAACCGCAAACGACTCAAAACGCGGCGCCGCTGTCATCACATTGCAACAATCCGCAGCAAAGCAGGAGAACGACCGGCTCTGCGGGGCACTGTACCTTTATAGTTCCGTTAATGCGGTTCTAGTCTATTCATTAGGAAGCTGATTCGAAGCCGACCGCCTCTAGCGCTGATCGGTATCGAGAACGGGGAAACGGATTGAGTCGACCGTACACGGTTGCACCATCCTTCTACGCTGCAGCAGGCCGCTCCATGCGGCGGCCTCCACCACCCGCCATTTCGACATCCCGGCACGACGACAGCCGGTCTATCCAACAACGCCGCGGCGCCTCACAGGCCTGCGGCGTTTTTGTTTTCTGCCTGCCTCAACGACTATCAGAGGAGTACCTCCATGGGTAAACGTTCTGCAGTCCGCCGCGTCCGCGCCGAGTATGAAGGCCGCCGTGATCGTGAAGCAGGAGGCGTTCAGCTCAGCGTTATCGAAGGTGGCTGGGACCCCGTGGCGGAAGACCAGAGGCACGCGCGAAAGCGGAAGCGGGCGGCCCCACCCAACAGCCACCAGCAAGCCGAGCATCGCGAACCTCCGCGCGAGCAGGCCTACGTCAAGAATGTCATGCCGAAATCCGAGGGGCAGGCGCGCCTGATCGAGGCGATCGACCGCTCGAACCTTGTCCTCGCGCTTGGGCCCGCCGGCACGGGCAAAACCTATCTCGCCATCGCCAAGGCGGTTGAAGCCCTGCGCGCCGGAAAGATCGGCCGCATCGTGCTCTGCCGACCCGCTGTCGACGCCGGCGAGAATATCGGCTTCCTGCCCGGTGATATGGAGGAGAAGCTCGCCCCTTACCTCCGCCCGCTATACGACGCGCTGCAGGACCGCATGTCGGCGAAGCAGGTCAAAGCGATGATCGCTGAAGGCCAGATCGAGATTGCCTCGGTTGGCTTCATGCGCGGCCGCACGCTCAACAACGCTTTCATCGTGGTCGACGAGGCGCAGAACTGCACCTATGTGCAGCTCAAGATGATCCTCACCCGGCTCGGCTGGAACTCCAAGATGATCGTCACAGGCGATCCGGCCCAATCGGATCTGCTGCCAGAGCTCTCGGGCCTTGCGCCAGTCGCAGACCGCATCGAGTCACTCGGCGGCGATGTCGGTGTCATCCGCCTCCATCAAGGCGACGTGGTCCGCCACCCGCTGGTCGCCAAGATGTTGGACGTTCTCTAGGCGCTCACGAAAGACAAACAGATGATGGGCCGGCCCTTCACGGGGTCGGCCTCGTTCCTGGGCGTGACCAGCCGTGACGAAACTGCTTTCGCCGAGGCGGCCGGCTCAGACTTGAGACGCAAGCGGGTATCCCCGCCAACTTTCCTTTGGCGGCGCACACGTCTGAGCCGGCGCCCCGCTCGCCCGGCTGGAAGTGAAACCGAAGCTATCACCCCTGTTTGCACCCTGCCTGTGAGTGCGCTTCGCTGATCCCGCTGCGCCGGCGCAATGGAGTCGCCGGCGTGGATTTCGCATGTTCGAAGGCCTGCAGGCGCGACCTGGTCGATCCGTGTATTTCAACGTGGAACCGCACAATACCTGCCACGTGAGCAACAAATGATGGAACACCTTCGGGCGGCTGCCGTTTTACCTGCACACATTGAAACCGCCGACGAAGAGGCCGCCATGTCCTACATGAAGACGCTGTTCTGCGCCCTGGTCGCAAGCTCCTCGCTGGCCGCGTGCAGCACGATGGACAGCTGGGACCCTTCTCAGCGCAACGCGGCCATCGGCGGCGCACTTGGGGCCGCAGCTGGCGCAGCCGTCGCAGACGACGATCTCTCCGGCGCACTCATTGGCGGCGCACTCGGCGCCGCGGTCGGTTACTACACCGGCTGTCAGGAACAGGGCGGATGCTTCGTTGGCGGCAAGCAGGTCGCGCAACGCTCCGACATGAGCTACGATCGGGGCGCAGGACGCTACTACTATGTCGACCCGTCCAGCGGCCGTACCTACTGGGAGAACGGCGATTATCGCGGCTAGTTCGTCGTGGCCGCCCAGAACCGTTGAGCTTGGCGCCAATCCATCGCACAGTCTTCCTGTCGCAATGACTGGAGGGGTTATGAGGATCGCGTTCGGCCTGGCCGTCCTTTCGCTTGGCGCCCTGGCGCTCGCCGCCTGTCAGTCACCTGCGGCCCAGCTCAATTCCATCCCCGCGCCCCCTGCTGGTTTGACGCCATCGCCCGCCGACATCATCGCCGCGTCCAAGCCTTACGAGTGGCGCGCGCTCGATCCTGAAAACACCCTCTACATGGATTTTCCGGGCAAAGGACGCGTCATCATCGAGATGGCGCCTCAGTTTTCTCCAAACCACGTTGCCAATGTGAAGGCGCTTTCCCGCGAAGGCTTCTTCGTGAATGGCGCCGTCACCCGCGTTCAGGACAATTTCGTTAGTCAGTGG